>NZ_JBFAON010000013.1:0-164320 GCF_040659795.1 Pseudonocardia sp. NPDC049635
CCCGCCCCCGGCCCCCCCCCCGATCTTTACCCCCCCTTTCCCCGCGCGGGGGGGGGGCCCCCCCCCCCCCGGCCGCTTCCGCCTTCGGCGGCGCGGCCGGGCCGGCGGCCCTGGACCCGTTCACAGGACGCCTCCAGCGGGGGCCTCGGCTCCGGACAGGGGGCCGCCCCCGCCCATCACGACGGCATCCCAGGGACAGCACGGCCGCCGCAGGACCCGCAAGCCTGCGGAGGTCGGCCGGCGGTACGGGACGGGTGTTGCGGGCCCTACAGCGGCCGTGCACGCGCTACGCGTGCCGACGTGACGGACAGGGGCTCGAACCGGAGGTTCAAGAACCATCGCGACCTGCGGGCGCTCAGGGGCTTTAGGGGAACGCCAGGCACTCACGCGGCATCACTGATCCGGCGGACGTACTCGCTGTAGCCGCCTATCCACGGTGCCCGGACTCGGGTCAGGGGCCGGCCGGGCGAGGACACCAGGGCCACGCCCGGGACCGAAGATGCGTGAGCAGCAGCGGTATCGGGATCAGCGTCGGGGTGTAGCAGCTTGACCGCGTCGGGTCCGTCCACTCGGAACGAGACCCGGGTAGAGCACTGGCCGCGTTCGGTGGAGCCGATCACGGCTGCCTCGGCTCGCTGGGCAACGAGGATGACCCGAAGGCCGGCCTTGCGGCCCTCGGCGAGCAGGCGAGCCACCAGGGCCCGGACTCGCTTGCCGATCTTGGGGTCGGCAGCGTCGAGGTAGCGGAGCAGTCCGGGGTACTCCTCGAACACCAAGAACCGCAGACCCTCGGACTCGGGCAGGCAGTCCCGATCACGAGGGATACGCTTGATCCGCTGGTCCATCTCGACCACCAGCCGGTGCACGTGGTCGGCGATGATCTCGGGATCAGACAGTCCCAACAGGGACCCTTGGAAGGGCCGGAGCAGGATGCCGGACGGGTCTACACCGGTGACGGTGACGCCGTCGCGGGCGGCGAGCTGGGAGAGCAGCGCGTACAGGAACGCTGACTTCCCGGAGCCTGTGGCGCCCTGGACGGCCAGGTGCCCCAGGTCCGCAGGGCCGGCGGTGAGGTCCTGGCCCTGCTCATCGGTACCGATCAGGACGGGACCGGTCAACGGCCCCTCAGGCAGGCTCAGGACCCGGTCAAGCGGGTCCTCGGTGAGCAGAGTGACCAGAGCATGGGTGAACCCTCGGGCCTCGACCCGAAGGCTCTGAGCACCCATCGACCGGGCGATCCGCCGACCCTTGTCCCTGATGTCCTCCACCAGCATCCCGGGCACCAGCCGGACCGACAACACGGTCGGCGCGGGAGCGCAACCACAGGTTCGTTCCTCGGTCGCGTGCTCCGCACAGCGGCCCCCCAGAGTGACGTGCTCGATCCTCGGAACGACATGGGTAACCCCGGTAACCGTGTCCCGGTCATCGGTGAGGCCGATCGACTCACAGACCCGGGACCAGGACTCCACCAACCGGTCCACTTCAGCTTGGTCGGCTCGATCCGGAGCCGTCCGGCGCCACCAGAGCACAGATTCTCCTCAGACAGAAAGAAAGCCCGACCAGCTCCGGGGAAGAGAGCTGGCCGGGCCGGGAAGGGGACGGAACAGGGGTTACGCGGCCTGATCCTTGGCGCCGCGCTGGTGACCGGTGTCGATACCGCTCGCACGGAACGACATAGCCACTCGGTTGGACCGGGAATCGACGTACGGGACCGCGACCAGGTCACGGAACGCCACCGGCTGACCCATCTGAGTCTCCGGCGGGGTAGCGCTGGGGATCTTCACCGCAGCGATCTCGGCCCGCTGAGCTTCCGGGTCGTTGACCAGGACGTCCACGACGTACAGCGGGAGACCGGTGTCCGGATCGGTCGCCTGGTTACCGGACCGGCGACGCTCACCGTTGGACAGCTCCACGTACTCCGCTCGCTCGGCAACCTTCCCGGTGCCGATGAACTGGACCTTGCTGGTGTCGACAGGGATCGATCGCATGACAGTCTTCTCCTACGGTGTGGTTTCTCAGTGTTGGTGAATAGCCCTGCGGGCTCAGAATGCGAACAGCGCGAGAATAGAAAGAATCAGTAGTGCTCCGGCGGCGAGAGCGAGGACGACCCGCTCCGTGCGCCGTGACGGCGGAAGAATCGGGGCGTAATACAACGGTCCGTGCGGCTTGCTCCGGTCCAGGCGGTGGCGACCCTCAGAGTTGCCACCCCAACACCGGCTCACAACAACCGCCCTCGGCGACGATGCTCATGATCGATGTCGACCCGGACACCCTGGCCCGGGTGGCCGTAGTGCTCGGCTAACAGCCGGGCGCCGTCCCGGTAGGACCGAACGCGCCCGATCACCTCCTGATCCTGGTTCTCCACCGAGTAGGCAGACCCGTCCCGGACGATCTCGCCCTGCCAGCCCTGGCCCGTCACCAGACCACGGCCAGGCCGGACCACGTCCACGAACACGGTGAGCAGCAACAGCATGGTCATCGCGGGTCCTCACAGACAGCCGCGCGGACCGAACCCAGCAGGAACCCCGCCAACCAAGAAGCCGCTTCCTGATAGACCTCCAGGCCGGCTTCCTCCGGACCCGGCTCCACCACGGCGATCCGCTCCCAGACCGCCTTGGTGATCGTGACCTGGACCGTGGTCTCAGTCAGTGCTGACTCGGTACCCATCCTCACTCCGCCTGTCCCATCGGTTCGAACGGTTTCATCGGTTACGGACGACGCTAGCAAACTGTTCCATCGGTTACAAGCGGCAGGTTGGTTTCGCCTTCCGACCTGCGGATGAGAGGATCACCAGGTGCCCAGGGACCAGCGACTACTGCGCTCCAGCGAAGTCGCCGCTGCCCTCGGAGTGAGCCGGACAACGATCTTCCGGTGGGTCAAAGACGGTGTGATCACGCCAGAGGTCACCACGCACGGCGGGCAAGCTCGGTTCGACCTGGAGAAGGTCAAGGCGCAACTGGAGGCGTCACGCCAGACAGAAGGGCCCGACCCTGAAGCCGGGCCCTCGGGCAGAGCTTAGCCCTGGTCAGTCAAGAGCGCCGTGGCCTGGTCGGGCCAGACGCTCGCCGTGATCGGTCGGGACTCATCGCCGTCCCGGATCACAGGACGATGATCGTCGGTCCAGCCGACGACCGGAAAAGCCATGCCGTTCTCAACGGCGTAGCCGATAGTCACAGTCTGAGCAGTCCGAGACTGCGAAGCCTCACAACTGCCCTTCGGGTTGTTGTTCTGAATGTTTCTCACCTCCTTTCGGTCGCGAGCACTCCGTTGCGAAGCGCCGGAAGGCTAGCGTCCTTTCGGTTGAGTCTGGTCAACGTTTACACGCGGTTTGGCCGGCGAAGCCTTCTCGGCCGCCTTCCGCGGCTTGCGGGTCGGCTGCTGTCGACCCTTGGTGTCCGTGATGGTGGTGGGGACGTTGCCAATGTTGGCAACGTCGTCGTTGCTCAGGTCCAACTGCACAGTTTGACGAGACACACCAAGCGTGTCCGCGATCTCCTGTTGAGTCTTCCCATCGGCCCGGAGACCGGCAACCAGGCCGCGCCGAACCTCTACGGTGAGGTTCCTACGGGCCAGGTTCAACGTGTAGGCGAGAGCGTTCTTCTCGGCAGCCTCTAGAAGGCCCGTTCCTGCCTCAGGAGAGCGAATCTGAGACACTTTTATCCCGAGGGTAGGTAATCACCCTCGGGAATGATAAGACGCGCTCTACGGGCCTTCTGAGGGCCCAGCGCGGGGTCTGAGGGCTACATTCCGTCTCTGATCTTATCGACCAGAATCCTCTGGTCCTCGGTCCACGGGTCCAGGATCATCTTGGCGCCGAGATGGCCATCAGCGGCCATCGTCCTGAGGTGGTCCATGCCTGCGTTGAAAACCTGATCAGAGGTAGCGGCAGCGTTCCACTGGTCACGCTCGTACTCGGCCTCGGCCTCATCTACTGCTCGCCAGGCTTCTAGGATCTGCTCCGCCTGGTAGGCGAGTCTCATCGCCTTCCGGGCGTCTCGGGAATCCTCGATCTCTACGTCTACGCCGTCAGGCTTGATGATGATCTCGATGGTGCTCGTTACCCGGGAGTTGTGCTTCCAGGGCCAGCCCATCAGGCGGCGTCCTGGAGCTGTCGCAGATGGTCCCTGGCATCCGACGGCGTCGCCAGCCGGAGCCGGGCGCCGGCGGTCACCAGCCCGAGGAACGGTGAGACCGGAGCAGTCGCTCCGTCCTGGTGCACTGATCGTGCAGCCTCCGCGAGCTGTCGCGAGTCCTCGAACTCAGCGAGCCTGACCAGGAACGACTCTCCGGGCACCTTAGGCTCTCGCTCGCTCAGGATGGCGAGATAAGCACCCAGGATCGTCCGGAGCGTGTCAACCTCCTCCCGCGCGGCCACCAGCGCGGTAGCGGTCTCGACACCGAGAGAAAACAGGTTGGCCGACCGGAGCTCCGGAAGCCCGGCCAGGAGCGGCCCGACCGTCTGGGCCTGCCGGTCGTAGGCGGCGATGACGGTCTCCAGCAGCTCCGGCTTGTGTTGCTTGAACGCGTTCATCAGGACCGACCCGCGAGTCCGGTTGATCTCCTGGGCGACCGGGCCCGCGAACGCGTTGTGCTGCTCAACAGCGTGGACGTACTCAGCCGCTGCCTTCTGGAACTCCTGGTTGGTCCTGGCAGTCATGATCCGATCCATCACGGGCATCGCCGGAACGTCCACCGTCCACCGGTAGGCGTCCACGGCCCAGGCGAAACCCTCCGGCACCTCCAAACCGGCGGCCTGGAACCGTCCCGGAATCTGAGCGTAGTCATTCAGCTTGGAAATAGTGTCGATGTTCATCGGTGGAATCCTCCGTTAAGTCGGTCGAAAATCATGTCGAAAAAGGCAGTGCGGTCACGATCCGCAGACGGGATCGGGTCACCGGCTCCGTGGCCGGCGGATGAATCAGTCGCTCTCGGGCGACCGTCAGGATGATCCGTCCGACCACCTCCGGGGGAAGGTCGGCGATCGTACTGCTCAGGCGCCTTAGCGTTCTTTGGGTTGTCGCTCAGAAGCCCGTACTTTCGGGCTTCCACAGCCGGAACGCCTTTCAGCATCCCGTAGAGGTACTGACCTCCTGGGGTCAGTGGCTTGTCACTAGTCATTGCTATTGCTCTCGATCTCCCGTGAGGCCGGAAGGCCACGAGGGTCGGTAACCTGGTCGGTTAACTCCCGGAATACCGGGTTCTGGAGGAGGAGGGAATCCGGGCCGCATCGCTCCACGATGGCGGCTCGGTACTGGCGTAGTTGTTCTCGCCGTAGTTCGTGTGGTGAAGGTCCACCAGTCTTGGGTTTCCGGTTCTTAAGCTTGGCCACGAGCAGGCTTTCTGTGCCAACGCGCGTGGGCCGCGACTCTGGCGCTGTCCTGTCGGCTCATCGGAGCGACCGGAGGTCGCGAGGACTCGTGGCGGCCCCGTGGGTTGCCACTCATCGGGCCGGCGTCTTCTCGCTCGGGTACTTCGTCGTCGGGGTGCGGGAGCTTGAGGCCCACGAGGATCTGGCGGAGCGTCCCTCGGTGCTGGCGTAGCTCGCTCACGACGGGGTGAGCAACCACCTGCCCCTGAGAGCCGCGTGCGGTGAACGCCTGGCCCTCGGCGATCCAGGCGGCTTCCATCGCCGCGATGAGGTCCGCCTCTCGGCAGGCGTCCTCCAGCATCCGGACCTCGCCCGGAGCGAGGTCGTACACCTTGATGATCTCGGTCCAGAGTTTCTGGCCAGCGGGACCGAGGCCGCTGGGCTGGTCTGTGTCCAATTTAGTCCTTTCGGGAAGTCCTGGGAACGTCTGCGACGTACAAGATCTTTTGGCCGCAATACGGGGCGGCCTCGCGGGCGGGCGGGAGGGGTACACCCCCCGGGCCGGCGCTGCTGGTCGGCGCCCCCCCTGAGCTCTGCTGCAAGCTCTGCGGCCACGCGCTCCCAGTGCAGCCGGAGCGCTGCCTCTGCCAACCGCTGCTGTAGTCCTGCCACTAGCAGCGGCGGAAGCTGCTGTGCCACTGCACGCTGCACTGCTGCTGCACGCTGTGCGTAGTCCTGCTCTGCTCTGCTGCGCTCTGTACCCAGAGCGCTACTGTCCTGTGCTCTCATTGCAAGCCCAGCGCACGCGGCGGGGCCGGCGGCCCGTGCAGCACCCGCAAGTCCTGCTGTGCCTCTAGCTCTGCTAGCCCGTCCTCGTTGTCCGGCCCCCGGGTGCACCTGTGAGGGCGGCGGGGGTCCGGCCGGTACCACCGCAGGCAGTACCTCAACGGGCACTGGACCGCGCCCGGGGCGGTCCGGACCTTGCAGTCCTCGCAGTAGACGGCCCTGGGGTGCGCCGACCCGGGCAGGGGTAGACCGCACCCGGAGCAGGGGCTACCCGGACCCTTGTCCGGGATCACCTTTCACCACGCCTGGACTGTTCTTTAAACCGTTGCCGGAAAATCTCGTTCAACTCATCACCCGCTCGCCGATCGGCATCGATCCACTCGGCAGCGGTTTCCAGGGCTTCTACCCGTTCGGTGAACAACCGGATTATCTCGGGATCACGCTCAGAGGCTTGAACTGATCTCAGCTTCTCCCGTCGCCGAGCGAGTTTGTTGGCGAGTGCAGAACAGAGGGTTGAGCAGTACGGTAGATCAGCAACTATAGGTTGATCACAGCCTTCCCGGCCACAAGGCTCCTTTGACCCGGTGAAAGGCGGGCGAGAATCCTCGCGCTGCTCAGAACCGCTTGTCCCGCTCACTCGTCGATCCCGCCGCGCCTGATCCATTCCTGCTCCACGCCGGCGCACCGGGCGAGCCGGGCAAGAGACTGTTCCGACGGTGACGCGGCGCCCGAGCACCAGCGGTACAAGGTTTGAACGGAACAGCCCAGCCGGGCGGCCTTGGCTACCTGACTGTTCTCAGGCATCAGCGACAGCGCGGCTCGGACACCGAACGCTGTCTTGGTCTTCTCTACAGCAACGCTGTTCATGGCTCCTGCCAGGTGTTGTTCAAGCATTTGGGCATAAGAAAGCCCCGGAGGTAGTGAAACCTCCGGGGCTCAGGTGAGAGGACTACGCTCCTAAGAGCGCTCGCTGATCTTCTCGGTGAGGGGCCAGGGACCTTACCCCTCTATTAATACAAGGAATTATCGGGACAGTTTAAGCAGAATTCCGGCCTGTTATGAAGTGACTTCCATCACCCGTGATCGGGCGTCCGGAACCCTCACCGCCGTGGCACGGCTTCCGCTGCCGGCGCTTCCGCTCACGCTCGTAGCGCTTGCGGCACTCGCTGTGCTCGCACACCTTCCTGGGGCGTCCCGCCGTCTTCGGTCGAGACCACAACAGGCACGGCGTACAGCAGCACTCCATGGTCCGCTGCCTCGCGCCGTCCCAACCGGTGAAAGCCGGCCTGACCGTGACATCCTGCTCGGTCACGGCACAGACCCATGGCTCGGTGCTCAGCTCCAGTAGGGGCGCTGAGCAGTACCGACAGTGCTCCGGGTGGTTCGGAGCCTCACCGTTGACTTCCTCGTCGTTGGCCTCCACGAACCACCCGATGTTGGGTTCGTGGGTCAGCTCCGGACCAGGAGACCGGTAGTCGGTCACCAGGCCCGAAGGCGGTGGGCCTCGGTGGTCGATCTCGTCCTCATCGGCGTCCTGAATGATCATCTCATCTCTTCCTACACTGTTGCACTATGCAACCATCAACGCTCTGACCTGCGGAAACGTCCTGTATCCGCATACATATATAGGCGGGGCTCCTCTCACCCGCCCTCATCGCCTATATACGATCTCGACTGGGGGGAGCACCCCCAGGCGCCGGGCTTCCGCCGGGTCCCGGCCCCTGAAGGCCCCCTTAGGTGCAAATGATCTTGCTGTCTACTGATCCAACCTCCAGTGCGGCACCCAGTGGTCGCCCTCCAGCGTGTACTGGCCAGACCCGGAGTGCAGGAACCCGTCCGCTTCCAGCTCTGCGAGGAACCTGGAGACCCGGGACTGGTCCACCTTGATCATTTCCGCCATCACCGTCCCCGCTGTCCGGACGACGAACCTGCCGTCGGGGTCCGGCCTGGCTGACCGGGCCAGGACGGAGACCAGCTCCCGCTTGTTGCCTTGGTTCTTCTTGCAGGTGGCGTGCGCCCGGTCGGCCCACTCAGCAACGTCCGGGTCCACGTCCCGGTGGCGAGCCGAGAACGACGGCCGGCACCGAGGGTTCTTGGCGGCGAACAGCTTCGTGTAGTGGAGCTGCTTCTCCAGCTCCGGATAGTCCGTGCCACCGGACTCCAGGTACGCCTCCGTGATCTTCTGGTCGTACTGGTGCGGGTCCTCCCCGAGGAGGGCCGCGTCCCGGAACACCCGGAACGCTGCTGACATCAGAACGTCGTGCCGGCCTCCGGGGCCGGCCTCGGCCACCCGCTGTAGCTCCCGCTTGAGCTGGTTCCGCACGAACCGCTTCTCCCACGTGGCAAGCCGCCCACCCGGAGACTCTTCGAACCCCACGGCCTCCAGCTCCGGGGACTGCCGCGCGCGCCAGACCTGTTCCAGCGCCGCGGGTAGCGGAGCAGGTTCCAGGATCGGGCGTTGGAAGTAGTAGGGGACCTCGATCTCCCGCTGGTGGTCTCCTGTCAGCCGGTACGAGCTGGCCGCCTTGACCGGCTTGCCCGTACCCAGGAAATCGATCCCGGGGAACAGGCCGCCCAGCGCGGTGGACGACCGCAGCGACTCAGCGGTCCGGAAGTACAGGTGCTTATTGGCTGGTCCAGACGGTGTCTGCACCGTCAGGGTCGGCGGCAGTGCTCCGAACGCACGCTCCAGCGCTGCGAGATCCCCACCTCGATCGGCATCGATGTCGATCACTACAAACCCGGACGGCAGTGCGACCCCGAACACCCGGACCTTCGGCAAGAGGTGTTCGAACCCCGCCATCATCGCGGGGTTGGGCCAGTTCTTGAAGCCGTTGCCTTCCACGGTGTAGGGGAACAGCGGCAGGCCGAGCGACCGGTAGTGCTCGATCGCCCGCTCCCTGGTCGCGGACCTCATGCGACCACCGCCACCTCAGAGCGGGCGCGGGTCACCGCCGTGTACAGCCAGCGGTGACTCGTCCCGGTCCATTCACCCTGCTGGTCGGCCACCAGGACCTTCGGCCACTCCGATCCCTGAGCCTTGTGGCAGGTCATCGCCTCGGACCAGCTCGCCACTACGAACGGCGACTGCTTCAGTGCCTCGTCCAGACTCTTCTGGTTGACGAACCCCCGAAGATCCAGCGGGAACATGGTCCCGTCGTCCAACACCACGGTCGCCATATCGGGGACCGCGTCCGCCACCCGGAGCTGATCGACCCGCACGATCATCCCGTTGAACAGCCGACGCTCACGATCGTTGCGGAAGATCATGATCTCGTCACCCGCCACCGGGAGTCGGGTCGGAAGCCCACGTGCCTCCCGGACCCGCTTCACGTAGTGCCACCGCGACTTGTTCTGCGACACGATCACCACGTCGTACTCCTCCGGCCGCACATCGTCCGGCGAGACCACGATCTCGGCCGGCAGTGGCAGGCCGCTGATGGCCGCCTCGGCCGCAGCCGTGATCAGCGGAGCCTCCGTCGATCGGTGGTTCCGGGTCAACCGGTGGTCCGGGTCCTGGTCGGCGAACAGCGGGACCAGGCCCGGCGGGGTCTTCCCGACCGGCGGAAGCTGGTTCGCGTCGCCGACGGCCAGGATCGGCCGACCGAACTGGAGAAGATCCTGCGTGACTTTGGCGTCCACCATCGACGCCTCGTCGACGATGATCAAGTCATGCTCGGTGTCCTCAGCCGGGATGAACATCGTCCGTTCCAGCTCGTCGATCCGCCGGATGGTCCAGTCCGCCGCCGCCGGATCGAGATCCCCGTACTTCAGCTCGAACTCCAGGCTGTTCCGTTCCTCGATCAGGTGCGGCAGCGGCAGGTACCAGAGCTGATGCAGGTTCACCGCCTGCGGGAGGCCTTTGGACCGCAGGACGTCCGACGCCTTGCCGGCCAGGGAGGTCACCGCGACCTTGAGATCCTCGTGTTGCTCCACGATCGTCCTGATGATCGTGGTCTTCCCGGACCCCGCCGGCCCCGAGAGTCGAAACACCTGCGGCACCTTCGGGTCCGCCAACCGCTCCGAGAGCCAAGCACCGACTGCGGCCACAGCCTCGGTCTGGTCCGGGTCCAGGGTGAGCGGACGCTCCGCAACAGCGGTGCTCACCGGCCACCGGCCCGGGTGAACACCTCGAAAAGATCGTTCTTGTAGACCGCGACCGACCCGGAGCTGTCGATCGTGGTCGTCAGCCCCAGCAGCTCCAGAGTCTCGATCATGTCTCGTGGGGGCTTCCCACAGTTCTTGGCGACCATCCAGACCGGCGTCAGCTCCTGGTCCGGCTGCTCCGGCTTGCTCCATACTCGTGTCATCACTTCTCCTTGATTATTTGATCTTGCGTAGCAGCGGCAGACGCTCTGCCGCGATCACGTCAGCAGGACGATCCGTCCGTCCTCGTCGTCCAACAGCGGGTGGACCGGCATCTCGTGTCCTCGGACGAACTCGACGTACCTCATCGCCTCCTCGTGGGTGGCGAACTCGAAACAGATCGTTCCGGCCGGCGCCGGGACCGTCCTCGCGTCGAGCTGTCGGCCGCCCATCCGCTTGGCGGGGCGGAGCAGGTAGAAGTCAACTGGGTTCTCGATCATGGTCAGTTCCTCTCATGTGTAGTGATCACTTCCTTCTGGTCGGGACGGCCCTGGGCGGTGATCGAAGATCACCACCGTGGTCACCCCGTTCGGGGTGGCCCTGGTCGGCTCGCCCCTTGGCGTTTCCGGTAGCACGCTCGGCTGTTGCACGTGACCCGGTCGCCCTCGGGAGCCGGCCAGAGCCAACCCCCTGTCTGCCTCCCGGCAGTCGAGGCGACAGTACCGCTACATAGCTAGCTAGCACCAGCACCGATTGAAAGTTGCTCTAGTTGGAGCAGTGCTAACCTGGTCGCATGCGAGAGACAGAGACCGTGGTAAGCCCCTATGAGCTGCTTCTGACCAGGGAGGATGGCCGGATCGTGGAGGTCACGGTCCGGGCAGTGGGTACCGGAGAGCTAGACCTAACCCAGCTACAACAGGCTTGGCGCGCGCTCACTGACAAGCTCAGGCACGATGAGCTCCGGCAGCGGAACCGTCGTCGGTTCCTGGCGAGCCGGGACGACGCGGACCATGACGTGCTTGCCCGACTGACTGCGGCCTGGCAGGCAGCCGGCGGCCAGCTCACCGATGAGTACCTGGCCACGCTCGCCATCGCCTATGAGGAGGTCTCTAAGCTTCCTGGCCGAGGCGTCCTCGATGATCTCGCCGTGGCCATCGGCCGGCCCATGGCCACAGTGAAATCCCATGTCGCCCGTGCCCGGGAGGAAGGCTTCCTGACCCCCACGAGCAAGGGCCGTAGCGGTGGCCAGGCCACGGCCCGTGCCCGGGAACTGGTCAGTAGTCAGCTCGGGATCGAGTGAAGGACAGGCCTCTCCCAGCGGACCACGTCCCCGTAGCCGGCGGACTCGTGGAACCGCCCGCACTCGGGTCCGGTGCACCAGAAGTCCATCCGGATCATCGTGTGCCAAGCTTCCTGGTGATAGAACCCGGCCTCCGGGCCACACCAGGTCTCGATCTCTTCCCAGCATCCGCCCCGGAGGAAGTCGTCCAGCCGGGCGTACAGCGATGCGTCCGGGCCGGTTACTTGGATACTGCTCACCACCTCCAGCCAGCGCTCGTTGGGCATGCTGGCCCGGAGTAGCCAAGACACTTCGTCAATAACAACCATCGGGACTCCCAGAACAGCGAGAGAGCCTTTTGCTCCCTCCTGTCTTAGAAGACGCCTGGCGCCGTTCTGAGGTTGTCATAGAATCGGAGCAACCTTCCTCGCTGGAGAGCGTCTTACCGTTTAGGGGCTAGCGAATTACTGGAGACAGGTAGAAACGCTAGTCGCCCGAGGCGTAGAGCTGGACGCCGAGCGAGCCGGCCAGATCGACCGTGGGGACAAGAGCTACGTAGCGATGCTCGCCGCACGGTGCGTGGAGTTGAGCGAGTCCGGGGTAAGTGTCAAATCTGACACTTCCGGGAAGGTCTCCGCAGGTCAGTTCGCTGATCGCTCCACCATCACCATCAACACAGTCAAGGCGTACATCGCTGTTTGGGACGCGATGGCGGATGCTGATCGGGTCACTAATCGGCAGTCCATGAGTCCTGGTGACGAGGATATCGCCGATCTTCCGGATAAAGTCTCTACTCACAGGACGAACGATCATCAGAACCGATCTCCCAACCCGAGGCGCCGGTGAGCCTCTTGGGCTCGTTCATCGGCGGCCGAGGCGCCGTAGCGGTCCAGCATCTGGCGGGACCGCCATCCTCCCAAGCGCATGAGGTCCCCTTCGGAACCGCCTGACAAGCGCCAGTAGTGGGCGAAGGTGTGGCGGAACACGTGAGGGTGGAGTCCGGGGACGCCGGCCTCCCTCCCGAGTCTGCGGATCATCTGTCGGACCCCGTCGGTGGTCAGCGGGCCTTCCCGGCTGACCCAGAGCGCGGGCCAGTCGTCCCGGCGGGTCCTGAGCCATCTACGCACGGCCAGCTCCGTCTTGTCTCCCCAGTAGACGGTTCGGGACCGGCGCCCTTTGCCGTACACGAGACCCGGGTCGGCTCTGGTCATCGAGACCAGCTCGGAGACCCGGACCCCGGTGTCGAGAAGCACCCTGACGATGGCTTGGGTCCTGCGGTCCTTGGTCAGGAGAAGACTCTTGATCTCGGTCTCGGACAGGACCCGGACGGGCTTCTCCGGCACCGCCGGGGGCCGGAGCCGGTGGAAGGGTGATGTCTGGATCTCGTCCTCGTCCTCCAGCCACTTGAACAGCTGTTGGAGCCGCCGGTACAGGCCGGCGACGTAGGAATCCGAGACCCGTCTACCGGTCCGCTGGTGGGGCGTCTCGGCGACCGCCACCAGGAACCGCTGAAGGTCCCGATGGGTGATCTCCGCGACCGGGTGCTCATCACCCAGGTACTCGGCCAGCTTCTCCCCGGCCTGGAGGTAGACCTCCACCGTTCTGGGCGCCCTGTTCGCGGCGCACAGTGCCAGCCGCCAATCAGAGACCGCGACGGCCAGAGTGACGGACCCCGGAGAGGCAAGCGCCCTCGGTGCACCGTCCTCGGAGGGACTGCGTGGGGCGCGACGATGGTTCATAGTGCGTAGCTCCCGGACCAGTGGTTGATCTAGTCCGGGAGCGTTTGCCCTGATGGAGCCGCCTGCGGGAGTCGAACCCGCGACCTACGCATTACGAGTGCGTTGCTCTGGCCGACTGAGCTAAGGCGGCGTGCTGCGGGCCAAGTGTAGCGACCGGCCCCCGTCCCCCCGCGTCACCCCTGCCAAAGTTGATCGGTCGAAAGAGGGGCGCGTCCTCCGGATCACCCACGTGACCCCGTTCGGCCCGGTGCTGATGCGGTGGGTGGCGATCGGTACCGGGTCGGGTGCAATGGTCTCGCCCAGCGTGCGCCCACCCCCTTCTCGTCAACCTGGCCTGACGGCCGGTCGAGTGCGCCGTACCCGATCTGCAACGAACCGATGTTTGGTGCAGGGGAACGGGTGACCGGGGATTCGTCGAGCGTCTGCGGGCGCGAAGGCGGGGCGCCGTGCTCGCGTGATCGGACGGGTCGGCGACGGGGCGGGAGTGATTCTCGAAGGTCCCCGTGGGATCGATCACGCTTGACTATTGTCGACTAATTCAGGTTAGCCTAACTTCAGTTCGAGCCGCCGACCCGGGCGGGCACCCCTGAGAAAGACCCACGGCGCCGTGTCCCCGACGCGGGCGGTCGCCGCGATGAGGAGGATGACGATGACACGATCCGGACGGCGCACAGTCGTCGCGGCAGCCGCGCTGGTGGCCCTGGTCCTACTGAGCGGCTGCGCCCGCGACGAGCGCCCCACCGGGGCCGACGCCGGTGCGACCCGTGTGGTCGAGCACGTGATGGGCAGCACGGAGGTGCCTGCAGACCCACAACGGGTGGTGCTGGCCTTCCCGGCGTTCCTCGACACCGCGCTGGAGGTCGGCGTCGTGCCGGTCGCGGCTCCGCGATCACGCTCGGGGTTCCCCGCCTACCTCGGCACGGACGGCGCCGACATCGCCGACATCGGCGCCTACGACGAGGGGGGGCGTCGACACCGAGCGGATCGGCCAGCAGGATCCCGACCTGATCCTCTACAACCAGCCGGCCGGGCGTGAGCTCGACACCGCCAGGCACGACCAGCTGAACGCGATCGCACCGGCGGTCCCGATCCTGACCGGCGAGCAGGACTTCCGACGGGTGGCCGCTCAGGTCGCCGAAGCGCTGGGGCGGGCGGACCAGCTCGCCGAATCCTCTGCCGCCTACGAGGAACGCCTCTCCCGGGTACGCGCCGCACTCGCCGAGGTTCCCGACGCAGCACGGCCCGTGTCCCTGCTCCGGATCATGGGCGACCACGTGCGGGTGATGACCGCGGGAATGGACTCGGGACGCGTGATGACCGAGGCCGGGCTCACCCTGGCCCCACCGATCCCCGGCGCCCAGCTCACCGGTGGTGCCGGCGGGGCGAACCAACTCTACTACGAGACAAGCCTGGAACTACTGCCGGAGGCCGTCGGCGACTACGTCTTCACCTACAGCACCGAGGACGGCGTGCTGGAGGCGGCGACCCGGCTACCGGTGTGGCAGACGATCCCCGCCGTCCAGCAGGGGACGCTGTTCGAGGTCGACTTCGAGGTCTGGATGCGGGGCCAAGGCTACCGCGCGGCGAACGCCATACTGGACGACATCACCGAGGCCTACGGTGTTCGCGTCGACTGATCGTGATCTTTGACCTCAGTGAGCCGCTGTAATCGAGCTGATGCAGATGGTTCGGAGTGTCGGCGGGACATGATGCGGCCTTCGTCCGCGACCAGACTCAGCTCGACACGTAAGTGGGCCGGGCCGTACGGACACCTGCCGCCCGGCCGACCGGAGGCGAAGGACGGGACCACCGACGCCCGCCGGCGCCACCGCAGCAGTCAAGCTGTAGCCGGCCACCCGCACGGCCGGTGTCTCAGGCCGACGCGTGGGTGTCCACGGGCCAGCGCACGGCCGCCAGCCGTTCTGTTCTTTCACTCCGTCCAGGGCTCTTTCACTCCGTCCAGGACCTGCCCGACCCGACCAGCCCCGCCCGGGTCACCACCGTCGGCGAGGGCATCCACCGCTCCCACGGCGCATCACCCGAGCACGGGCGCACCGTTGCTGCGCGGCCAGGGAGGCCTCGGTGTTCCTACCGGATGAGTTCGATCCGCGTGCTGCTGTCGAGGTCGGCCCAGGCGCGGTCGCTGGTCAGGACGGTGTCGGCCTCGTCGGTGGTGTGGGCGGTGGCGAGGCAGGCACGGTCGCCGAGGGACAGCCCGGCCGGGGCGGTGGTGGTCCACAGCAGCCCGGCCTGTACGGCCTGGTGCGGGGTGAACGGGGCGAGGTCGATACCGAGTGCGCGGATGGCTTCGGTGGCGGTCACGGGGTCGGGGTGGCCGCGTCGGGTCAGGGTGGTGATGACCTCGGCCCAGTTGACGGTGGAGGCGATCACGCCGGGCAGCGCCGCGGCGACGCGTTCGTGGCCGGGTTCGCGGTAGATCAGGGCCAGGATCGCGCTGGCATCAAGGACCACGCTCACGGCGCACCACCGTCTCCGACCGGGGCGCCCGTATCGGCGATGGTGGGTGGGGTGTCGCTGTCGCGGGCGGTCTCGGCGCGGCGCTCGGCCAGGAGTTCGTCGACGGCGCTGCCGGTGATCCCGGCGGCGGTGGCGGCGTCGATCGCCTCCTGCTGGATACGGGCCAGCAGGTGCGCCCGTTCCTCGATCACGACCCGGCCGTGGTCGAGGTAGAGCACCAACCGCGACCCCGGTTCGATCCCCGCCGCTCGCCGCAGCTGTGCCGGGATCGTCACACGCCCGTCTCGAGTGGCGGTGACCTCCCCGGACGGCACCGGGCCATCAACGACGGACACAGTCGAACCCTAGCAGCCGGACCTGCAGAAACCTCGCCACAGACTTCCTTGTTGCGCCACCGCAGGCACATGGTCGCCACGAAGCGCGGATCGACGACGCGAGTGCGGCCGAGATGGCGAGTCCCGCGGCCGGGAAGTGCGACCCCGTGCGCGGGACCGGAAGTGCCGCGGGGAGCACGTCGAGCAGGACGGTGCGGCTCAGCGGCCGGTCATCCCCGGTGCAGGGCGGTCATCATCGCCTCGACCGCGATCCGCGGCTTGACGTTCTGCTCGAGCGCCTCCCGGCAGGCCAGCACCGCCTCCAGCCTGCGCAGCGACGACTCCGCCCCCCATTCGGACGCGGCGAGCCGGACCTCGCGGTCCCGGTCCGGGTTGGTCAGCGGCACCTGCGCGCCGCACGCGACGACGATCGCGTCCCGGTAGAAGCCGGCGAGGTCCACCAGGGCGCGGTCCAGGGCGTCGCGCTGGGTCCGGGTCGCACGGCTCTTCTGGCGCTTCTCCAGGTCGCGCTCGGCTGCCTTCGCCGACCGGGCGGCCGTCGCAGCGCCCTTGCCGGTGCCGCCGGCACCCATGGCGACGGCCAGTTCCTCGCGTTCGGCGTCGTCCCGGGAGGACCGCAGCTCCTCGGCCTCACCCTCCGCGGACCGGATCAACGCCTCGGCGTGGAAGAACGCATCACCCAGGCGGCGCAGTTTCGTCGGCACGCCGAGGATCTCCTCCCGGCGGGCCCGCGCCTGGGCGTCACGCGCGAGGCGCCGGGCCCGGCCGACGTGCCCGCCGCACACCGACGCCGCCCACTGCGCCTGCTCCGGATCGATCCCGTCGCGGTCGCGCAGCACGCCGGCCACGGCCTCGGCGGACGGGCTGCGCAGATGCACCATCCGGCAACGGGAGCGGATCGTGACCGGGACGTCGTCGGGGTGGTCCGACGGTGCGCACAGCAGGAACACCGTCTCCGGGGCCGGCTCCTCGACCGCCTTGAGCAGCGCGTTCGACGCGCCCTCGGTGAGCCGGTCGGCGTCGGCGATGATCACGATCTGCCAGCGGCCGGTCGCCGGACGACGTGCGGCGAGCTGCACCAGCGAGCGCATCTCGGCGACCGAGATCGACAGGCCCTCCGGGACGACCTCGCGCACGTCGGAGTGCGTGCCGGCCAGCACCGTCCGGCAGGACGCGCACTCACCGCAACCCTGGTACGGACACTGCAGCGCGGCCGCGAAGGCCCGCGCCGCATTGGAGCGCCCGGAGCCGGGGGGCCCGGTGAACAACCAGGCGTGTGTCATGGCGGTGGGATCGGACGCCGCCGCGCCCAGCTCCGCGACGGCGGCGGGCTGGCCGACGACGTCCGCCCAGACGCTCACGGCCTTCCCTCCGGCACGACGACACCCGGCGCCCCGGGCAGCAGCGGCAGCACACCGTCCCGGACACGGGCGGCGACCTCGTCGCTGTCACCGTCGGCGTCGACGACGACGTGCCGCCCCGGTTCCGGGCCCAGGGCGCGCGCCAGCAGCCGCTGTACCCGGGCGTGCTCGACACCAGCCACCCCGGGCTCCGGGCGGGCCGGCGGCGCCCGGTCCAGCAACACCGTCAGATCGGGGCGCAGGCCGCCGGTCGCCCAGCGGGCGAGGCTCTGCAGCTCGCCGTCGTCCGGCCCGGTACCGGTCTGCTCGGCGGCGACCCCGAACCGGGCGAGCGGCCCGGCCACGAAGCGGTCCACGACGACGACCGCTCCGGCGGCGAGCGAGGGCCGCACCACCCGTTCGACGAGGTCCGCCCGTGCCGCGGCCGCGGCGAGTGCCCTCGCGCGCAACCCCGCGAGCTCGGCCTCGGCCCCGGCCTGCTCGGGGTGCTCCGGCTCGACGACGTCGTACCCCAGCCCACGCAGCGTGCCGGCGAGCCGGCGTGCCTGATCGGCCGTGTCCTGCGGTGTCGCCCCCTCGACCGCGATCAGCACACCCGCGCCGGTACGCCGCTCACCGGAGCGCAGCGCCGAGACCAGCTCCTTGACCAGGGGCTCGAACCCGCGGTCGTCCATCTGCCGGTAGGCGATGGTGCCGACCACCGCGGCGATGAGGCCGCCCCCCGCCAGCACGAACCGGGTGCCGTCGACCAGGAACTCGGCCCCACCGACGGTGATCGTCCGGGCCGCGACCAGACCGACCACGACCGGCACCAGTGACATCGAGCCGAGCAGCACCAACCGCACCAGTGACTGGACGAAGGCGTTGATCCGGCCCCGGATCCCGTCGGCGACCTGGGTGCCGATGATCGTCAGCCCGGTGAGGAAGGCGATCCCGGCGAAGGCACCGACGAACATGACCGCGGCGATCGCCATGAACAGGTGCACGGCCACCGAGACGACGACGAGCGACAGTCCGGCGGCGACGATGGCGGTGCCGAACAAGCGGTTGTGCGGCAGCCGCTGGGCCAGCCGCGGCCCGATCCCCATTCCGATCGCGAGCCCGGCGAACACCGCCCCGAACAGCACCGAGTACGCGGCGTCACCACCACCGAGGCTGGACGCGTAGAGCTTGGCGGTGGCGATCACCGCGCCGCCCGCGGTGAAGGCACCGACGATGCCGATGACCAGGCCGCGCACCAGCGGGGTGTCGACCACGAACCGGAAGCCGTCGCGGAGCAGGAACAGCATCGACGGCGGCGCCTGCCGCCGGTCCGCCGCACTCGTCCGCCCGGACACCTCCGGGATCCGGAAGAACACGACCAGCGCGGAGGTGAGAAAGGCGAACGAGTTGACCAGCAGCGCGATGTGCACCACCGTCACCGGATCGGTGTCGACGAGCGGGGCGACCTTGCTGACCAGCGCGAAGAGCCCGGCCCCCGCGAGGACCGCGACGCCGTAGGTGACGACCAGGCCGAGCTGGGCGGCGGCCTCCATCTGGTCCGGCCGGCGCAGCAGGTTGGGGACCGCCGAGTCCTTGGCCGGGATCCAGAACATGGTGCATAGCTCGATCAGCAGGGTGACCACGAGCAGCCACCACAGCGACCCGACGAACGGGATCGAGATCAGCAGGCCGAACTTCAGCAGGTCGCAGGTGACCATGACCTTGCGCCGGTCGAACCGGTCGGCCAGCACCCCGGCCAGCGGCCCGAGCAGCAACGAGGGAAGCAGCTTCGTGGCGACGACCCCGCCGAGCGCGAAGCTCTGCGCGGTGTAGCCGGCGCCCGCCGTGAGATGCGTCGCCAGCGACGTGAGCGCCAGCAACGACATCCACTCACCGGTCGAGGTGAGCGCGGTGACCGACCACAGCCTGCGGAACGCGGGGATCGCCAGCACCGAGGAGATCCGGTGCGCGGTGGAGGCGGGCTGCGGTGACGCGGGCGTGGTGATCGCGGCTCACCTCCTCACGGATCGCGACCGTGGCGGACAACGATTCTCGGGAACTCCGGGGATCGGGGGCGCCCTGACGGCCAGGGTAGTCGGGACGTCCGACGGTCCGCGGGCCGCGCCCGGCGCCTCAGAAGATGGTCGACAGCGTCTGGACGACGATCACCAGGTAGATCGCCACGAAAGCCAGGGTGAACGCCCGCGCGCCGTGGCGTCCGCGGGTCAGCCGGGAGAAGCCGATCAGCCCGGGCTCGAGTTCCACCGGCGGGCGGGCCGGCACCGCGGGTGGGCGGTAGATCAGCGCCTGCGGTTCGGTGCCGCCGATCGGGCCCCGGGGGGAGGGCAGCCCGCGGGACGGCTCGGCAGGTGCGCGCCGGGGAGCGGGCAGGGTAGGGCGCCCCGGGTCCGGTGTCCGCGGCCCGGGAACCCCTGTGCCGCGGGGCACCTCGAGCGAGACGGGGCCGGGGTGCGGCACCGGTTCGCCGTCCTCCGTCCGGGGCGCGGCCGGAGCGGCGTCACGCCCCACCCGCGGATCGGGATGTTCGTCGCAACCGGTGCCGGCCACCGGGCCCCTGTCACCCGCCGGATCACTGTCGGCCGCGGGGCCCCTTCCGCCCGCCGGATCACTCTCGGCCACCGGATCGCTCTCAGCCGCCGGCTCGCTCTCGGCCGCGGGGGCCCTGCCGCCCCCCGGATCGCTCTCGGCCGCTGGATCGCTGTCCGCCACCGGGACTCGGCCGGCCCGAGCGGAGGCCAGCCGTGCGGCCTCGCGCTCGGCGACCAACCGCGCCACGCCCCAGCGTCCCTCGTCGGCCGGGGCCGGCGCGGTGCGCCTGCTCCTCCACCGCACGGCCATGCTCGCATGCTAGGTCGTGACCAGCAGCGATGCCCCGTCCCGAAGCGCTTCACCGCCGATCCACGCCCGACCGGGTGATGGTCGTGCCCGGCCGACGGACCATCGGTCAGCCGCCCTCGGGAGGCCCGTCACCGTTCTCACCGGGCGGTGGTCCACCGTCCCCCTGGCCACCGTCGCCCTGATCACCCTCGCCCTGATCACCGTTCGGGGACCCGCCGTCCCCGGGTGGCGGGCCCTCGCCGTCGGGCGGGACCGCGCCCTGCGGCGGCCCGGGAGGAGGCGGAGGGGCGGGCACCGTCCCGCTGCTGATCTGCAGGGTGACCTGCTCACCCGGTAGCGCCGCGCCGCGCGGCTCCTGCCCGACGACGGTCCCCTCCGGGGCCCGGTTGTCCACGGTCCGGGTCGTCACCTGCCAGCCCGCGCCCTCCAGCTCCGCGCGGGCCGCGCCCAGCGAGCGGCCGACGACGTCCGGGATCCGGGACTCGGCACCGCCGTCGAGGTAACGCGGGTCGGGCGGCGGCAGCGGGGTCGGCGGCGTCCCCGCCACCAGCGGTGACACCGCGCCGTACCAGGTGCGGGCGGGTGTCTTGCCACCGAAGATGTTGCCGTTGCTGCAGGCGAACGGGCCGTTGCCGCCGTCGCACAGCGGACGCGGGGAGTTCGAGTTGTCGAAGGTGATGACCGCGCCGGACATCTCCGGCACCGCTCCGAGGAACGCCGCGGACTTGTTCTGCTGGGTGGTACCGGTCTTGCCCGCCATCGGTCGCGTCCAGCCCGCCGCTCGCGCCGCGGCCGCCGAGGTGCCGGAGATGTCGTCCTGGCTCATGCCGTGCACCAACGTGTTCGCCAGTCCCGGCTCGACGGCCTGCTGGCAGGGCTCCTCGGTGATCGGGACGTCCTCACCGTTCGCGTCGGTGATCGAGTCGATCGGCGACGGCGGGCACCACATGCCCTCGGAGAACAGCGTGGCGCCGACGTTGGCCAGCTCCAGCACGCTGGTCGGCGTCACACCGAGGGTGAACGACGCCAGCTTCTGCTCCTTGATCACCTCGGCGATCGAGCGGTCGGTCCGCCGGCCGGTGCCCGGGTCGACGAAGGGGGTCGTCGCCAGCGACTTCATCCCGAGCCGGACCGACATGTCGACGACGTCCGGGACCCCGGTGAACTCCAGAAGCTTGATGAACGCGGTGTTCGGCGACTGGGCGAGCGCGTCGGTGAGGCTCATCCGCGGCGGGAGCCCCTCGCTGGCGTTGCGCACGGGCACCGGGCGCCCGCCACCGTCGGCGTAGATCGGGGACGCGTAACCGGACGGCGGGACCTGCATCGAGTAGTTGATGCCCAGGCCCTTCTCCAGCGCGGTGGCCGCGGTGAAGATCTTGTACGTCGAGCCGGCGCCCAGGTTCACCGGCTGGTACGGCAGGCCGTAGCTGGTCTCCTCGGCGTCGGCGTTCAGCCCGAACGTGCGGCTCGAACCCATCGCCAGCACCCGGTGCTGTTCCTTGCCCGGCGCCACCAGCGACATCACGTTCGCGACGTTCGGGGTGTCCGGCGCGACCTCGCGGTCCAGTGCGGCCTTGACCTCCTGCATCGCCCGACGGTCCAGCGTCGTGCGGATCGTGTAGCCGCCGCGGAGGATCTGCTCCTCGGTGAAGCCTGCCTCGGTCAGGTACTGGACGACGTACTTGCAGAAGAAGCCGGTGTCACCCGCGCCGATGCAGCCGTTCGGCACCCGGACCAGCGGGTCCACGATCCCGATCGGGGCCGCCATGGCCTCCTCCGCCTGGGCCTCGTCGATCATGCCCTGGTCGCGCATCTGGTCGATGACCACGTTCCGGCGCTGGGTGGCGGTGTCCGGGTTCCGGACGGGGTCGAAGCGGGTCGTCGACTGGACCATCCCGGCGAGCATCGCCGCCTGCGGGACCGTCAGCCGGTCCGGTGTGGTGTTGAAGTACGTCCGTGCCGCCGCCGCCACGCCGTAGGAACCGTTGCCGTAGAACACCATGTTCAGGTAGCGGTTGAGGATCTCGTCCTTGCTGAGCTGGCGCTCCAGCTGCAGCGCGACCCGTGCCTCCTTCAGCTTGCGGGCCGCGGTCTGCTCGGTCGCCTTGAGCCGCTCGGCCTCGGTCCGGGCCTCGACGTAGAGCATGTAGTTCTTGACGTACTGCTGGGTGAGCGTCGAGGCGCCCTGGACGACGTCGCCGGAGGTGGAGTTGGCGACGACGGCGCGCAGCGTCCCCTGCCAGTCCACGCCGTCGTGGTCGTAGAACCGGCGGTCCTCGATGGCCAGCGTCGCAGCCTTCATCGCGGGCGAGATCTGCTCGTTGGTCACCTCTGTCCGGTTCTGGTCGAACAGGTAGGCGATCGGGCGCCCCTCGGAGTCGGTCAGCGTGGTCGTCCGCGGGACGGGGTTGTTGACCAGGTCGACCGCGCTGGAGGTGACGCTGTCCCCGGCGGCGTTCGACACCACCCCGAGCCCACCGGCCAGCGGGAACGCCATCCCGGCCGTGATGACGCCGAGCAGGACGCACAGGCCCGCGAGCACGCCGATCGGGCGGAGCAGACGCCGGGGGAACCTCACGGTCCAAGCGTACGACCCGCGGCGTGTCGAATCCGTGAGGCCCGGGCCCCCGGGTTGCGTAGTTTTGCGCGCTGCCGGTGACGGCCCGCGCTCCCGAGAATCGGGGGTGTCGCAAACGCGGGCCCGCTGGGAGGCCCGCCCGGACCGCCGAGGGGCCCTCGTCATGACCGACAACAACGTCACCCCGATCGACTCGCGCCGCACCGGGAAACCCCGGCTGCGTCCGGCCCGGCCGCGGCCGTCGGGCGCGGTCTGGAACTGGCGGGCCGCCGCCCGGTGCCGCACCGCCGACGCCGAGGACCTGTTCGTCACCGGGGCCCGGCAGCGGGAGGCCCGCGAGTTCTGCTTCGCCTGCCCGGTCCGCACCGAATGCCTGGCGCACGCGCTCGACCAGCAGGTCGAGTTCGGTGTGTGGGGCGGCACGACCGAGCGGGAACGCCGCGCGTTGCTGCGCCGCCGCCCGGACGTCGACGACTGGGCGGAGCTGCTCGGCCGGGCGCGCACCGACCACTACTCCGGTCGGACGCGCGGTGCCTGACCGCCGTCCCCACCGGTCGCGATCACCCGTGACAGGATCCGGAACGTGCAGACGACCGACCGCCCGGCGTTCCTGAGCGGCCTCTACCGGCGCTACGCCGACGATCTCGCCGCCGTCATCGCGCAGCAGCGGGCCTTCCTCGACACCTCGCCCACGGTGGTCCCCCAGCTCGACGACGTCGAGGCCGAGCTGACCTACCTGTTGCTGCGCCACCACCGACCGGCCCACGTCGTCGAGATCGGGACGCACCACGGCTGGTCCACCACCTGGATGCTGTCCGCGTTGCGCGACAACGGGCACGGCCACCTGCACTCGTTCGACCTCGTCGACCACGTGCGGCGGTCGGTCCCGCCGGAGCTGGCGCGGGACCGGTGGACCTTCCACCGGGGCGACGTCCGGGACACCGCCGACGAGATCCCGGCGGACACCGGCTACCTGTTCGTGGACGCCGACCACGGGCGCCGGTTCGCCCGCTGGTACCTGGCGAACCTGTTCCCGCGGATCACGCGGGGCACCCCGACGAGCGTGCACGACGTCTTCCATCTGCGCTGGGCCCGTCCGTTCACCGAGGGCGCCGAGGTGCTGCGCTGGCTGCGCGAGCGGGACGTCGACTGGTTCACCGCCGCCCGGCCCGCCGCCCGGGGCACCCTGCGTCTGCTGGATCGGGTACGCGCCGAGATCGGCCTCACCGGGGCGCGCGGCACCGCCACCAATCCGATGATCTTCTTCGAGATGGTCTGACCGGCCGGCCGGTCAGCTCCCCGCCGCCGCGGCCCCGGACCCGGTGTCGCCGGCCAGCAGGCTCCCGACGCGCCGGAGCCCGTCCAGGTCGGCGATGTCACCGGCCAGCGACGGCACCCGCACCACCGGCACCAACGGGTGCGCCGCGGAGAACCGGGTGAGCAGGTGCTCCTCGCGCTCGTGCAGATCGACCCGGTCCGCGTGCAGGCGCAGCACCGCCGCCGCGATCTGCGAACCGGGCCCGCCGACCTGCTCGGCCGCGGCCCGGGCGCGGGCGGCCGACACCGGCGCCAGCACCGGATGCGTCCGGTTCAGCACCAGCCCGGCCAGGGGCATGTCCTCCGAGGTCAACCGGTCGGTGAAGTAGGCGGCCTCACGCAGCGCGTCCGGTTCCGGTGCGGCGACCACCAGGAACGCGGTGCCCGGGGAACGCAGCAACGCGTAGGTCTTCTCGGCCCGCTCGGCGAAGCCGCCGAACAGCGTGTCGAAGGCCTGGACGAACGCCGACGCGTCCTGCAGCATCTGGCCGCCGATGATCGTCCCGACCGCCTTGGCGAACAAACCGAAACCGGCCTCGACGATGCGTCTCAGGCCCCGGCCGCCGGCCCGGGCCGGCGCGGCGAGCAACCGGATCATCCGGCCGTCGAGGAAACGCGACATCCGCTGCGGGGCGTCCAGGAAGTCCAGCGCCGAGCGTGACGGCGGGGTGTCGACGACGACCAGGTCCCAGGTGCCCGCGGCGACCAGCTGCCCCAGCTTCTCCATCGCCATGTACTCCTGCGTACCGGAGAACGACGACGAGATGACCTGGTAGAACGGGTTTTCGATGATCTTCTCGGCCCGGTCGGGCGGGGCGTGGCCCTGCACCATCTCGTCGAAGGTGCGCCGCATGTCCAGCATCATCGCCGCGAGGTCGCCGCGCGCCTCCCGGACCGGCGCCGGGTCGTTGGACAACTCGTCCAGGCCGAGCGCCTGCGCCAGCCTGCGCGCCGGGTCGATGGTGAGCACGACGACCTGACGACCCCGTTCGGCGGCCCGCAGGGCCAGCGCCGCCGACGTCGTCGTCTTCCCGACGCCACCGGAGCCGCAGCAGACGACGACCTTCGTCGCCGGGTCGTCGATCAGCGCGTCGACGTCGAGCACGTCGAGCTCGTTCATCGGCGGGCCTCCAGCCACACGCCCTGTGCCGTCATCGACTCCGCGAGCTCGTAGAGCGCACCCAGGTCGACGCCACCGAGCACCTCGGGCAGCGTCAGCCGGGGCAACGGCGGGTCGGGTTCGGTGTCCAGCCTGCGCAGCGCGGCGGTCTCCCCGGCGACCGCGACGGCGTGCTCCACCGTCTCCGCGACCAGGCCGTCGATCTCGTGCGGGGCGAGTTCGATCCCGGCGCTCTGCAGCCCGTTGCGGATCCGGCCCGCGTCCACCCGGCCCCCGGCCGCGGCGGTGAGCGACCGGTCCGGCAGCCACTGCTCACGCATCCGGTTGACGACGACGGTGCCGACCCCGATCTGCGCCCGGCCCAGCTCGGCGACCGCGTCCAGGGTCTCGCTGACCGGCAGGTCGGAGAGCAACGTGACCAGGTGCACCGCGGTCAGCGGTGAATGGATCAGCTGGTTGACCCCTTCGGCCTGGCCGTGGATCGGGCCGACCTTCGCCAGGTCGGCCATCGCCTTGGTCACGTCGAGGAAGGTGACCAACCGGCCGGTCGGGGGCGCGTCGAGGACGACCGCGTCGTAGGCGGGCCGTCCGTCGGACTCGGTGCGGGTGACGCACTCCTTCGCCTTACCGGTGAGCAGCACGTCACGCAGGCCCGGGGCGAGGGTGGTCGCGAACTCGATGGCACCCATCCGGCGCAGCGTCCGGCCGGCCACACCCAGCCGGTAGAACATCTCGAAGTACTCCAGCAGGGCGGCCTCGGTGTCGACCGCGAGCGCGCGGACCTCGCCGCCGCCCGGTGCGACCGCGATCCTGCGCTCCTCGTAGGGCAGCGGCGCGGTGTCGAACACCTGCGCGATGCCCTGCCGGTTCTCGACCTCGACCAGCAGCACGCGCCGTCCGCCGGTGGCCAGTGCCAGCGCGAGCGCCGCAGCCACCGTGGTCTTCCCGGTGCCCCCCTTGCCGGACACGACGTGCAGCCGCGCCCGCGCGAGAGCGGCAGGCCAGGCCACCGGAGGACCTGTGCCGGTCACGCTGTCTCCACTGTCCCCTCGGCCGGGGTGGACGGTCGTCGTCACACGTCCACCGTACGGAGGACCTCCGCGGGCGGCCCGTCGACGAGGCGGGCCCCACACCGACGCCCGTCGCAGTCAGACCGCCATCCGTCGCGGGAGTGCGGCCCGTCCACGGACCGCCGGGTTAGAGTCCGGCCATGAGCTCCCCGGCTGTGAAATGGGAATACCTGACCGCCCCCCTGTTAATCCACAACACCAAGGCGATCCTGGACAACTTCGGGCAGGACGGCTGGGAGCTGGTCACCGTCACGGCCGGCGCGAACGCCGAGCAGCTCGTCGCCTTCTTCAAGCGCCCGGTGCAGCAGTGAGCGCACTCGCCCGCCTCGAGGAGCTGGGCCTGGCCCTGCCCGCGGTCGCGGCGCCTGCCGGCGCCTACATCCCGGCCCGGCGCACCGGGAACCTGGTGTTCACCTCCGGCCAGGTCCCCTTCGTCGACGGTGCGATCGCCGCGACCGGCAAGGTCGGCGCCGGCGTCACACCGGAGGAGGCCTACCGCCTGGCCCGCATCTGCACGTTGAACGCGCTCGCCGCGATCGACGACCTGGTCGGCCTCGACGCCGTCACCGGCGTGGTCAAGGTGGTCGGCTTCGTGGCCTCCGACCCGTCCTTCACCGGGCAGCCCGGAGTGATCAACGGTGCCTCGGACCTGCTCGGCGAGGTGTTCGGCGAAGCAGGGGCGCACGCCCGCTCCGCGGTCGGGGTCGCCGTACTGCCACTGGACGTCCCGGTCGAGGTCGAGCTGACCGTCGAGGTCGGCTGAGCGGACGGGCCATGGGTGCAGCCGAGGGGACCGCACAGGCCGGGCACGAGCTGCTGCTGCAGCTGGCCGGGCGGGTTCCGGACGAGCTGCTGTGGCGGATGCGGAACTGGCTGGCCGCCGGTGACTCGGACGCGCTGAGCGCGACCCTGCCGCGGACGCTGCTGCGGCACCGGATCGGGATCACCGACTCCGAACGCGCCCTGCTGGCCCAGGTCGTCGTCCCGGGATCGCCGTCGCGCCGCCTGGTCGACGCGGTACTCGCCGGCGCACCCCCGCCCCCGCCGTCGTTCGGGCCGGGTGAGGCGAACCTGTCCGCATGGTCGGCCGTGTCGGTCGTGTCCTCGGTCGGCGCCGGTGAACTGCTCGTCGCCGCGCGGGACGACGCCGCGCGGGTCCTGCTGGTCCGAGCGGCGGACCGGCCGGTCGAGCTGACCGCCGTCCTGCAGCGTCTGCTGCGGGTGCACGGCGAGCACGTGCCACAGGTGGAGGTCTGGGTCGGAGACGACCCGCCGACCCCGTACCACGCGGCGGCGTGCGCCGCCGCCGCGTCGCTGTGGAGCAGGTCGCCGGCGCCCACCGGCTGACAAGGAGGCCCCATGTCCGACCCCACGTACCGGCTGTTGCTGGAGCTGGCCGGCCGGGTGGACGACGACCTGCTCGCCACCGGGCGGGAGCTCGTCGCCGTCGGCGAGGAAGGGCACGCACTGGAACTGCTGGTGGCCGAACTGGTCGCCGGCCGGGTCGTGCTGCCGCCGTCGGTGCGGCTCGACCTGATCGCCGAGGCCGCCGCGCGACGGGTCCAGCCCGACGCCGACCGTTGCCTGCCCCGTGGTGACCCCGCCTCGGTCGCGGCGATGCCGCACCGCTTCACCGGCGGTGGACCGGCAGCGGAGACCGCGGCCGTCGCCGACGCGCTCGCCGGGGTCCCGGTTCCCGACGGCGGCTGGCGGCTGGCCTGGCGGACGACCCCGGCCGGTTCCGCACCGGGACCGCTTCCGCACCCGTTGTTGCTGGCCCGCACGAGTGGCGGCGGTTCCGCCGAGGTGCTGACCTACCAGGCGCAGACCGCCCTGCGGCGGGCCGGGCTCGCCGCGTCGGTCGAAGTTCTCGGCGGCGACGACGAGGACACCGCGTACCACCGGGCTGCTCGGGCCGCAGGTGTGCCGCTGCCGGTCGACGCAGCCGAACCCACGCCTCGCGTCGACGAGCGGTCGATCCCGGCGGGGGTCCGGCCGGCCCGGCGCGCGCCCGGCGACGGTTGGCCGCACCGCTCGGTCCCGCCGCCTCCGGCCGGCACCGACGACGAGCGCTCCGGGGCCCGCCGGGACCCGGCTCCGGCCGACGCGGCAGCATCCAGCACGTCGGCCGGGCCCACCGCCCGCGCCGGGTCCACCGGGCCCACCGGACCCACCGGGTCCGGTCGCGACGCCGGATTCACCGGGTCCGGCCGGGCTGCCGGGCTCACGGGGCCGGGCAGGGACCTGCCCACGGGACCGGACCGGGACCGGGGCTCGCGACCGGACCGGGACCTGCCCCGGGCGGTCGACGAGGCCACCGAGCACCGGCGACGCGAACCCGGGGCCGTCGACGGACAGGCCGAGTTCGGTCCCGGTCCCGCGGCCCCCATCGAGGAGCGCGGCGCCGGTCCGGCGACGGAGCGCCACCGGGCGGGCGCGCCGTCGCTGTTCGGCCGGGGCACCTCCGCACCCGACCACGATCCCGGTCGCACGTCCGCACTGCCCGGATCCGGCGCCCCGTCGACACAGCCCGGTGCCGGCTCTCCGACCGACCCGACGGAGCGGCGCAGGTTCGGCTCCCTGTCCGCGCTGCGCGGCCCGGACTCGCGGCCCGGCACGAGCGAACCGGCCGGGTCAGCTGGGTCGTCCGGACCGGACGAGCGGTCCGGGCGGTCCGAACAGTCCAGGTTCGGCTTCCCGTCCGCGCGGCACGGCGCCGGCTCGGCGTACGGGCCGGCCGCACCGTTCCCGCCGGGCGAGCCTGTTGAGGCCGCCGAGCCGTTCGAGTCGTCAGGGTCGTCCGAAGCGTTCGGGCTGTCCGAGGCATTCGGGCCGTCCGAGGCATCCGAGGCATTCGGGCCATCCGGGCCGTCCGAGGCATTCGGGTCGTCCGAAGCGTTCGGGCCGTCCGGGGCGTCCGGGTCGTCCGAAGCGTTCGGGCCGTCCGGGATACCCGAGCCGTCGGAACCCCCTCGGCCGCTCGACTCATCCGACCCATCTGAGTCGTCTCAGTCGTCTGGGTCGTCCGAGGCGTTCGGATCGCCAGAACGGTCCGAACCGTCCGGATCGTTCGAGCCGTTCGGATCAGCTGAGCCGTCCGAGCTGCCCGGGCCGCACGCCTCGTTCGAGCCGACCGCCCAGAGTGAGCCGCGCGAATCAGCAACACCACCCGGCACAGCGGAGCAGGCCGCGCCATCGGCGCCCGCCGACTCCTCGTCGTCCGAGCGCCCTGCACGGTTCACACGCGCCGACCGGGGCGAGCAGGACGGCCCGGCCCGGCCCGGCTCGCCCACCCGCTTCGCACCGGCCGACCGGAGCGAGCAGGCCGGCACCGCCGCGCCCTCCGCGGCCGCCGCGACGACGGGGGAGCCCGCCGCTGCACGAGCGCCGGGCCAGGCTCCGGTCCCGACGGGTGAGCAGCGGCCGGGCGACCGGTCGGCCGGCCCCGGAGCAGAACCCGTACCCGGCACCGGACCGCTCGACGTCGCCGGCCCGGAGGAGCCCGTGGCGCCGGGTACCGATGACCGCCTGGCCGACCTCGAGACGCCCGCCGCGGCGGTGCATCCCGCGCCGCGCCCCTCACCTCCGATCCGCGCACTGCGCGGGCACGCCGGGGGAGACTGGTTCGAGTCCACCGAGCCGGGTGGACGCCCCGCCGGCACGGACCCCACCAGCAGCGATCCCGGTGGGAGTCCGGAGCCCTCCGGCGCCGCCGCCGGGCAGCCCTCGCCCGGCACACCGCTACCCGATCGCGCGGCGCACCGGCCCGCCGAACCGGTCGCCCCGGCGTCCGGGCTGTCGGTCGTCCCCGGCCCGCCGGCCGACGCGACGGCACGGACGGACGCCTGGATGACGACCGGCGGCGGGACCGGCCGGGAACCGACCCGCCCCGGGATCGGCACCGGAGCAGGCGGCAACGGGCGACCGGACCGTGACCCGTCGCCGTACCCGGCCGCGGCGTCCCCGAGGCCCGGGCCCGGCCACGCACCGGACACCGGTGGAGACGGACCGGCGGCGTTCCGCGCCACCGAGCCCGGCCCGACGCCCCGCTCCGGTGACGGGCCGCCGCCGCTGCGGGCCGTCCCGAGCCCGGCACCGTCGCTGCCGGCCGCCGAGGAGGACACCTGGCTGCGGGACTGGGCGTCCGGGGCGTGGATCGGCGACGCCGGCACCACCTCCGGGCCTGTCGCTCCGGACGGCCCCGCGGCCGACGCCCCGACCCCGCCACCCGGCGTGCCGATCGTCGACGCGCCGGCACCGCCGCCGTCCGGCAGCCCCGCCGGCGGTGGCGCCCACCGGCCCCGGCACCTGCTCGTGGCCGACGATGCAGCCGGGAGCGCCGCCGCCGCGCCCGCCGAACGCAACGGCGTCCCGCGGCCGTCACCGCAGCCCCGGCCGCAACCGCCCGGCAGCCTGGCCGACCGGCTCAGCCCGACCGAGCAGGACCTGCTGCAGCGCCTGCACGAGGAGCTAGCGGCCCGGGAGAACGGCGGCGAGCCGACCCCGCGCAACGGGACCGCCCGCACCGATCCCTGATCACCGCCCGACGGTCCGCCGTACCTCGTCGACGACCCGCTGCAGGTGCAGGGCGCGGCGGGCGTCGACCGGGAGCCGAGGATCGCCCGCGGCGACCGCGTCGGCGAGATCGTCGAGCAGCCGGGCGTAACAGGCCACCGCGTCGGCCGGGCGGGTGCCCAGGCGGTGCCGGCCCGCCGCACCGACGACCGACACCTCGAACTCGGTCGGATCGACCGGCATCCGCAGCGAGAGCGTGAGCGTGCTGCGCGCCCCGCCGGCGTGCGCGAGCCCGATCCGCCACAGGTCCGGCTCGTCGCGGCGCGCCTGGTCGACGCCGGTGACCGGGCCGAGCGCGGCGTCCAGCAGGTCGATCAGGTGCGGGCCGACGTCGAGCAGCGCACCGTGCTCGGCCCGCCACGCCGACGCCGCGAACGGGCCACCGAGCAGCGCCCCGGACAACCAGCGCGCGGTGCCGGTGGTGTCCGGGCCGTGCGGGCCCGCCGGGATCGCCTCCAGCCACGCCCGGGTCGCCGGATCGAAGCGCAGCGTGAGCACCGTCGCCGAACACACCCCGGCGGCGTCGACCGCGGCGGCGACCCGTTCGGCGGACGCCAGGTCGGCGGCCAGCGGCTTCTCCAGCACGACGTGCTTCCCGGCCGCCGCCGCCCGCACCGCGAACTCACCCTGGACCCGGGGCGGAACGGCGAACGCGACGGCGTCGACGGCGTCGAACAGGTCGTCGATCCGCTCGTGGACGGGACCACCGCTGACCGAGGCGACCTCGGCCGCCATCGGCGGGCGGCGGGCCCAGACCCCGGCCGCGGTCCAGCGCGGATGGCCGGCGATCGCCGGTGCGTGCACGGTGCGGGCCCAGGGCCCGGCGCCGACGAGACCGATCCGCATGCGGGCATTCTCACGGTCCGGGCGCCGCGGGGATGACCTAGGGTCCGGAACCATGGGCACCGCAGCTCCGCGACCGGTCGAGCCGAGACCCGCAGCCACCGTGCTGCTCGTCCGGGACTCCCCCGAGCGCGGCGGGTTGGAGGTGTTCCTGCAGCGGCGGGTCACCGGGATGGTGTTCGCCGGCGGGATGACGGTGTTCCCCGGCGGCGGGGTCTCCCCCGACGACGTGCCGGATCCGGGGCGCTGGCGCGGTCCCGGCCCGGCCCGTTTCGGCTCCCGCCTCGGCCAGCCCGAGACGCTGGCCGCCGCGCTGGTCACGGCCGCGGTCCGGGAGACGTTCGAGGAGTGCGGGGTGCTGCTCGCGGCCCGGCCCGGGTGCGCGCCGGGACCGGTGGCCGAGGCCGCCGGTTGGCGGGCCGACCTGGAGGCGCGCCGCGTCACGCTGCCCGCGCTGCTCGACCGGCACGACCTGGAGCTGCGCGCCGACCTGCTGGTGCCCTGGTCCCGCTGGATCACCCCGCCGGGGAGCCCGCGCCGCTACGACACCGCGTTCCTGGTGGCCGAGGTCCCCGACGGGCAGGTCGCCGACGACGCCACCACCGAGGCCGTGGAGGCCCGCTGGTGGGCCCCCGCCGACGCGCTGGCCGGGTACGCGGCCGGTGAGCTCTCGCTGATGCCGCCCACCCTGCACACGCTGCAGGACCTGGCCCGGCACACGAGTGCCGCCGCGGTGCTCGACGCCGCCGCCCGCCGCGACATCTCCCCGGTCACGCCGGAGGTCCGGCGGGAGGGCCGGATCTCGGTCGTGACGCTGCCCGGAGATCCCGACTGGCGCTACGAGGAGACCGTGCGATGAGCGGCCGGCGAGACGAGCGACCGACGACGAGCCATCCGTTCTACGGCGGGTTGCGCCCGGTGCACCCGCTGGCCTCGGTGCTGCTGCAGCACAATCCCGGGCCGATGACGCTGGAGGGCACCAACACCTGGGTGGTGTCGGTGCCCGGTTCCGGGGAGCGGATCGTGGTCGACCCCGGTGAGGACGACGGCACCCACCTGGAGACGCTCGCCGACGGGGCACCGGTGGCCGCCGTGGTCCTGACCCACCGCCATCCCGACCACGCCGGCGGGATCGGCCGGTTCGTCGAGCTCACCGGTGCGCCGGTGTACGCCGCCGACCCGTCGCTGGCCGCGGGCACCGAGCCGCTCGCCGACGGCACGGTGATCGCCGCGGCAGGTGTCGAGCTGGCGGTCATGGCGACGCCGGGGCACACCTCCGACTCGGTGTCGCTGCTGCTCACCGGCCCGGGCGCGGACGGTGCGGCGCTGCTCGCCGGGGACACCGTGCTGGGCCGGGGCACCACCGTCATCGCCCACCCGGACGGCGCGCTCGGGCCCTACCTGGACTCGCTGCGCCGGATAGCCGACCTGCCCGCGGGCACCCCGCTGCTGCCCGGGCACGGCCCCGAGCAGGGCGACGCCGCGCAGATCGCCACCACCTACCTCACGCACCGCGAGCAGCGCCTGGACCAGGTCCGGGCCGCGCTGGCCGCGCTCGGGCCGGACGCGTCGCCACGCGCCGTGGTGGAGCTGGTGTACGCCGACGTCGACACCTCGCTGTGGGACGCCGCCGAGCAGTCGGTCCGGGCCCAGCTCGACCACCTGCGCGGCTGAGCTCAGGGGCCGGGCGGGGCCGTCTCGTCGTCACCGAGCGCCTCCACCCATTCCTCCCGGAACCGGCGCAGGAACTCCTCGAGGGCGGCGTGCCTGCGCTCGCCCATCTCCCGGCCGGCCGCGGTCCGCAGCTCGCCGCGCAGCCGTAGCAGCTTCTCGTGGAAGTGCGCGACCACCGAACCGGTGGGCCCGGACCGGTAACCCTCCGGGGACCGGTCCGGAGGCGCGTCCGGATCCCACAGCGGCTCGCCGATCGCCCCGCCGTAGGCGAATGCGCGGGCGATCCCGGTGGCCCCCATGGCGTCGAGCATGTCCGCGTCGTGCAGGCAGGCCGCGATCGCGGCCGCGGCCCCCTCGGGGCGGGGCCCCGGTCCTCCTGCGGAGAAGGTGTAGTGACCGGTGGCCTCCACGGCGTCGAGCACCGGCTCCCACAGCGCCTCCTCGATCGCGGCGCGGCGCAGGGCGTCCCGGGCCTGGTCGCGGCACTCCGCGGGTGCGACGACCCGTCCGAGCCGGGCCTCGGCGGCCCGGTGGTGGTCGTGCACGTACGAGGCGACGGCGGCGACGAAGCCGTCGTGCCCCTCACGGAGTGCGAGCCGAGCCGCGAGCCCGGCGACCCGGTCCAGGTGGCCGATATCGTGCGCGACGTCCGCGGCGGACATGTCGGCGGCGACCACGACCCGCAGCCGCCGCAGCGCCCCTGCCCCGTTCACCGCACGCTCCCGGCCGGTTCGCGCTCCGCAGTTCCGGCCACGGTCGCCCGGCGTGTCCACAGCAGCAGTGCCAGCACCATTCCGAGCACCCCGCCGGCGGCGTACCCGGCCGGACCGAACCGGTCGATCATCACGCCGGACACCGCCTGACCGGCCGAGACACCGAGCACGGCCGCCGTCACCACCCAGTTGAACGCCTCGGTGGCCGAGTCGGCGGGCGCTGTGCGCTCGACCCCCAGCGAGTGGGCGGTGACCTGCGGCGTGATGAGCGCCCCCGCCGCCAGCGTCACGACGGTGAGTGCCAGGAGCGAACCGAGCGGGGAGACCAGGCCCATGGCCGTCACCAGCAGGCCGAACCCGCCCAGCAGCACCGGCAGCCGCAGCCCCAGCGACCGCGGCCGGGGGCTCAGCCCGTACAGCACGCCCGCGAACACCGACACCACCGACCACGCGGACAGCAGGACGCCGCCCATGGCCGGCTCCCCGGCGAACTCCGTGGCCGCCAGCACCCCGACCTCCGCCGTCCCGGCGACGATCCCGAAGCCCAGCGCGGCGAGCGCGACCGTGCGCAGCCCGGGGCGGCCGATCACGCCGAGCAGTCCGGTGTCGCGGGTCGGCGTCGCGGCGGCCCGGGAGGCATGGATGCGGGCCGAACGTCGCCGCACCGCGCGGGTCAGCGCGAACCAGGCCGTCCCCGTGACCTCGGCGGCCACGGCGACCAGCAGCGCGGTACCGGGCCACGGGGTGCCGACGACGAGCAGCGCGGCGAGCGCCGGTCCGAGGACGAAGAACGTCTCGAGGCTGATCGCCTCGTAGTTGTAGGCCGCCTCGCGGGTCCGACCGGCGGGCACCAGGTCCGTCCAGAGCGCGCGCGACGAACCCTCCAGCGCCGGCGTCACGGCGCCGGTGAGGAACGCGACGAGCAGGAGGGCCGGCAGCGCCGCCCGCGCCTCGATACAGGCGATCATCCCGGCGACCGCGGGCACGTACACCGCGACGAGCGCCAGCAGCGGACGGCTGGGGCCGAACCGGTCCAGCACCCGGCCCTGCACGACCGCGCCGAGCGCCGTGCCGGCCATCAGGGACGCCGACACCGCCCCGGCCACCGCGTAGGAGCCCTCGATCTCACGGACGTAGAGCAGGGTCGCGAGGCTGTGCATCGCGATCGGGAAGCGACCGATCAGCGAGGCGCACACCGGGGCGGTCGCACCGGGAGCGCGCAGGGCCGCGCGGTAGTCGGACGGGGAAGCGGGCACGCCGCCCAGCCTCACACAGTCTGGTACGGGCGTACCACCGAATTCAGCGGGCGCGGCGGGCGAGCCGCTCGGGCTCCAGGATCAGCACGCTCTTGCCCTCGAGCCGCAGCCAGCCACGGTGCGCGAAATCGGCGAGCGCCTTGTTCACGGTCTCCCGCGAGGCGCCGACCAGCTGGGCGATCTCCTCCTGCGTGAGGTCGTGGGTGACCCTCAGCAGACCGGACTCCTGCGACCCGAACTGGCGGGCGAGCTGCAGCAGCGACTTCGCCACCCGGCCGGGGACGTCGGTGAAGATCAGGTCGGCCAGCATGTTGTTGGTGCGGCGCAACCGGCGCGCCAGCACGCGCAGCAGCTGCTCGGCGATCTCCGGCCGCTTGCCGATCCACTCGCGCAGCGCGGTGCGGTCCATGGTGTAGCAGCGGACCTCGGTGACCGCGGTCGCCGAGGACGTGCGGGGGCCCGGGTCGAAGATGGACAGCTCGCCGAACATGTCGGACGGACCGGCCACCATCAGCAGGTTCTCCCTGCCGTCGGGCGACTTGCGGCCGAGCTTCACCTTCCCCCCGGCCACGATGTAGAGGCGGTCACCGGGCTCGCCCTCGGAGAAGATGACCTGCCCACGGGAGAACTCGGCGGTCTCCAGCGCCTCGGTCAGCGCCTCGGCGGCCTGGGGCTCAACTCCCTGGAAGATCCCGGCCCGGATCAGAACCTCATCCACTGCAATGCTCCTCGTTCACCGGCCGCGATCGTCACGGCGGGTCGTCGGCGCGTCAGTGTAGAGGCCTTCGCCACACACGTGCGCACCACTGACCCGATCGGATCCTCATCCGATCGGGCCTGTTGCGTGTACGGGGCGCGCCGCGGGCCCCGTTACGATCTTGTCACGCCGACGGAACCTGGCTGCGACGAGTCCCCCGCCGACGCCGGTTACGCAGGCGGAACAGCTCCAGCGCGCGGCTCGTGCCGGACCGGAACAGGGCCCGTACCTCGTCCGGGCGCGGCTGCTCGAGCATCTCGTCCAACTCGTCCTGCCGCACCGTGGACTCCCGCAGACGGGACTCGACTCGTTCCATCCCGAGCGCGAAGAACATCACGAGCAGCGGGACGAGGACGCTCAACCAGGCAGTCATGGCGCCTCCGATCCTCTCCTACTGCATCGTTCGCGGCCGCCCCGGGGGTAGCCGGTGCGGCCGCTTCGTGACACGTTCGTGACCCCGACCGGCGGCCGGGCGGCATTCGGCGGGGATCGGCGACCGTTCGCCGCCGTCCTGCACCGTCGATGGTTACGCCGACCGGACGGACGGGGCCGTGGGCCCGGTCCGCGACACGCCGCACGACGGTCAGGGGTCCCCCGTACGCTCTGTGACGTGAGTACCTCCGCCCGACGGACGGCCCGGCCCACCCGGCGCTCGGCCGCCGGCCTCGCCGCGCGGGTCGCCGCCGGGGAGAGCCCGATCGGGCGGGCCCGGCGGGTGAACCGGATACTGCGCGCACTGGCGCAGGCCTACCCGCACGCGCACTGCGAGCTCGACTTCTCCACACCGCTGGACCTGGCCGTGGCCACGATCCTCTCCGCACAGTGCACCGACGAGCGGGTCAACCAGGTCACCCCCGCGCTGTTCGCGCGCTACCCGACGGCGGCCGACTACGCCGGGGCGGACCGCACCGAGCTGGAGGCCATGATCCGGCCGACCGGCTTCTACCGGAACAAGGCGACCGCGCTGATCGGCCTCGGTGCCGCCGTCGTCGAGCGGCACGGCGGGGAGCTCCCGGCCACGCTGGACGAGCTGGTGACGCTGCCCGGGATCGGCCGTAAGACGGCGAACGTCATCCTGGGCAACGCCTTCGGCGTCCCCGGGATCACCGTGGACACCCACTTCGGGCGACTGGTGCGCCGCTGGGGCTGGACCGCCGAGGAGGATCCGGTCAAGGTCGAGCACGCCGTGGGCGAACTCGTCCCCCGCCGGGACTGGACGATCGTCTCCCATCACGTGATCTTCCACGGGCGGCGGGTGTGCCACTCCCGCAAGCCGGCCTGCGGGGCGTGCACCCTCGCGGCCGACTGCCCCGCCTACGGCACCGGCCCGACCGACCCGGCCGAGGCCGCCGCGCTGGTCAAAGGCCCGGAGCGGGACCGGTTGCTGGAGCTGGCGGGGGTCGCCGGCAGCGGGGACCGGCGGTGAGCCGGGCCGGCGCCACGCGATCGGAGATCGTCTCCACCGCAGTGGTCGCGGTGCTGGTCGCGCTCGGCGTGTGGGCCCTGTGGCCCTCGGCTCCCGCGCCGCAGCCCGTGACCGGTCCGCCGGGTGGCGCCGCACCCGCGAACCTGCCCAGCGGTGACCCGGCCGCCGCCGAGCCGGCCGCGCTCGCCGCCGCCCGCGAGTCCGCCGCGCTGCGCCCCTGCCCGGAGCCGAGCGGTGCGCCGCCGGCCGGGCCGCTGGCCGGGATCACCGTGCCGTGTCTGGGCGCCGAGGGATCCGTCGACGTCGGTGAGGTCCTCGCCGGCCGCGCCGCGCTGGTCAACTTCTGGGCGTCCTGGTGCCTGCCCTGCCGCGAGGAGCTGCCGGCCCTGGAGGAGTACGCGGCACGGCCGGGTGCGCTCCCCGTGCTGACCGTGGACGTCGAGGACGATCCGGTGGCCGCGCTCGGCCTGGCCGCCGAGCTGGGGGTGACCCTCCCGGCGCTGACCGACCCGCGCGGTGAGCTGCGCGCGGTGCTGGGCACGCCGCCGGTGCTCCCGTTCAACTACGTCGTCCGCGCCGACGGCACCCCGGTGATGGTCGACCCGCCGATCCCGTTCCGGACCGCGGACGACGTCGAGGCCGCCGTGGAACGGTTGTCGTGACCGCCACGGTCGTGCCCGAACCGGATCCCGACGCCGCACCGGAACCGCTGAAACCGCTGGTGGAGGGCGCGCTGGGGCTCGACCCGGGTTGGTTCGGCGACCGGCGCGACCCGAGCGGCCGGGAAACCACGGCGCGGCGCGCGGCCGTGCTGATGCTGTTCGGGCCCGACGGACCGGACGTGCTGCTCACCGAACGGGCCGCCACCCTGCGCGCGCACGCCGGGCAGGTCGCGTTCCCGGGGGGTGCGCTGGACCCGGGCGACCCCGGCCCGGTGCACGCGGCGCTGCGCGAGGCGCAGGAGGAGACCGGCCTCGATCCGGCGGGGGTCGTGCCGCTGGCCGTGCTGCCCGATCTGTTCATCCCGCCGACCGGCTATCTCGTGACCCCGGTGCTGGCGCACTGGGCCGCCCCGGCACCGGTCCGGGCGATCGACCCCGCCGAGGTCGCGCGGGTGGTCCGGGTGCCGGTGCCGGAGCTCGCCGACCCGGCGAACCGGTTCACCGTGCGCGGCCCGAGCGGCTACACCGGGCCGGCCTTCCGGATCTCGGGGCTGGTGATCTGGGGTTTCACCGGGGGCCTATTGTCCGCACTGCTGCACTGTTCCGGCTGGGAACGCCCCTGGGACGGCACGCGGATCGAGAACCTCGACGAGGCCTGGGCGAACGCCCGGGCGGAGCAGCGACACCCGCGAGGAGTACCAGTGACCGACCCCGCCGACCGTCCCGACGAGGTGGGCCGGTGAGCCTGAGCTGGGTCGACGTCGTGGTCGTCATCCTGGCACTGCTGGCGGCGGCATCGGGCTGGCGGCACGGGGTCGCCGTCGCGCTGCTGTCGTTCCTCGGGGTGCTGACGGGGGCGGTGCTGGGCCTGCGCCTGGCGCCGCTGCTCGCCGAGCAGGTGGAGTCACAACCGGCGAAGGTGCTGCTCGGGATCGGCGCGGTGGTGCTGCTCGTCGCGCTCGGCGAGGCGACCGGGGTCTACCTGGGCCGCTTCGTCCGGGACCGGATCCGCCGCGAGGGCACCCTCAAGGTCGACTCGGCGCTCGGTGCCGGGGTGCAGGCGGTGGCCGTGGTGGTGGCCGCGTGGTTGATCGCGCTGCCGCTGGCCTCGACCAGCCTTGCCACCCTGACCAGTGGGGTCCGCGACTCGCGGGTGCTGGCCGGGGTGGACAGCGTGATGCCGGACGCCGCGCGCCGGCTGCCCGCCGAGCTGCGCCAGATCCTCGACGACTCCGGCTTCCCCGACGTCGTCAGCCCGTTCACGCGTACCCCGATCGCCGTGGTCGGCCCACCGGACGCCACGCTCGCCCGGTCCCCGGTCGTGACCGAGGTGCGGGACCGGGTGCTCAAGGTCCGCGGTCGGGCCCCCGCCTGCCGTCGCGCACTGGAGGGCACCGGTTTCGTGGTCGCCCCGCAGCGGATCATGACCAACGCGCACGTCGTCGCGGGCACGTCCAGCACGACCGTGGAGGTCACAACCGCGTCCGGCCGCACCCGCCAGCTGGACGCGGAGGTGATCCACTACGACCCCGAGGTGGACGTCGCCGTGCTGGACGTGCCCGCGCTGGAGGAGGAGCCGCTCCGGTTCACCCCGGACCCGGCGCGGGTCGGCGACGACGTGATCATTCTCGGCTACCCGCTGGACGGGCCCTACACGGTGACACCGGGCAAGGTCCGCGAGCGGATCCGGCTGCGCGGACCGGACATCTACGAGCAGGGCAGCGTGCTCCGCGACGTCTACACGGTCCGCGCGGTGGTCCGCTCCGGCAACTCCGGTGGCCCGATGATCAACCCGGACGGCCAGGTCGTCGGTGTGGTGTTCGGCGCCGCGCTGGACGACTCGGAGACCGGTTTCGTGCTGACCGCCGAGCAGGTCGCGCAGGCGCTCGGCGTCGCCGCCGGCAGCGGCTCGCAGCCGGTCGGCACCGGGGAGTGCGCCTCCTGAGATATCCCAACCAGTGGGAGAGATTCGCCACCTGCTGAGACGGACCCTAGCGTGGAGGGGTGCCCTCCGACGTGACCCGCAGCCGTCGTCGCTGGCTCGTGCTCGCGGTCGGGGTGGCCGCGCAGACCGCGGCCTGCTCGTTCGTCTACGGCATGCCGTTCCTGGTCCCGCTGCTGCGTGACTCGGCCGGCCTGACGCTGGCACAGGCCGGCGCGTTCGTCGGGGCGCCCACGGCCGGCCTGCTGTGCACGCTGGTGCTGTGGGGGGCGCTCGCCGACCGGCACGGCGAGCGGGGGGTGATGAGCGCCGGGCTGCTGCTGTGCGCGCTCGCCGTCGCCGGGGCCGCACTGGCGCAGGCACCGCCCGGTCCGCTGCTGCTGGTGCTGCTCGGGCTCGGCGGGGCCGGTGCCGCATCGGTGTTCGCGGCCAGCGGGCGGATGGTCATGGGCTGGTTCGGTGCCCACGAGCGGGGCGCCGCGATGGGGATCCGTCAGACCGCGCAACCGCTCGGTGTCGCCCTGGCCGGGCTGGCACTGCCCACCCTCGCCGGGGTCGTCGGACCGTTCCGGTCGCTGCTGCTCCCTGCGGTGCTGTGCGTGCTGACGGCGGTCCTGGTGCTCCTCCTCGCCCCCGACCCGCCCCGGCCGGCGCGGGTCCCCGGGGCGGCGCCGGTCCGCTCGCCGTACCGCACCCCGGTGCTGTGGCGGGTGCACGCTGCGAGCGCGCTGCTGGTCGTCCCCCAGTTCGCGGTCGCCGCGTTCGCCACCGAGTACCTGGTCCGCGAGCAGGGCTGGCACGTCACCGCGGCCGGTGCGTTCGTCGCCGCGAGCCAGGTGGCAGGGGCGATCGGACGGATCGTGACCGGGATCTGGTCGGACCGGGTCGGATCGCGGCTGCGCCCGATGCGCCGGATCGCCGCCGGTGCGACGGCCGTGCTGCTGCTGTTCGCGCTCGGCGACGCGGTCGCGGGATGGCTCGCGGTGGCGATGCTGGCCGTCGGCGCGGTCGTCACCGTCGCACCGAACGGGCTGGCGTTCACCAGCACCGCCGAACTCGCCGGGCCGGCGTGGTCGGGGCGGGCGCTGGGCCTGCAGAACACCGGGCAGAACGCCGTCGCCTCGATGGTGCCAGCCGCGCTCGGCGCGCTGGTCGGCGCGACCGGCTACGGCGTCGGGTTCGCGCTCGCCGCGCTCGCCCCGCTGGCCGCCATCGGGGTGACCCCGGTGTCCGGTGAGCGCAGCTCGCCGCCGAGCTGATCCCCGCCGGTGCCGGGCAGGGCTCAGCGCGTGATGGTCTGCTCCCGCCCGGGGCCGACGCCGATCGCGGAGACCGGGGCGCCGATGAGCTCCTCGATCCGCAGCACGTAGGCCTGGGCCGCGGCCGGCAGCTCCTCCCAGGTGCGGGCAGCGGAGAGGTCCTCGAACCAGCCGGGCATCTCCTCGTACACCGGGACGGCGTGGTGGAAGCCGGTCTGGGTCATCGGCATCTCGTCGACCCGGTGGCCGTCGACCTCGTAGCCGACGCAGATCGGCACCGTCTCCAGCCCGGACAGCACGTCCAGCTTGGTGAGGAAGACGTCGGTGATCCCGTTGACGCGCACGGCGTAGCGGCCGATCACGGCGTCGAACCAGCCGCAGCGGCGGGCCCGGCCGGTGTTCACCCCGACCTCGCCACCGGTCTTGCGCAGCCAGTCGCCCATCTCGTCGAGCAGCTCGGTCGGGAACGGACCGGAGCCGACGCGGGTGGTGTAGGCCTTCAGGATGCCGATCACCCGGGTGATCTTGTTCGGGCCGATGCCGGAACCGACGGACGCGCCACCGGCGGTCGGGTTCGAGCTGGTCACGAACGGATAGGTGCCGTGGTCGACGTCGAGCAGGGTGCCCTGCGACCCCTCCAGCAGCAACGTCTCGCCGCGCTCCAGCGCCTCGTTCAGCAACAGCCGGGTGTCGACGATCTTGTCGGCGAACTCCTTGGACTGCTCCAGGACCGTGTCGACGACCTCGTTGAAGTCGAGCGCGCGCCGGTTGTAGACCTTGACCAGGATCTGGTTCTTCAGCTCGAGGGCCGCCTCCACCTTCTGGTGCAGGATCTTCTCGTCGAGCAGGTCCGCCGCGCGGACACCGACCCGGGCGACCTTGTCCTGGTAGGCGGGGCCGATGCCGCGGCCGGTCGTGCCGATCTTGGCCTTGCCGAGGTAACGCTCGGTGACCCGGTCGATCGCCACGTGGTAGGGCATGATCAGGTGCGCGTCGGCCGAGATCAGCAGGCCGGAGGTGTCCACGCCGCGGCGCTCCAGCCCGGCCTTCTCCTCGATCAGCGCCTCGGGGTTGACCACCACGCCGTTGCCGATGACGTTCTTCACGCCCGGCGAGAGGATCCCGGACGGGATGAGCTTGAGCGCGAAGTCGCGCCCGTCCGGCGTGACGACGGTGTGACCGGCGTTGTTGCCGCCCTGGTAGCGGACGACCCAGCCGAACTGTCCGCCCAGCAGGTCCGTCGCCTTGCCCTTGCCCTCGTCGCCCCACTGGGCGCCGATCAACACGATTGCGGGCATGTAAGAGACTCCAGTTCACACACGCTCGTCACGGCCGCGGACCCGGGCGTGGTTACCGGATTCCGCGGCGAGGAGGGTACTCGATCAAGTGGTGTCGACCGATCCCGAAGCGGTACTGCTCGTCTGCGCTCCGCAGCGCCGCCGTGGTGCGTTCTACGGTATCCGGCCCGCCGGGCGCCGGGAACGGGTACCGGCGTCACTCGCGTCCGATCCCGCGGTGCGCTCGGTCACCGTCGGCCCGCGGCCCGGCCGGGCGGAGGTCGATCCGCTGCTCGCCGAGCACCCGGGCGCCCGGCTGATCGTGCACGGTGAGGACGCCGACCTGGCCGCGGTGCTGGTCCGGCTCCTGCGGGCGGGGGAGCTCGGCACCGAGGTCGCCTACCTGCCGGTGTCGCGCCGCTCCGCGGCCGCCCGCTGCTGGGGGTTCCCGGTGTCACCCGCCGAGGCCGCCGCCCTGGCCCGGTCCGGGAAGCCCCGGCCGGAACCGCTGGTGCGCGACGACAACGGCGGGGTGCTGGTCGGCCGCGGTGAGTTCCGCGACCTGCACGGCGAGGCCTACTGCGACGCGACCCGGGTGTTCCACGGCCGGGTCCCGGCGCTCGTCGTCGAGGCGGGGCCGGCCGGGGTGCGGGTCCGCGGCGGGCGCGGCGTGACCGCGGCGGCCGGACGGGCGATCCAGATCGGCTCCACCGGCTCGACACCCGTCCGCGACGGCGAGCCGTACCCGCGGGCCGTCCGGCGCTGGGCCTGGTACGAGCACACCGAGCCCTGGCACCCGGTGCTGCCTGCCTGACGGTCAGGCGGCGGCGGGCAGCGACTGGTCGGGACGCCGGTGGTAGGAGTCGACGTAGGTCTGACCGGACAGGTCCGCGATGGCGTCCATGATCTCGTCGGTGACCGCACGGCGGATGGCGGCCGAGCCCTCCAGCCCCTCGTAGCGGCTGAACTCCAGCGGTGCCCCGAACCGGATCTCCACCCGGGCCAGGCGCGGGAACACCCGGCCCACCGGCTGCACCCGCTCCGTCCCGCGCAGCCCCACCGGGACCACGACCGCGCCGGTGGCCAGCGCCAGGCTGGCCACCCCGGTGTGCCCGCGGTGCAGCCTGCCGTCCAGCGAGCGGGTGCCCTCCGGGTAGATCCCGAAGACGCCGCCCGCCCGCAGCACGTCGCGCCCCGCGGCCAGCGCGGCGAGCCCGGCACGGGCGTTCCCCCGGTCGACCGGGATGTAGCCGAGCGCGCGCAGGAAGGACGCCATCAGGCGGCCGCGCACGCCGCGGCCGGTGAAGTACTCGGCCTTGCCCAGGAACGCCACCCGGCGGGCCGCGACGAGCGGGATGAAGGCGGTGTCGACGGCGGCGCGGTGGTTCGCGGCGAGGATCACCGGTCCGTGGGCCGGGATCCGGTCCGCGCCGTGCACCGCGGGCCGCCACAGCAGGCGGACGAGGGGGGCGAGGACGTAGCGGATGAGCAACTGCACGTGGCGGACCCCGATCACTGGGCGACGCTCGCAGTGCGGGCATCGGTGCGGTCGACGGCGACAACGACGGCAACGGCGGCACCACACCGTGCTGGGGGACGAACCGCCCCGGCGCCGAGCAGCGCTGATTCTGCTCCGTGACCGTACCGTGACGGAACCCCCCTTCCCCCGATCAGCCCAAGTCGGCGTCCGGGATCCGGTCACGGAGCGCGTGCAGCGCCTCGGCCCGGCTCATGCCGGTCGCCTGCAGCAGGTCGAGCGCGATCGACCGGACCTGGGCGACGAGCACCGGGACCGAGACCGCGGGCGTGCCCTCCCGCGGGCCGGTCGTGGCCGACGGATCGGCCAGTACCGGGGACCGCCCGACGGCGTCGAGGAACGCAGGCCGGGCGCGCTCCCGGTCCCCGTCCTGACCGAGCTCGCGGATCAACGCGCCGACGGCCGCGGCCAGCTCGGTGATCGCCTCGGGCAGCTCCTCCGGGACGTGCTCGTGGTCCTCCAGCGCGGCGAGGGTCCGGCGGGCGAGCACCCGCGCGTTGCGGTGCGCGTAGTCGGCGCGGTCGGTGAGCTCCCGGTAGCGGCGCAGCATCCGCCGGCGGGGCCGGTGCAGCGGTGACACGGCGGCCACCTCGCCGGCCGCCCCGACCGCGGTCCGCAGCTCGTCGATCGCGGTCTGGGTGTCGCGGGCCCTGCGCAACGCCCTGGCGGCGGACTCCCGGTCGTTCCGGCGCAGTGCGGAGGCGACGTCGGTCAGGACCGTGACCAGGTCGTCGAGCACCCGGCGGGCCGAGCGCCGGACGAACCGGATCGGGTTCACCGGGATCACGGCCGCGACCAGGATCCCGGCGAGGCCGCCGACCAGCGCGTCCACGCAGCGGTCGATGCCGCCGCTGTCACCCGGTGGCAGCAGTGTCGTCACCAGTACCGCGGACGCACCTGCCTGCGCGACGATCAGGTTGCCGCCGTCGAAGAAGGTGGCGAGGGTGATCGCCAGCGCGACGACCAGCATCAGCTGCCAGACGCCGCTGCCGATCTCGGCGATGATCAGGTCCCCGACGAGCACGCCGAGGCTCACGCCGACGACCAGCTCGGCGGCCCGGCGCAACCGCGAGTTCAGCGAGACGCCGAGGCTGATCACCGCGGCGATCGGCGCGAAGAACGGCCGGACGTGGCCGAGCAGGTCACCCGCCACCCACAGGGCCAGCCCGGCGGCGACCGCGCACTGCAGGATCGGCAGCCAGGACGCCCGCACCCGGCGCGCACCACGCCGCCCGCGCGCCCGCACCCGGGCCAGCGGCCCCGTCGTGCCCGTCACGCCCGGTCCCCCGGCGCGGGGGCCTCCGGCACCGGAACGGCCCCTCTCAGTCGATGCCGAGCGCGGCGAGCGCAGCCGGGTCGGAGTCGGCGATCAGCGTGCGCAACCGCTCGACCTCGGCGGTCTCGTCGATCGCGGCCGCGGCACGCAGCAGCGCCCCGCAGGAGCGCAGATAGCCGCGGTTCGGCTCGTGCGACCACGGCACCGGACCGAATCCCTTCCAGCCGTTGCGGCGCAGCTGGTCGAGCGCGCGGTGGTAGCCGGTGCGGGCGTAGGCGTACGCGGCGACGGTCTCCCCGGACTGCAGCGCCCGCTCGGCCAGCACCGCCCAGGCGATGCTCGACGACGGATGGGCCGCGGCCACCGCGGCCGGGTCGGCACCACCGTCCAGCTCGGCGGCGGCGGGGTCCACCGGCAGGCGGGTGTCGTCGGGCTCGAGCAGGTTGCCGTGCAGACTCATGCCGCCATTGTGGCGCCGCACGGCCGGCCACGGGTCGCCGGGGCCGGGGCCCCGACGACCCGGCGCCCGGATCTCAGAGGGCCTTCCCGGCGGACCTGAGCGCCTCGCACGCCTCGATCACGCGCTCGCTCATCGCGACCTCGGCCTTCTTCAGGTACGACCGCGGGTCGTAGGCCTTCTTGTTGCCGACCTCGCCGTCGACCTTGAGGACACCGTCGTAGTTCTCGAACATGTGCGCCGCGATCGGGCGGGTGAACGCGTACTGGGTGTCGGTGTCGACGTTCATCTTGACGACGCCGTAGCTCAGCGCCTCGTGGATCTCCTCGAGCAGCGAACCGGAACCTCCGTGGAAGACGAGGTCGAACGGCTTGTCCGCGGCGCCGGCGCCGAGCTTGCCGCGGGCGACCTCCTGGCCCTGCTTGAGGATCTCCGGACGGAGCTTCACGTTGCCCGGCTTGTAGACGCCGTGCACGTTGCCGAAGGTCGCCGCGAGCAGGTAACGGCCCTTCTCGCCGGCACCGAGCACCTCGACGGTGCGCTCGTAGTCACCGGGGGCGGTGTAGAGCTTGTCGTTGATGTCGTTGGCGACGCCGTCCTCCTCGCCACCGACGACGCCGATCTCGACCTCCAGGATGATCTTCGCCTTGGCCGCCTCGTCGAGCAGCTCGGCGGCGATCGCGAGGTTCTCCTCCAGCTCCACCGCGGAGCCGTCCCACATGTGCGACTGGAACAGCGGGTCACGGCCCTCGGCGACCCGCTCCTGGCTGATCTTCAGCAGCGGGCGGACGAAGCCGTCCAGCTTGTCCTTCGGGCAGTGGTCGGTGTGCAGGGCGATGTTCACCGGGTACTTCTCGGCCACGACGTGGGCGAACTCGGCGAGGCCGACCGAGCCGGTCACCATGTCCTTGACCCGGGTACCGGAGAGGAACTCCGCGCCGCCGGTCGAGACCTGGACGATCCCGTCCGACCCCGCCTCGGCGAACCCGCGCAGCGCCGCGTTCAGCGTCTCCGTGCTGGTCACGTTGATCGCCGGGTAGGCGAACTCGCCGCTCTTGGCGTTGTCCAGCATCTGGTTGTAGATCTCGGGCGTGGCGATCGGCACGGGTGGCCTCCTCGTCATCGGGAACTCATCGGGGTCACGGCTCGGTGCAGCACGTGCTCTCCGGGTCAGTATCACCTACCCGCTTCACCCCGACCGCCCCGTACGGGCAGTGATCCGCTCGGACCCGCTCGTGACCCGCCGGACGGGCCTGGTCGCCCCCTCCGGCGGCCCGGGAGGGCGAGCCCGCGGACCGTGTCGGAGGTGGTCGCTAGGCTGTTGAGTGTGGAGGAGGAGCGGGCCGAGAACGCCGTCGACCGGACGCTGGGCCGGTTGCGCGCCATCGACAGCAGACCGGCGCCCGAGGGCAGCGGTCCGTTCGCGACCGTTCCGGACGGCCCGGGCGGGTCCGGCGGGCAGCAGCAGGTGCCCGCCGAGGAGAAGCCGCTCACCCTGGCCGATCTCTACCGTGACCACCGGCTGCGGCTGATGCGGCTGGCGATGCTCCTGGTCGACATCCCGGCCACCGCGGAGGACGTGGTGCAGGAGGCGTTCACCGGCCTGCACCGGCACTGGACCGGGTTGCGCGACGAGACGGCCGCCGTGGCCTACCTGCGCGCCGCCGTGGTGAACGGCTCCCGTTCGGTGCTGCGCCGGCGCCGCACCGCCCGCGAGTACGTGCCGCCGCACGCGGCGAACGCCCGGTCGGCGGAGTCGCTGGCGATGCTGTCCGCCGAACACCAGTCGGTGGTGGACGCGCTGGCCCTGCTGCCGCCACGCCAGCGTGAGGTGCTGGTGCTGCGCTACTACGGCGGCCTGACCGAGTCCGAGATCGCCGAGGCCGCCGGGATGAGCCGCGGCACCGTGAAGTCGACGGCCAGCCGGGCGCTCGACGCGGTCGCCCGCATCATGGAGGAGCGCGCCGGCGCACCCGTGCCGCGCCGTCCGGAGGAGCCGCGATGACCGGGCCGCAGAACACGGCGCACGACCCGTACCGTGACACCGCGCACGACCCGTACCGTGACACTGCGCACGACCCGTACCGCGACGAGGCCGAGCGCCGGGTCGGCGAGGCGCTGCACGCGCAGGCCCGTGGCCGTCCGATGCCCCCGCCCCGCCCGGCCGGCCCACCACCGGCCCCGCCCCGCGGTCCGGGCCGGGTCCCGCCGCCCGTCGCGCCCCGCCCGGTGCCGCCCCAGCAGCACCGGCCGGCGGTGGCGCCGGTCGCGTCCGCACGCCCGGCGCCGGACAACCGGGCGGTGCGGGTCCAGATCCTGTGGGCCGCCCTGATCGCGCTGCTCGTCGGTGCACTGCTGGGCGGCGGCATCGCACTCGTGTCCGTGCTGCTGCCGGGGGCGCTGCCCGCGCTGGGCTGAGACCGGTCCGGTCACCAGGCGTCGGACAGGTCGGCGTGACGCCGGACCCAGGAGTGCATGACGATCCCCGCGGCCACCCCGGCGTTGATCGACCGGGTGGAGCCGAACTGGGCGATCGAGACGGCGAGATCGGCGGCGTCCCGGATCTCCTGCGAGAGCCCCGGCCCCTCGGAGCCGAACAGCAGCACGCAGTCGCGGGGCAGCTCGGTCTCCTCCAGCCGCGTCGCGCCGGGCAGGTTGTCCACGGCGACCAGCGCGAGCCCGCGCTCCCGGGCGAACCCGACGAGACCGGCCGCCTCGGGGTGGTGGTGCACCGTCAGGTAGCGGTCGGTGACCATCGCACCGCGCCGGTTCCAGCGCCGTCGTCCGACGATGTGCACCCCGCCGGCGCCGAACGCGTTCGCCGTGCGGACGACGGTGCCGATGTTGTGGTCGTGCCCGAGGTTCTCGATCGCGACGTGGAACGGGTGGGCCCTGGCCGCCAGGTCCGCGGCGACGGCCTCGCGCCGCCAGTACCGGTAGGCGTCGACGACGTTGCGCCGGTCGCCGTGTTCGAGCAGCTCCGGGTCCCACCGGTCACCGTCGGGCCACGGCCCCGCCCAGGGCCCCACGCCCACCTGCCCCGGCACCGTCCACTCGCTCGGCCCGGGTTCGGACCGGCTCACCCCAGCTGCAGGTCCGCCAGCCCCAGCAGCGCCCGGTACGGCACTCCCTCGGCCTCGACGGCCTGCCGCGCCCCGGTGTCCCGGTCGACGACCGTGCACACCCCGACGATGTCGGCGCCGGCGTCGCGCACCGACCGGACCGCGGTGAGCACGGACCCGCCGGTGGTCGAGGTGTCCTCGACGACCAGCACCGACCGGCCTGCGATGTCCGGGCCCTCGATGAGCCGCTGCAGACCGTGCCGCTTGGTCTCCTTGCGCACCACGAACGCGTCCACCGGCGCGGCGTCCGGCTCCTGCGCGGCGGCGTGCAGCACCGCGGTGGCGACCGGGTCGGCCCCGAGCGTCAGCCCCCCGACGGAGCTGTAGGCCCAGTCCGCGGTCAGCGCCCGCAGCAGGCTGCCGATCAGCGGCGCCGCCTCGTGGTGCAGCGTCACCCGGCGAAGGTCGACGTAGTAGTCGGCCTCCGCACCGGAGGACAGCGTCACCCGCTCGTGCACGACGGCGATCTCCCGCACCAGGGCGGCCAGCCGGGCCCGGTCGGCGTGCGCGCTCACGTGCGGTCCCGGTCGAAACTCGCCGTGATCCGTCGCAGGACGCCGCGGGGGAGCACCCCGACCAGCCCGACGATCGCCTTGTACTGCCTCGAGGGCACCGACACCACCCGTCCCCTGTCCAGATCCGCGAGGGCCTCGTCGACGACCTGCGAGGCCTCCAGCCAGAGCGGCCCGCGCCGGGCGCCGACATCGATCCCGGCGCGGGCGTGGAACTCCGTACGTACGTACCCGGGGCACAGCGCCATCGCGCGCACCCCGGTGCCCTGCAACGACGCCGCGACCCCCTCGGTGAACGAGATGACCCACGCCTTGTCCGCCGGGTAGCTCGATCCGACCCCGGCGAGGAACCCGGCGACGCTCGCCACGTTCACCACGGCGCCGGCGCCCCGGTCGACCATGCCGGGCAGCACCGCGCGGGTCAGCTCCAGCACGCTCGCCACGTTGACCTGGAGCTGACGGGTCAGATCGGCGGGTTCGCTGGCCAGGAACGACGTGGCGAGCCCGAGACCGGCGTTGTTGACGAGCAGGTCGACGGGCGCGACGTCCGGGTCGGCCAGCCGCCGGACCACCCGCAGCCGCTCCTGCGCGTCGGCCAGGTCGGCCGACAGCACCTCGACCGCGACGCCGAGGTCGCGGTACCGGTTCGCGGCGGACTGCAGGCGGTCGGCGTCGCGGGCCACGAGGACGAGGTCCCGGCCGTCCGCGGCGAGGCGGTCGGCGAAGGCGGCCCCGATACCCGACGACGCGCCCGTGATCATGACGGAGGGCACCGGGCAACCCTAGTCCGTGGCACCCGCGATCATGCAGCGCGAGGTGGCTACCGATCGGTAGATATGACCCCGGCGACAATGACGCGGTGTAACGCCGTGAGACGGACCGCTCTCGCGTGCCCGACCGTTACGGAGCCTTTACCGTCGTGGGTATGACGTCCGAGGCGCCGCCGCTGCAGCGACCGGCCGATCCGTCCTCGCCGGACGCCGGCGGGCTTCCGACCGGAGCATCACCCCGGCACTCACGGGTCGCCGTCATCGGCGCGGGCTTCACCGGTCTGGCGGTCGGGCTGGCACTGCTGCGCCGCGGCGTGCACGACTTCGTCCTGCTGGAGCGGGCCGACGACGTCGGCGGGGTGTGGCGGGACAACACCTACCCCGGCGTCGGCGTCGACACCCCTTCCCCGCTCTACCAGCTCCGGGCCATCACCAATCCCGGCTGGTCGGAGCTGTACGCGCCCGGGCACGAGGTGCAGGACTACGCGCGCAGGCTCGCCCGGTCCACCGGACTGTCCCAGCACGTCCGGTTCGGGGCCGACGTGCACTCCGCGCAGTGGGACGACGACGCAGGCCACTGGCGGATCGACACGCCGCTCGGCGGGTTCACCGCCGACGTCCTGGTCAGCGCCGCCGGCCTGGTCGCCGACCCGAAGCTGCCCGACGTACCCGGCCTGGCCGGGTTCGACGGCCCGGTCTTCCACTCGGCCCGCTGGGACCACTCGGTCGATCTCGGCGGGAAGCGGGTCGCCGTGGTGGGGACCGGGGCCACCGCCGTCCAGCTCGTCCCGGAGCTGCAGCCCCACGTCGCCGAGCTGCACGTCCTGCAGCGCTCCCCGGCCTGGATCATGCCGAAACCGGAGAACCCGGTCGGCCGGTGGACCCGGCGCGCACTGGCCGCCAGCCCGACCCTGAGCAAGATGCAGTTCGACCTGATCTACGCCGGCGCGGAGCTGCTCGCGTCGACCCGGCGGTCCCGGTTGTTGCGCGAGGCGCTGACCAGGGTCGGCAGGAGGCACCTGGCCACGCAGGTCCCGGACCCGGAGCTGCGCGCCCGGTTGACCCCGAGTTTCGACTACGCCTGCAAGCGCCCGCTGGTGTCGAACACCTACCTGCCCGCGATCAGCGCGCCGAACTGCACCCTGCACACCGGCGGACTGGTGCGGGTCGAGGGCCGCACCCTCGTCTCCGGGGACGGCACCCGCGCCGAGGTGGACGCGGTCGTCCTGACCACCGGCTTCCAGGTCGGCGCCAGCGCGCCGATCGCGCGCCGGCTACGCGATGCACGCGGCCGCTCGCTGCACGACCGCTGGGACGGCAATCCGCGCGCCTACCTGGGGATGACCTGCCCGGACTTCCCGAACCTGTTCCTCATGCAGGGCCCGAACGCCACCAGCGGGGCCAGCTCCACGCTGCTGTTCTCCGAGGCACAGGCCCGCTACGTCGCGGACGCGGTCTGCCGGATGGCCGACGAGGGCATCCGGTCCGTCGACGTCCGGCCGGAGGTCGAGCAGCGCTGGACCGCCCAGGTCCGCAGGCGGTCCGCCCGCACCGTCTACGAGACCGGTGGCTGCTCCAGCTACTACCAGAACGACGAGGGCGTCAACGTCGTGATGTGGCCGGCCAACACCGCGGAGTACCAGCTGCGGACGCGGCGGTTCCGGCTCTCGCCGTTCCACGCGCAGCGCGGCCGGACCGGTGCGGGGCGGCCGCTGGAGCCGCTGCGCCCGGTACGGCTGGCCGCGACGGCCTGATCCCGGCGGTCAACCCCGCCAGGCCGCGACCTCGGCGAGCAGCGCGTCCCGGGTGCCGGCATCGACGAAGGACGCCTCCATCGAGTTCGCGGCGAGGGCCCGCAGCGCATCGGCCGACAGGCCCAGACCGTCCCGGGCCGCGGCGTAGTTCCGGTCGGCGTACCCGCCGAAGTACGCCGGGTCGTCGGAGTGCACGGACACCTTCAGCCCGGCGGCGAGCATCTCGGGCAGCGGGTGCAGGCCGATGCCGGGGACGCAGCCCAGGCGCACGTTCGACAGTGGGCAGACGGTCAACGGGGTGCCGTCGCGGCGCAGCCGCGCGACCAGGTCGTCGTCCTCGATCGCCCGGATGCCGTGGTCCACCCGCAGCACGCCGAGCTCGTCGAGCGCCTCCCGGACGTAGTCGGCCGGGCCCTCCTCGCCGGCGTGCGCCACCGGTTTGAGCCCCAGGCCCCGGGCCCGGGCGAAGACCTCGGTGAACGTCGACGGCGGGTGCCCGACCTCGGCGGAGTCCAGGCCGACGCCGATGACCCGGTCCAGGTACGGCTCGGCGGCCCGCAGCGTGTCCAGCGCCTCGGACACCGGGCGGTCACGCAGGAAGCAGAGGATCAACCCGGCCGACACGGTCCCGGCGTGCTCGGTGATCGCGTCGGTGAGCCCGCCGATCACGTCCCCGATCGGGATCCCCCTGATGGTGTGCGCCTGCGGATCGAAGAACATCTCGACGTGCCGGACCCCCTCACCGGGGCAACGCCGCAGGTACGCCGACGCCAGCTCCGCGAAGTCGTCCCGGGTGCGCAGCACGACCATGTTGGCGTAGTACACGTCGAGGAACGACTGCAGGTCGGTGAACTCGTAGCGGGACCGCAGGTCCTCGACGTCGCGGTAGGGCAGCGCGACGTCGTTGCGGTCGGCGAGCTCGAGGACCGTCTCCGGTTCGAGGGTGCCCTCGATGTGCAGGTGCAGCTCCGCCTTCGGCAGCGGTGGGGTCCCCGTCGTCGTCATCCGGCGATCATCCCGGCCCGGCGGGGTGCCTGCCACCCCGCCGGGACACCGGGTCAGCTGCCGGTGACGGTGACCGTGAGATGCGCCGAGTCGATCCGGCGACGCGCGCGGTTACGGGCCGCGGCGGCCGCGCGGGCACGCTGCTCGGGGGTCCGCAGCGATCCGGCGACGTAGTGGTCGGACCGACCGCAGCCGGGCGCCGCGCCGACCGAGCGGCCGGCGCCGGGCCGCGCGGGCAGGTCCGGCAGCCGCGACGGGGTGTGCAGCGGCGGCGCGGCAGCGGCCCGGTCGCACCCGGGGGCGGGGGCGGGACGGCGCGGACGCGCGGGCGCCGTCGTCGCCTCCCGGTCCGCCGGGGCGACCCGGGCCGTCGTGACTCCGCCGCAGGCCGGGACCTCCCGGGCCGACTGCCGGACGTCCCCGCACGCCGGGGCGGCCGGGGTACCCGGTGCACCGGCCGGCATCAACGGCTCGCGGGTGGCGTCGGAGACGAGCTGGGCGCCGCGGCGGGCCGCGCGCAGGCCGGCGGACACCGCGCGCCGGGGCAGCTCCAGCAGGGCCGCTCCGGGCGTGGCCGCGCCCACCTGCCCGGCCGGGCCGTCACCGTCGAGCGCGGACTCGGCGGCCCGCTCGGTGCGGACGGTGACCGCCCGTACCCCCGTGCCCTCCAGCGTGGCGGCCAGGCCGGCGGTGAAGGCGAGCGCCCAGGCGGTCGCCGGGTCGTCGTCCGGCCCGGGTGGGGCGCCGATTGCGATCACCGTGCCGGAGCCGCAGCGCAGCATGCCGGGCAGTGCGGCGTGGGTCAGCCGCATCGTCGCGGTGACACCCAGGTCGATCCGCGTCTGCTGCTCGTCGACGGCCCCGGGTACGGCGGTCCGGGGTACAGCGGTCCCGGGGTGTCCCGGCGCCGTGCCGTGCACCGGACGCTCGTGCGCCCAGACACCGCGAGCCGCAGCCTCGTGCTGCGGGGCCCCGAGCTGCGGGACCCCGTGCTGCTGGACGCCGTGCTGCTGGACCCCGAGCTGCGGGACCCCGTGCTGCGGGACGCCGTGCTGTGCGATGTCGTGCACGAGGACCTCGAGTGCGGGGGCGCCCGGTCCGCCGAGCAACGCCTCGATCCGGAACAGCCCGTGCCGGGTCGCGAGATCGGCGACGAGGCCGTCGGCGCGGACGCCGTACCGGGCGGTGAGCGCCCGCGCCGTCACGTGCAGCCGCTCGGGGTCCCGGCCGACGAGGATCAGATCGTGTCCGCGGGAGGCCAACCGGTCGGCCAGTACCGCGCCGATCCCGGAGCCACCGCCGGTGATGAGTGCCAGAGCCACCCGAAAAGGGTATCGAGACCCGATCGGGCTAGCACAATCGGGTGGTCACTTCCCGTGTCCGTTGATCTACGCTACGTATATACGGCCTGATCAGGACTCGATCGCGGGGCGCTTGGCGTGCATCCCCTCTTCGAGTGCCGTCGCCACCTCGGCGAGATCGGCGAGCAGATCCTGCATCCGGTCGGCGGAGATGCCGACCGGCGCCGCTGCGAGCACCCAGGCGTCCTCGGCCCAGAGCAGCTCGACGTCCTCACCGACCGCGTCGCTGGCGTCGGCCAGCCGCGGAGTGAGCAGGGGGCGCACGGCCTCGGCGTCACTCACGAAGGCGTAGCGTTCGCCGACCGGCTCCAACAGGTCCAGGCCGGCATCGTCGGGGAGCGGGGCGGAGGGCAGCCGCAGCTCGACGGCGGCCGGCAGCGACTGCTGGACCTGGACCGCGCACAGCACGGAGCTGATCCGCCCGGCCTGCTCGTGGTCGAACGCGTGCGCCCGGCGCGGCCCGTCCGGCGTCGGGACGTCGCCGGACACCAGGTTGCGGGCGACACCCGGCCCGCCCTGGTGGATCGTCCCGTAACGCCAGCGGCTGGGCAGCACCGGATCGGAGTCCAGGTACTCCCACTCGCGCATCGACGCCCACCGCTTCCGGTCGCGCGTGGCGCCGCCACGGAACCGGTCGAAGACCAGCAGACCGACGCCGACGACGATCGCGACGACTGCGATGACGAACCAGACCGACATGCCGCGGAGCGTAGTCCCGATCCGGGTGCCGAGGTGGTAGCGCCACGGCCCGGACGTGCACCTTCCGGGTGCCGCTGGTTCATCCGGGCGCCGGTGGGTCCCCACCGTCGTCGGACCCCGCCCCGGCCGCCCGGGCGGCGGCCTCCTGCTTCCCGTACTCCAGGACGGTGTCCTGGACGAGCCCGACCCCCTCGGTGGCCTCCGGCCCGCGCAGGGCCCCGGGGAGCAGGCCGGTGCGCATGGTGTCCTCCAGGCGCCCCATCACCGCACCGGCCTCGCGGAGCTTCGTGGCCAGGTCCTCGATCCTGCGGGCGATCGTGGCGGCGGTGTCGGCGACCTGCAGGAGGATCGAGCCGACGACCAGTGGTGCCGTCGTCCCCGCGGTCGCGAGCGCCGTCACCCCGGCCGTGACCGCGGTCGTGATCAACCGGACCACGAGCTCGGCGATGAGGTCGCGGACGATCGACCGTTCGGTGCCGACCATCGACGCGGAGCCGAGAACCAGCTCCGACACCTCCCGCGCTGCGGTGGACATCGCCCGCAGGGCCTCCTGGTTCCCGGTCACCGCCCGCCCGAATCCGGCCGCCGCCGCGCCCTCCCAGCCCCCGGCGTCGGCACGCAGCCCGTCGAGTGCCGTGGCCGCCGTGCCGAGATCGACCGAGATCCGCTGCCAGTCCTCGGCGCGGGCGGTGATCTGCACCGGGTCCCCGCACAACTCGTCGAGCGGGATCCGCAACCATTCGACGTGCTCCATCAGCCACCCGAGGCCGGCCGCGCCCAGCTCGCCGACCGGGTCCGCGACGAAGGCCAGGGCGTCGAGCCCGGCCACGATCCCGGTGAACGCGACGCCGGCCGCGTCCTGTTCGGAGATCGCGGTCCTCACGTCGTCGAACGAGGAGAGCAGCCCCGCCCCGTCCAGCGACGGCGCGGTCATCGCAGCCCCGCCACGTCGACGCCCGTGAGTTCCAGGGCGACCCGCAGGTCGGTCTCGCGGTAGCCGGTCGCGGCCTCGTCGGTGGCCCGGGACAGCGCGCGCAGCGCGCTCCCCAGCTCATCCAGGGCGTCGGCCCCGGCCCGCATCGCCGCAGTGGCGTCGGCGGAGAACAGGCTGCCGATCGCGCCGTAGGCGTCGGTGTCCAGCTCGGTCGACGACGGCCGCATCGCCGCGACGCCCTCGGCGAGATCACGCAACCGGCCGGCCTGCGCGCCGACGACGTCCGGATCGACGCGGAACCCGGCGGCGGTCATCGCCCGCGCCCGGAGGTCAGCGGCTCCATGATCTTCTCGATCTGCCCGGCGACGTCGGCGGCGGCCTCACCGGCGAGCCGCAGCACCGTCTCGGCGAGCCGGGGCCGGGGCATGTCGTCGGCCCGCACACCGAAGGTCAGACCGGTCATGTGGCCGGACCCGTCGACGGTGACGGCGACCGCACCGTCGCGGGTGCGCGCGGTCGCCGTCACCGTCGCGATCCGGGCCCGGGCCGCTTCGGCCCGGGCCCGGATGTGCTCGACGCGCTCGCGGTACTCGTCGAGCCAGGTTCCCGCCGGTGGGACGGCGGAGGGATGTGGACGCTCCATGCGCTCCGACGATGCCGGTCACCGTCGGAGCGCACGGACGAGTCCGCGGATCAGTTCGCGATCGCGACCGGATCCGCCCCGGTGGGAGCCCGCCCGACGACCAGCCCGCCGGTCCCGCCGGACCCCGCCGGGTCCAGGTCGACCCGCACGGTGTCGCCCTCCCGGATCGATCCGGCGAGCAGCTCGCGGGCGAGCTGGTCGCCGATCGAGGACTGCACCAGCCTGCGCAGTGGGCGCGCCCCGTAGACCGGGTCGAAACCGTTGAGCGCCAACCACTCGCGGGCCGCGTCGGTGACGTCGAGCGTCAGCCGGCGCTTCGCGAGCCTGCGCTCCAGCACCCCGACCTGGATGTCGACGATGTGGGTCAGCTCGTCGGTCGAGAGGGCCCGGAAGACCACGACGTCGTCGAGCCGGTTCAGGAACTCCGGCTTGAAGTGCGCCCGGACCACCGACATCACCGCGTCGGTGCGCGCCTTCTCGTCGAGCGAGGGATCGGCGATGGCCTGGCTGCCCAGGTTCGAGGTCAGCACCAGGATGGTGTTGCGGAAGTCCACCGTGCGGCCCTGGCCGTCGGTGAGCCGGCCGTCGTCGAGCACCTGCAGCAGGGTGTCGAAGACGTCCGGGTGGGCCTTCTCCACCTCGTCGAACAGCACGACCGAGTACGGGCGCCGCCGCACCGCCTCGGTGAGCTGTCCGCCCTGGTCGTAGCCGACGTAGCCGGGCGGGGCGCCGACCAGGCGGGCGACGCTGTGCTTCTCGCTGTACTCGCTCATGTCGATGCGGACCATCGCCCGCTCGTCGTCGAACAGGAACTCGGCGAGCGCCTTCGCCAGCTCGGTCTTGCCGACACCGGTGGGGCCGAGGAACAGGAACGAGCCGGTCGGCCGGTTCTCGTCGGCGACCCCCGCCCTGGCCCGGCGCACCGCGTCGGAGACGACCCGGACGGCCTGCTCCTGACCGACCACACGCCGGCCCAGCTCGTCCTCCATCCGGAGCAGCTTCGCCGTCTCGCCCTCCAGCATCCGGCCGGCGGGCACGCCGGTCCACGAGCTGACGACGTCGGCGACGTCGTCCGGACCGACCTCCTCCTTGAGCATGACGTCGTCCTGCCGCTCGACGACGGCGGTCTTCTCGGCCAGCTCCTTCTCCAGCGCCGGGATGCGCCCGTAGCGCAGCTCCGCGGCCCGGCCCAGGTCGCCGTCGCGTTCGGCCCGCTCGGACTCGCCGCGCAGCTGCTCGAGCTGCTCCTTGAGCTCACGGGTCGCCTCGATGGCCCCCTTCTCGTTCTGCCAGCGAGCGGTCAGCGCGGCGAGCTCCTCGCGCTTCTCGGCCAGCTCGGCGCGCAGCGCGACCAGCCGGTCGGCGGAGGCGGCGTCGGACTCCTTCTCCAGCGCCATCTCCTCGATCTCCAGCCGGCGGACGGCCCGCTCCACGGTGTCGATCTCCACCGGGCGCGAGTCGATCTCCATCCGGAGCCGGGACGCGGCCTCGTCGACCAGGTCGATCGCCTTGTCCGGCAGGAACCGGGCGGTGATGTAGCGGTCCGACAGGGTGGCCGCGGCGACCAGCGCGGCGTCGGTGATCCGGACGCCGTGGTGCACCTCGTAGCGCTCCTTCAGACCGCGCAGGATCCCGACCGTGTCCTCCACGCTCGGCTCACCGACCAGCACCTGCTGGAACCGGCGCTCCAGCGCCGGGTCCTTCTCGATGTGCTGGCGGTACTCGTCGAGCGTGGTGGCCCCGACCATCCGCAGCTCGCCGCGGGCGAGCATCGGCTTGATCATGTTCCCGGCGTCCATCGCTCCCTCGCCGGAAGCGCCCGCGCCGACGATCGTGTGCAGCTCGTCGATGAAGGTGATCACCTCACCGGCCGAGTCGGTGATCTCCTTGAGGACGGCCTTGAGCCGCTCCTCGAACTCACCGCGGTACTTCGCGCCGGCGACCATCGATCCCAGGTCGAGCGCGATGACCCGCTTGTTGCGCAGCGACTCGGGGACGTCGCCGGCCACGATCCGCTGGGCGAGGCCCTCCACGATCGCGGTCTTGCCGACGCCCGGCTCACCGATCAGCACGGGGTTGTTCTTGGTGCGCCGGGACAGCACCTGCACGACGCGGCGGATCTCGGTGTCCCGGCCGATCACCGGGTCGAGGTCGCCGTCGCGGGCGCGCGCGGTGAGGTCCTGGCCGTACTTCTCCAGGGCCTGGTAGCTGCTCTCCGGGTCCGGGCTGGTCACCCTGGCCGAGCCGCGGACCTTTCCGAACGCCTCACGCAGGGCCTCCGGTGTGGCGCCGTGGCGCTGCAGCAGCTGCGCCACCGGCCCGCCGGACCGGGCGAGCCCGACGAGCAGGTGCTCGGTGGAGACGTACTCGTCGCCCATCTCGGTGGCGAGCTGCTGCGCCGCGGTGATCGCGGCGAGCGCGTCCCGGGAGAGCTGCGGTGCGCTCACCGCGGCCCCGGACGCCGAGGGCAGCCGGTTCCCGAGCCCGGTCAGCTCGGCGCGGACGGCGTCGGCGTCGGCGCCGACCGCCGCCAGCAGCGGGGCAGCGATGCCGTCGCCCTGGGCGAGCAGTGCGCCGAGCAGGTGGGTGGGGCCGACGTCGGGGTTACCGGCCAGCGTCGCGGCCTGGACGGCTGCGGAGATGGCCTGCTGGGTACGGGTGGTGGGGTTGAAGGAGTCCATGCTCCGCGGTCCTCCCGGTCCTTCGCTTGGGTCTGTGATTGCGGGGAGCGGCACCCCGGGCCGCCTGTCGCACAGTCTGGCGGGGGGTGCGTCTCTCGACATCTTCAACGGCAGGAAAGTTGAGTCTGTTCCGCTCAGGGCGAGGTTTTCTCGGGCGGTTCTCGGAGCACGTCCGGCGGGCCGGGCGGACCGCCCCGGACGCGCCACGGCACCGGTCCGGGACGAAGCCGGACCGGCCGGGAGAGGAGGGGCGCGCGGCGGGCTGCACCCGGGCGGGCAGCGCAAGGCCGGCCGGGCAGGTAGGGGCCGGGGCCGGACGGGCGGAGGCGCGTGCGACCCGGTCGGCCGGCGGATCCGACGCTCAGCGAGCGGACGGACGCCCGCGCAGCGCGCGGGCGGATCCCCCGCCGAGGTGCGTGGTGCTGGGGAAACGGCGTCGGGGCGGGCGGGGCACCCGCTGCGGCGTCCCCTTCGCCCCGAAGAAGTCACCGCCTTTGCGGGCCGGATCGTCGGTACCCCACTCCCGCCGCTGGGTCACCCGCTCCATCCGAGGGATGTGCTTGCGACAGTGGATGTAGGCCTCCTCCACCTCCACGACCACCCAGCGTTCGGCGCGCCGGCCCACGTTCCGGTCGCGGGCCTGCCCGGGAAAGGCGGTGACGAAGGCGTCGTCGTCCATCACCCGGGCCCGCCCGTTCACGTGCAGGCCGATCAACGAGTCGGTGAAGTCGACCATGAGCAGGCCGATGTGCGGGTTCTCGACGAGGTTGCCGAGGCTCGCGTACACACCGTTACCCCGGTACTCGGGGTAGGCGAGGGTGTACTCGTCGAGCACGCGGATGAAACCGGGCGGCCCGGCACGCAGCGAGCTGTCGCACTCGCCGTGCGCGTCGGCCGTCGCGACGAACGCCATCTCCATCCGCCCGATGAACTCCACCATCCGCGGGAGCAACCGGTCCCGGAGCTGGTCGCCGTAGAAGCGGTCGGCCCTCCCGACGCTGCCCAGCTCGTCCTGCAGGGTGTGCTCCCCGTCCGAGCCCGGCCGATGATCAGCGTGCTCGACGGCGCGCACGTCGGTCGTGGGGCGCTCGTCGACGGTCGTGGGGCGCTCACGACCGGGGAGCACCGGGGCGGGGGTTCGCAGCGGCACGGGTACAACCGTGCCATCCGGCACGCCCGGGAACAAACGTCCACCGGGACACCCGGGAACTACGCCACGTCCGCATTCCGGCACGCGGGCGCTATCCTGGCCGCGGCGCCACCCACGCCATGACGAGTGACCGCCGTCCCCGAACGGATGATTCGCAACCGTGTGTACTTGCCCGCTGCCGCACAGTGAGCTACCTGCGGTGCGCCGTTCCGCCGGACGGAAGCGCTCGCGTACCCTAACCGCCGGTACGCGGCCATCGATGTCCGGTGTCACCGCGGCACGGAGCACGACCGAGGAGAGTGTCCGCCAGGCATGACTGCTGACCAGCTGATCGCCGGCGACGTCGCCCCGCGGCGGCGCCCCGCTTCGGAGGCGGACCGCACGGTCGAACTCATCCGGAACAGCTTCGCCCTCGTCGAGCCGCAGGCCGAGGAGCTGGGCAAGCACTTCTACGCGACCCTGTTCGGCCGCGCACCGGAGACCCGCGACCTGTTCCCGGTGAACATGGAGGTGCAGCGGAGCCGGTTGCTGCGGGCACTCGTGCACGTCGTCCAGATGGTCGACCAGCCCGACGACCTGGTGCCCTTCCTGCAGCAGCTCGGGCGGGACCACCGCAAGTTCGGTGTGCTCTCCCAGCACTACGACGCGGTCGGCCACGCGCTGCTCTCCGCGATCGCCACCTTCGCCGGTGACAACTGGACCCCGGACGTCGAGCGGGCCTGGACCGGTGCCTACGGGATCGTCGCCGACGCGATGCAGCAGGCCGCCGCAGCCGAGCGCGGCCCGGCGTCCTGGCTGGGCCGGGTCGTCGACCACCGCAGGATCGGCTGGGACCTGGCCGTCGTCACCGTCGCGACCGACCAGCCGGTGCCCTACCAGGCGGGTCAGTACCTGTCGGTGGAGACCCCGCACCGTCCACGGCTGTGGCGCTACCTGTCGCCCGCGAACTCGCCCCGCCCGGACGGGGTGATCGAGTTCCACGTGCGCGCGGTGGAGAACGGCTGGGTCAGCCGGGCGATCGTGGCGCACAGCCGGGTCGGCGAGACCTGGCGGATCGGCCCGCCGATGGGCCGGATGGCCGTGCCGCACAACAGCGGTCGCGAGCTGCTGATGATCGCCGGCGGCACCGGCGTCGCCCCGATGAAGGCGCTGCTCGACGAGGTGCGGCAGCGTCCGCGCCCGCCCCGCACGCAGGTGTTCGTCGGCGGGCGGACCTGGGAGGACCTCTACGACTTCACGGCCCTGCGCAAGCTGTCCTACAGCTTCCCGTGGCTGGACGTCATCCCGGTCGTCGAGCACGAGGACGAACCGTCGGGCGCCGAGACCGGGACCCTCGCCGACGTCGTGACCCGGTTCGGGGCCTGGAGCGACCACGACGTCCTGGTCTGCGGCTCGCCGGCGATGATCCGCTCCACCGTCTCCCGGATGCTGGTCGCCGGTACGCCGCTGGACCGGATCACCTACGACCCGTTCACGATGGACTGAGCGTGTGCGGGCGCGGTGCCGCCCGCACACGCGATCAGAACGCCTCGGTGGTCCGGACCGACAGCACGTGCAGGGTGCGGGAGCCGGTGAAGGCGTCCCGCCCGTGCAGGTACCGGTAGTTGTCCAGGATCAGCAGGTCACCGGCGTCCAGCCGGAACCGGGGCGCCGCGTCGAACGCGGTCGCGAGCAGGTCGGAGTACTCCTCGATCCGGGCTAGGTGCGCGTCCCACTCCGGTTCGCGGGGCACCGGCAGCGCGTAGTCGCTGGCCCGTACGGCGCGCCGGCCACCGCGGGTGTACTCGACCATCCGGCGCAGCAGCGGCACCGGCGGTACGCCCCGCGGCGGATTCACCCGGCTGCCGAAGAAGTCGACGTCGTGGCCGGTCAGGAACCGGTGCAGACCCGGGTGCTCGGCCGCCAGCCGGTCGACCAGGGCGTACCCGTCGACGAGCACCGAGTCACCGCCGAGCGGCGCCGGTGCCGAACAGTGCATGAGCAGGTAGTCCTCGTCCGGGTCGCGCAGGCGCACGGTGCGGCCGTGCACGTCGGCCTCGAGGTGGGCGCCGTCGTTGTGCAGGCCCAGCACCGGTGAGTCGGTGCCACCCTGCGGCCGGATCCCGAAGAGTTCGCGCAACCGCCCGCCGAGGACCGTGGCCGCCGCGACGACCAGGGTCTCCGGATCCGGCCCGGCGTCCGGGACACGGACCGCGCCGTCCGCCTCCAGCACGGCGCGGGCGTCGGCGAGCGGCACCGCGCGGGGCACGACGCCGGTGCCGTCCACCAGGTCCTTCAGCTCGGGCCGGAGCTCGCCCCGGCGCCTCCCGTCGGTACCGGTCTCCGCCACGATGGCCTCCGTTCGTGCCCCACAGATGCTGTCGCACCAGTCTGGCAGGAACGAGCCACTGTCAGTACTGGCCGGACGGACCGGTCCACCGCCGCTCCAGCGCCCGGCCGAGCGCGGTGACGAGCAGCGCCGTGCCCACCACCGCGGCGGCGGGCAACAGCACCAGCTGCGGCGCGTTGAACAGGAACTGCCTGCCCTCGGCGAGCATCGCGCCCCACTCCGGGGTGGGCGGTTGCGGGCCGAGCCCCAGGAAGGACAGACCGGCGACGGTCAGCAGGATGTTCGCGAACCGCAGACACAGGTGCGACACCAGCGGCCGGGTCAGGTTGGGCAGCACGTGCCGGAACGCGATCCGGGCCGGCCGGGCCCCGATCGCCACCGCACCCTCGACGTACTCGCGGTTCCGCTCACGCACGACGAGCTGGTAGGTGAGCCGGGCGAACGGCGTCCACCCGGCGACGAGGATCGCGATCAGCAGCGACCACAGGCCCGGTGCACCGCCCGATGCCGCGACCACCACCAGCCCGACGAGGACCGCGGGTACGGCCACCAGGACGTCGATCGTGCGCTGGAACACCTGTCCGACGACCCGGCCCGCCCAGCCGGCGAGGACGCCGAGCAGGGTGCCGGTCAGCGCGCACAGGGCGAGCGCCAGGAGGGTGAAGCCGACCGAGATCCGGGCGCCGACCGCGAGCCGGGCCAGCAGGTCACGGCCGAGCTGGTCGGTTCCGAGCGGATGCTCGAGCGAGGGGCCCGCGAAGCGGGCACCCAGGTCGTTACCGGTCGGGTCCAGCGGCAACAGTGCCAGCAACACCAGTACGCCGAGCAGCGCCACCGCGCCGAACCGCAGCGGTCGCCGCAGCCGTTCACCCCGGCCCGCCGTCGCGTACCCGTGCCCCGCCATCGCCTCGGCGCTCACCGGATCGCGCTCCGCGCCACCGGGTCGAGCGACAGCGCCAGCAGCTCGGCGAGGATCCCGGCGAGTGCCGCCACCATCACGACGGTGAGCAGTCCTGCCTGGACGACCGGCAGGTCCTGGCCCAGGACGGCGTCGTAGAGCAACCGCCCGAGACCGGGGACCGCGAACAGCACCTCCACGACGACCGAGCCGCCGAGCAGCCCGCCCAGGAACAGACCGGACATCGAGGCCACCGAGGTGAGGGCGAGCCGGCCGCCGTGCCGCCAGAGCACGGTCGGGCCGGGCAACCCCTTCGACCGGGCGACGGCGACGTGCGGGCGGGCCAGCGCGTCGACGGTCTCGGCGCGCACGAGCTGGGCGGCCAGCGCAGCCGGGAACGCGGCCAGCGTGAGCACCGGCAGCACCGCCTGCGCGGGCGTACCCCAGCCGGTGGCCGGGAGCAGCGGGAGGGTCACGGCGAACGTCAGCACCAGCACCGTCCCCAGCACGAACTCGGGTACCGCGACACCGAGCACCGACCCGGTGGCGAGCAGCCGGTCGAACCGGCCGCCCGGGCGCCGGGCGGCGCGGACCCCGGCCGGGACACCGACCAGCCCGGCGACGACGATCGCCGCGGCCGTCAGGACGAGCGAGGTCCCGAGCGCGGGCCACAACAGAGTCGACACCGGGGTCCGGCTCGTGTAGGAGATGCCCAGGTCGCCGGTGAGCAGCGCGCCGGACCAGGCGAGGAACTGGTCGAGCAGGCTCCCGTCCAGTCCGTACCGCTCACGCAGCGCCGCCAGCACGACCGGGTCCGGATCGGCCTCCGCGGTGCGGCTGCGCAGGACGGCCAGCGCGGTGTCCTGCCCGGAGAACCGGGGCAGCAGGAAGACCAGCACCGCCGCCGCGGCGAACACGAGCGGCAGCGCCAGCAACCGCCGCACGAGCAGAGCGGTCACGCCCGGGTCATCCGGTCTTGGCCAACCCCGGCACCACCAGGGTCTTCGCCAGCGGGTCGACGGCGTAGCCGGTGACCCGGTGCCCGACGCCACCGGCGCGGGTGTGCACCAGCGGCACGCCGACCGCGTCCGCGTTGAGCTGCTCCGCGGCCCTGGCGAAGATCTCCTGCCGGGCCCGTGGATCGGTCTCGGTCGCGAGCGGGGCGATCAGCGCGTCGAACTGCGGCGAGCAGTACCGGTTGATGTTGTACGAGCCGTCGCAGCTGTAGTCCGAGATCAGGGTGGCGCCGGCGTCCGGGACGTCGAGCAGGTAGCTGCGGGAGAGCAGGTACATGTCGTAGTCGCCGTCGAGCAGCGCGGGCTCGCGGGCGTCGTGGTCGCCCACCCGGATGGTCGCCTCGATCCCCGCCGCCCGGAGCATCTCCTGGACGGCGGTCGCCAGGATCGGCAGCTCGGCCCGGGTGCCGTAGGTGCCCAGCTCGACCCGCAGCGGGTTGTCCGGGCCGAATCCCGCCTCGGTGAGCAGCCGGCGGGCGAGGGCCGGGTCGGCGGGCGGTACCGGGTCCTGTGATCCCCAGGCCACGGCGGGGCCGAACAGCTCCGAGGCGGGCACCGCGGAACCGGCGAGCGCCTGCTCGCCGAGCGCGGTCCGGTCGACGGCCGCCGTGACCCCCTGGCGGACCCGGATGTCGTCGAACGGTGCCCGTGACTGGTTGAGCAGCAGCGACGCGGTCCGCGGGGCGGCGACCGTCTCGTTGGTGTACTCGTCACCGGTGAACTCGAGGGCTGCGGACTCGGGCAGCTCCTGGGCGATGTCGACGTCCCCGGCGCGCAGGGCGAGCGCCCGCGCCGACGGATCGGGCACGAACTCGGCGGTGACCCCGGCGAGCTGCGGTCGCTCGCCCCAGTAGCTGTCGTTGCGCTCCAGGGTGACCGTCTGGGTGCCGTCGATCCGGGTGATCGTCATGGGGCCGGTCCCGGTGCCCTGCACCGACGGCGGCGTCGCACCGAACGCCGACGGCGCGAGGATCGCGGCGTTCGCGCTGCTCAGACGCAGCGGCAGGATCGGGTCCGGCGCGGTGGTGGTGATCCGGACGGCGCCGGGACCGTCGGCGGTTGCCGCCAGGCCGATGCCGCGCAGCGCCCGCGGTGGCGCCTCGACGCCCGCGAGCCAGTTGAGCGCGGTGGCGGCGGCCTCACCGGTGAGCGGCTCGCCGTTCTGGAAGGTGACGCCGCTGCGCAGCTCGAAGCGCCAGGAGCGGGGGTCGTCCTGCTGCTGTTCCCACCCGGTCGCCAGCGCGGGTCGTGCCTCACCGTCCGAACCGGACGCGACCAGCGATTCGGTCACGCCCAGCTGGGACAGGACGAACGCGTCGTCGGTGTCGATCGCATAACCGGCCGACGGGCCGAACGCCATCGCGAGCGTGATCCGGGCGTCAGGAACGATCTCACCCGCCATGCCGCCCGGGCCACCGCAGGCGGCGAGCACCGCCGCAGCCGCGGCGAGCGTCGCGGCGATCCGGAGCGGGGAACGGACACGGAGCGGGGGACGGCGGCGTGCAACGGCGGGCATGCGGCGGGTCCTCTCCGGCGCCTCGGATCAGGGGTCACCCGGCGCCCGGAAGATCCTCGGAAAGTCTGCTCAGGTGGTCAAGCTCGTGCTGGCATGCGCATATCTGCCTACTGCCATCGGGTCGCAGTTGCAAGAGCGGACCTGATACCACTTGTCCGTGCTCCGCAGCCTGCTCCGCCGCCCGGCGGACCCCGAATCGGACCCTCGGCCGCCCGCCGCACCGCGCGCGGGTCGCTGGGCCCGGTTCGCTGCACTCCCGCCCGTGATGACGCTGCTGATCGCCACGCAGCTGGCGTTCAACGTCGGCTTCTACATGGTCATGCCCTATCTGGCCACGCACCTGGCGGAGGACCTGGGGCTCGCCGCCGCGGCGGTCGGGCTGGTGCTGGGGTTGCGCACGTTCAGCCAGCAGGGCCTGTTCGTGGTCGGCGGGGCGCTCACCGACCGGTTCGGGGCCAAACCCGTCGTGCTCGCCGGATGCGCCCTGCGTGTGATCGGTTTCATCCTGCTCGGAGCCGCCGGGACCCTCCCCCTGGTGATCGGCGGAGCCCTGCTGACCGGGTTCGCCGCGGCGCTGTTCTCCCCGGCCGTCGAGTCGTCGCTGGCGCGCGAGGCGGGTGAACGCGAGCGGTCCGGGGAGGGCCCGCCGCGGACCGAGGTGTTCGGGATGTTCGCCGTCGCGGGCCAGGTCGGGACCGTCACCGGCCCGCTGGTCGGGACCGCCCTGCTGCTGGTCGACTTCCGCACCGCCTGCCTGGTCGCTGCGTTCGGCTTCGTCCTCGTCGGGCTCGCACACTGGCGCCGGCTGCCGTGGCGGGCCGCCGAGCGGGCCGGTTCCCCGATCCTGGCGGGCTGGGGCGAGGTGCTCGGCAACCGCCGCTTCATGGCCTTCGCCGCCGGGTACTCGGGCTGGCTGCTCGCCTACAACCAGCTCTACCTCGCGCTGCCGGCCGAGCTGGAGCGCGTCGACCGGACCGCCGCGCTGGGCTTCCTCTTCGTGATGATGTCGGTACTGGTCATCACGCTGCAGCTGCGGGTGACGAGCTGGTCGCGCCGGTTCGGTGCCGGACGCTCGGTGGTCCTCGGCTTCTGCCTGATGGCGGCGTCGTTCGTGGTGGTCGCGATCGCCCGGCTGCTCCCGGACCCGCCGGGCGCATGGGCACTCGCACCGGCCATCACGATGGTGCTCCTGCTGACCTTCGGCGAGATGTTCGCGGTGCCGGTCGCCCAGGACCTGGTACCCCGGCTCGCCGGGGAACGACGGCTGGGGGCGCACTTCGGGGTGCTCGCCTCGTTCGGCGGCGTGATGGTCCTCGTCGGGTCGACCACCGTCGGTGCGCTGCTGGACCCGGCGTTCCCGCCCGCGCTGCCGTTCCTGGTGCTGGCCGCGGTTCCGCTGCTCGGCGCCGTGGTGCTCGGCACGCTGGCACGCCGGGGCGCGCTGACCGCGGTCTGAGCCACCGGCGCGGACCGGCGGCCGGTCAGTCCGGCCGGGTCGGCCGCCAGCGGACCACGGCCTGCCGCCGGTCCACGGGAACCAGGTCACGCCGGTAGGAACGGTGCACCGCGGCGGTGGCGTGGGCGGCCGCCGCCCGGACGGCGTCCAGCTCGGCGGTCGTCTCTTCCAGCCGGGTCCGCAGTTCGTCGACCAGCTGTTCCAGCTCGATGATCCGCTTCACGCCCGCGAGGTTGACCCCTTCGTCCTGGGAGAGCCGTTGCACCTCGCGCAGCAGCGCGATGTCACGCTGGGAGTACCGGCGCCCGCCACCGGCCGCCCGGCCCGGGCTGACCAGACCGAGCCGGTCGTAGCTGCGCAGCGTCTGGGCGTGCAGCCCGGACAGCTGCGCAGCGACCGAGATGACGAAGACCGGGCTGTCCTGGGCGACGCCCGCCGGCTCCTGGTCCTCGTCCGTCGACCGCCGGGACTCCTCCGGGGCCCGTCCGGCTGCGGCCACCGCACTCACCTCCTGGCGTTACCGAACAGGTCGGCCCGCGGGTCGAAGGACTTCGTCGCCTCCGCGTACGCCTGCAGCGCCGCGGTCGCCGCCTCGTCCAGCTTCTGCGGCACCGCGACCTCGACGGTGACCAGCAGGTTGCCCTTCTTGCCGTTCTTGCGCTCCACCCCGCGACCGGGTACCCGGAAGGTGCGTCCGCTGGAGGTCCCGGCCGGGATCTTCAGCGAGACGGTGCCGTCGAGGGTGGGCACCGTCAGCGTGGCACCCAGCGCGAGCTCGGGGAAGGTCACCGGGACGGTGATCGTAAGGTCGTCGGGGTTCTTCTTCGAGCGGCCGAACAACCGGTGCGGGGTCACGCCGATGGTGACGTACAGGTCACCGGCGGGTGCGCCGCCCCGGCCGGGCTCGCCCTGCCCGGCGAGCCTGACCTTCTGCCCGTTGTCCACGCCGGCGGGCACCCGGACGCTCAGCGACCGGGTCCGCGTCGAGACGCCGTCGCCGTGGCACTCGGGACACGGGTCGTCGATCAACCGTCCGGTGCCTCGGCAGTCGCGGCACGGCTCGGAGAACGAGAACGCGCCCTGGCTGCGGCTGACCAGCCCGGCACCGTTGCACGTGGGGCAGGTGCGCGGCGTGCTGCCGGGCCGGGCCCCGGTGCCACCGCACCGCTCGCAGCGGCCGGGGGAGGACAACGTGATCGGCACGGTGGCGCCGCGGACCGCGTCCTCGAACGAGATCGTCAGGCTGCTCTCGACATCCTGGCCGCGTCGGGCACCGGTCGGGCCGAACCCGCCGCCGCCCCCGCGGTTGTTGCGCGCAGCGCGGCCGAAGATGTCGCCGAGGATGTCGCTGAAGTCGCCGGCCCCACCTGAACCACCCGCGCCCTGCCCGAACAGGTCGTTGATGTCGAAGCCGCCGGGTCCTCCCGCGCCGGGACGGCCGCCTCCGGGGAAGCCGCCGCCGGTGCCGTAACCGCCGAACCCGCCGCCACCGGCGAACATGGCGCGGGTCTCGTCGTACTCCTTGCGCTTGCCCTCGTCACCGAGCACGCCGTACGCCTCGGACACCGCCTTGAAGCGGGCCTCGGCCTTCCCGTCGCCGGGGTTCGCGTCGGGGTGCAGCTCGCGCGCGAGCTTGCGGTACGCCTTCTTGATCTCGTCCTGGGACGCCGTCGAGGAGACGCCCAGCTCGCGGTAGTAGTCCTTCTCGATCCAGTCGCGCTGGGTCACTCCGCCTCCTTTCCGTTCACGCCTGCGGTGCGACGGGTGCGTCCCCGCATCCCGCCGCACCGCACGGCAACGTCCCTGTTCCTGCCGGTCAGGCCGGGTCGTCCGACCCGGGCTGCCCGGAATCACCCGTGGTGGGTTCCCGGTCCCCGGCCGGCCCGGAGGCCGCTGGTGCCTCCGGTGCCCCGGAGGCCTGCGAGATCTCGGCCTCCGGCCGCTCCTGCACGGTCACCATGGCCGGCCGCAGGACCCGGTCGGCGATCCGGTAGCCACGCCGCAGCACCGTCGACAGCACCGTGACCGTCGGGCCGGAACCCTCGGCCGGCTCGTGCTGCACGGCTTCGTGCAGCTTCGGGTCGAACGGTTCGCCCTCGGCCCCGAACGCCTCCAGCCCGAGTTTGGTGAGCACGCCGGTGACCTTGTCCGCCGTCGACTTGAACGGCCCGGTCAGATCACCGTGCTGCTCCGCGCGCTCGAAGTCGTCGAGCACGGTGAGCAGGTCGGTGACGAACGAGACCTTCGCCGAGAGCTGGGTCTGCTCCCGGTCCCGGTCCGCCCTGCGCCGGTAGTTCGCGTACTCGGCGGAGACCCGCTGCAGGTCCGCCGTGCGTTCGGCGAGCTCCGCGGTCAGCTTCTCCACCTCGGGATCGACCCCGTCGGCCGGACCCGCGACCGGGTCCGTGCCGTCGGGCCCCGGGGCCGCCGCGTGGGCGGCCCCGGTGTCGTCATTGCTCCGTGCCTCGCCGGTCTCCGGGTCCACCTTGCGGCGGTCCCGGAAGGTCACCGGCTCCTCCCGCTGCTTGTCGTCCGACATATCGACCGTCCCGTCTCCTGGATGGCCGTGGGCGCTCACTTGTCGCCCTTGTCCTTGTCGTCGTCCACGATCTCGGCATCGACCACGTCGTCCTGCTGGTCCGCGCCGGCACCAGCACCCGCGGCGCCGGCACCCGACGCACCCGCGGCGCCCTCGGCACCGGGCTGGGAGTACAGGGCCGAGCCCATCTTCTGGGACTCGGTCGCCAGCTTCTCCATGGACGTCTTGATCGCCTCGTGGTCGGTGCCCTTGAGCGCCTCCTGGACCTCACCCAGCGCTGCGTTCACGGAGTCCTTGACGTCGGCGGGGAGCTTCTCGTCGTTCTCCTTGACGAACTTCTCCGTCTGGTAGACGAGGGTCTCCGCCTGGTTGCGCGTCTCGGCCTCCTCGCGCCGCTTGGCGTCCTCCTCGGCGTGCGCCTCGGCCTCGGCCACCATGCGGTCGATCTCCTCCTTGGACAGCGCCGAACCACCGGTGATCGTCATCTCCTGGCTCTTGCCGGTGCCCATGTCCTTGGCGGACACGTTGACGATGCCGTTGGCGTCGATGTCGAAGGAGACCTCGATCTGCGGGACGCCGCGCGGGGCCGGCGCGATGCCGGTCAGCTCGAACATGCCGAGCTTCTTGTTGTACGCGGCGATCTCCCGCTCACCCTGGTAGACCTGGATCTGCACCGACGGCTGGTTGTCGTCCGCGGTGGAGAAGATCTCCGAGCGCTTGGTGGGGATCGTGGTGTTCTTCTCGATCAGCTTGGTCATGACGCCGCCCTTGGTCTCGATGCCGAGCGACAGCGGCGTGACGTCGAGGAGCAGGACGTCCTTGACCTCACCGCGCAGCACACCGGCCTGCAGGGCGGCACCGCAGGCGACGACCTCGTCCGGGTTGACGCCCTTGTTCGGCTCCTTGCCGCCGGTCAGCTCCTTGACGAGCTCGGTGACGGCGGGCATCCGGGTGGAGCCACCGACGAGCACGACGTGGTCGATCGCGCTGACCGAGATGCCGGCGTCCTTGATGACCTGGTTGAACGGCTGACGGGTGCGGTCGAGCAGGTCCTGGGTGATCCGCTGGAACTCCGCGCGGGACAGCGTCTCGTCGAGGAACAGCGGGTTCTTCTCGGAGTCGACCGTGATGTAGGGCAGGTTGATGCTGGTCGAGGACGAGCTGGACAGCTCGATCTTCGCCTTCTCCGCGGCCTCACGCAGCCGCTGCATCGCCATCTTGTCCTTGGTCAGGTCGATGCCGTGGGAAGCCTTGAACTTGTCGACGAGCCAGGTGACGATCCGCTCGTCCCAGTCGTCGCCACCGAGGTGGTTGTCACCGTTGGTCGCCTTGACCTCGACGACGCCCTCGGCGATCTCCAGCAGGGACACGTCGAACGTGCCGCCACCCAGGTCGAAGACCAGGATGGTCTGCTCCTTCTCGCCCTTGTCCAGCCCGTAGGCCAGCGCGGCCGCGGTCGGCTCGTTCACGATCCGGAGCACGTTCAGGCCGGCGATCTGGCCGGCCTCCTTGGTCGCCTGCCGCTGCGCGTCCTCGAAGTACGCGGGGACGGTGATGACCGCGTCGGTCACCTCGTCGCCCAGGTAGGCCTCGGCGTCCCGCTTCAGCTTCTGCAGGACACGGGCACTGATCTCCTGCGCCGCGTAGGTCTTGCCGTCGATGTCCGGGGTCTTCCAGTCGGTGCCGATGTGGCGCTTGACCGAGCGGAAGGTGCGGTCGGAGTTCGTGACGGCCTGGTTCTTCGCGGACTGACCGACGAGAACCTCGCCGTTGCGAGCGAACGCGACGACCGACGGAGTGGTGCGGGCACCCTCCGAGTTCGCGATCACCGTCGGCTCGCCACCTTCGAGGACGGCGACGACGGAGTTGGTGGTCCCGAGGTCGATACCGACCGTACGAGCCATGGTGACTGCCTCCGTGTAGTACGAGTATGAGTGCGTCCGGCTCAAGTTGTACCAGGCCGGGAAGCCCGGTGCGCATCGCCCTTGAGCGAAGGCTGCTCAACTTGCCGTCATGGGGGTCAACGGACACGTCCGCAGAGTTGTTCCGGGATGACTCAACTTTTTTTCCGCGTTCGCACGTGGGCCGGCGGACCGGCGGCTAGCCTGTGGATCTTCCATGGCGCAACGGAGGACGACGTGGCCCGATCGGTCCGGTGCAGCACGACCACCCTCTTGCTGGCGTTCCTCGCCGGTGCACTTCTCGCCGGTTGCTCGGCCGACCCCGGGCAGCCCGACAGCCCTTTCCCCCCACGACCGTCCGACATCGACCTGGCCGCGCTCGATCCGTGCGAATCCCTCACCGACCAGCAACTCACTGCTCGCGACCTCGGGAGGGGGACTCCGGGGACGGCCACGGTCAACGGGACCGTGGCCCGGGACTGCACGTGGACCGGGCCCACCGTCAACGCCGGTGTCCAGTTCATCTCGGTGGGCGCCGACGTCGCCGCGAAGGAGTCCGGTTCACGCCTGCTCCTCGTGGCAGGCTTCGGTGCGGTCGAGGGCGCACCGGGCACCAACAACGGCCCCGGCCTGCCGGCGTTCTGTCAGATCACGATCGATGCCGGTCCTCATCGGTCCGTGCGGGTCCAGGTCAACAACGGCAGGCCGAGCACGGGTGGAGATCCGGAGGCCTTCCGCGACGCATGCCGCCATGCCGAGGCCATCGCCGGTGCGGTGATGGCCGGCCACACGACATGACGGTTCGCGATCGCGACGGTGGTCGGCAAACAGCCCTGCCCCGCCCGCATCGGTTCGTACCGTCTCGCCATGACCTCCCCTGCGCACATACCCCGCGGCGTTGTCTCCGACGGGCTCCTCCTCCAGGTCGACACCACCAACGTCCTGCAGATACGAGATGTCCTGGTTGCCCAGATCGATTCCATGAAGCGTGCACTCACCAGGGCCGAGCGACAGCTGAGCCTCGGACCATGCGGTGACGACCCGATCTCGCTACGAGCAGCAGAGCGCTTCGCCGTGAAGATCAAAGAGATCCAGGCCGCCCACTGGGCCCACGTCGCGGAACTCCAGGATGCAGCGGACAGGCTCGCCGAAGCAGCCCGGCACTACGGGTTCACCGAGGACCAGCTCGGCGGCTCCTTCGCCTCCTCACCGTCCGCAACCGCTCGTCCGAACCCCGCTCCGCCCGGTAGCCGGTGAGGAGCGTGACCATCTTTCGCTGCTACAACTTCGCGGCGTTCGACATGGCCACCAAGTTCGGCTGGGTGGACGGAAAGCCAGGTATCGCAGCAACCCTGCCGGCATCCGACGGCCTGCGGTCCCTCACCGATTCCCTCGGGGAGTCGGTCAGCGAGGCTGGCCGGAGGATCACCGATCTCGAGGTCGCGTGGCAGGGAACGGCCTCCGACGCCGCCCGGAACTCGCTCACCGCGACCACGTCGGGCATGGCGGACACGGCCGCCGTGACGGGTAACGGCGCCGAGCGTCTCATCGACCACGGGCACTCGTTCGAGACCATGCGCCGGCAGATCACCTACGTGGACCCGGCGGACCACAGCTGGTACCAGCGTGCGCTCGACAACACCTCCGAGGCGTGGCACTCGCTGTGGGGGAACGGGGCCGACCACGTCACGATCGCCGAGCGCAACCTGGCCAACGACGAGATCGCCAACCGGGCGCTCGACCGCTACGCCGCCGAGACGACCGCGACCGACGACCGATTCACCGCTGCCACGCCACCCCCGCCCGCGGGCCCGCCCGGCACCGACCCGCACAACCCCGGCGCCGGCGCCGTCCTGCCCGGCACCGGCGGCGGTCCGCCGCAGACGGCCGGCCCGGGAGCCCCCACCGTGCCGCCGCCGATCACCGGCCCACCCGGGCCGGCCCCGGACACGACCGGCCCACCCGGCCCGCGCCCGGGCGGGCCGGATCCGGGGACCGCCGGCGGATCGACGCACCCCGGCCCGGTGGGCCCGGAACGCGCCGGGCCGCCCACCACGCACCGGCCGGACACGGTCACCCAGGCCGAGGTCACCCCCGGTCCACCGGAACGCCCACCCGGCCCTCACACCGGACCCGGCGCACAACAGGCACCGGACCGGCCATGGACCGGTGACCGAACGAACCACCCGTTCCCGCCGAGCACGCACACCGGCCCCGGCCCCCTCCGCCACCGCGAGCAGCTGGCCCGCGACTTCGCCGACCGCGCACGGCAGCAGCAGCTGGTTCCCGGCGCGGTACGGCTGCCCCGGGGCGGGTCCGAACAGCACCTGCCCCCGGGGCGGGGCAGTGGGTGGGGCCCGCCCGGCGGACGCACCGGCGCGGTCGAACCCGTGTCCCCGCCACGACAGACCGATCCCCGCGGTAGCAGCCTCCCCGGCGCCTACGGCCCGATGACCGGAGCCGGCGCCGCAGCCGGCGCCGGACAGGAGCACCGCAACCGCTACGTCCTGCCCACCGACGAGGTCTTCGACATCGATGTGACGGCGACCGACCCCGTCCTCGGCCCCGACGAGGACCACCGGTGACCCGCCGGACACCGCCACCCGGCACACCAGGCCAGGTGCTCGACTGGCGACGGGCGACCGTGCTGAGCGCCGCCGAATTCGACGTCGCCCGCGACCTGCTGGACCTCGGTCGCGGACCGGCCGTGCTCGGGCTGCTCAGCCCGGGCCCGACCGACGTCGAACGGGCCGGGGTGGTCCGCGACGCGACCCGCTCGCTGGCCGCGCGCGGACTGCTCGACACCGGTGGGTTCCGGCCCGACCTGGTCGAGGACCTGCGCGCCGTCGTCACGCCCGCGCACCAGCACGATCTCCTCGTCTCCCCGCCCACCGCACAGCAGGCACTGGTCGGGTACCGGTCCGGGCGGGCCGTGCTCGCCGACCGGATCGGCGACGACGTCGCCCTGCTCCGCGTCCCACCCGCGTACGCCGCGACCGCACTGGTGGAACTGCTGGGACCGCTCTCCCCGGGCCCCGGCCCGACCGTCCGGATCCCGGCACGCGTGCTCGCCGAAGCGGCCACCGCGGCCGCCGGCGACCGCACCCGCTGGGTCCCCGAGCTGCTGCGCCGCGGCTGCTCGGGCGCCGAGGCCGACCTGGTGACGCGGATGGGCGACATCCGGGGTCTGGCCCAGCTCGGCGCCGGCCGGACCGGACCCGGCGGGGGGCGGGCCACGGCGGTGCTGCTGGTCCATGCCACGGCACAGGGCTGCTACTACCAGCGCCGGCCCACCTCCGAAGTGATCGGTGGGCCACCCGCGGACGGTGCGACGGTGCACGCCGGACCGGTCGACGCCGCGACCCTGGTCTCGGAGCTGGCAACACTGCTGGGGTAGGAGCGCTCAGGCCGGGTTCGGCGTCGTCCCGGGCCGGGTCGCGAGCGGGACGAGGTCCTCGAAGTCCCACGGGACCGGCTGGACCCGGACCGGGTGGTCCCGGTTCGGGGCCTCCACCATCTTGTCGTCGCCGATGTACATCGTGACGTGGTAGATCGTCGACGGGTCCGAGGGGTCGTGGGCGTAGAACAGGAAGTCACCCGGCTGCATCTCCCGGACCGGGAGATGCCCACCGGAGCGGTACTGGTCGCGCGAGACCCGCGGGATCGTCATCCCGGCCGCCTCGTAGGCGCGCATCAGCAACCCCGAGCAGTCGTAGGCGTCCGGCCCGGTCGCGCCCCACACGTAGGGTTTACCGACCTCCCCGAGGGCGAAGCCGATCGCCGCGCCGGCCACGCCGGGCGGTAACGCACCGGTCGTACCGGGCGCACAGCCTGCCGGGTTGGCGACGTCCCCGATCTCGGCGACGATCGAGGCCGCCAGCCCCTCCCACTTGGCGTAGGCGTCCGGGAACGCCGAACGCTGCACGGTCTGGGCGGCCACCGTCACCGGCATCCGCTCCCAGCCCGGTACCTCCATCAACCGCTCGTAGAAGATCCGGCTGCTGTACGCGGGATCGGTGACCTGAGCCGGGCTCCCCCAGCCCATCGAGGGACGCTGCTGGAAGAGCCCGAGCGAGTCGCGGTCCCCGTAGTTGATGTTGCGCAGGGTGGACTCCTGCATCGCGGTGGCCAGCGCGACCAGCCACGCCCGGGGCGGCAGGTCCATCTCCTTGGCGACCGCGATGATCGCGGTGGCGTTCGCCCGCTGCTCGTCGGTCAGCGTCTCGATGGTCGCGCCACCACCCCCGCGGCCGACGGTGGCGGTGGAGATCCCGGTGTCGCACCACTCGGCGCCCGCGGACTGGCGGCCGGTGATGTTCGGGCTGAACGCCAGGAACCCGACGGTCAGGAACAGCACCAGGGCCAGCGCGATGGCGACGAACGGCAGCAGCAGCCGCAGCGGGCGCAGCGCCCTGGTGAGCGGGGTGCTCACACCCGGTCGTAGCGGGACACCTTCCAGCCCGCGTCGGTGTCCACGACCAGGATCGTCAGGCGCAGCGTGTCGGTCGGCACCTCGACCTCGACACTGCGCGGCGCGGCCCGCACCGGCGTCGCCGCCCCCGTGACCCGGGACGCCGGGATGTTCGCCGGATCGACACCGGCGAGCACGCCCAGGAACTCGTCGGTGGTGTACGGCCGCAGGCCGGCCAGCCACTGCTCGGCCGTCGTGCCCTCGGGGTGGTTGACCCACGCCGACGCCCACACCCGAGCGACCTCCAACGCCTGCGGCGACGCCTGCTCCGGCGGCAGCGCCTCGGGGGTGAGCTCGGCGACCGGCGGGAGCATGGTCGGCGTCGGGGTCGCGGACACGCCCGAGCTGCCGTCGTCCCAGCCCTGCCGGCCGTCACCACCGGTGATCGGTCCGCCATCGGAGCCGCCGCCGAACCGGCCGCCGAGGGACACCAGCCCGAAGACGAGGATCCCGAGCACGAGGACGGTGACGGCCAGCCGCAGCGGGGAGCGCAGGGGCCACTGCCACACCGAGCGGTAGGCGGCCGCGCGGCCGCGGGCGGACCTAACGGGCACGGTCACCCCACGCGTCGTCGGCGGTCCGCGTGGTCCGCGGCCGGTAGATCTTGTAGACGGGCACCCCGTCGACCAGCTCCGGTGTCACCGGTGTCGGGTCACCGGGGCGTCGCGGCAGGGGATCGGTGCGCCGGTAGATGGAGCGGTCGTCGATCTCGCCGGGATCGGTGCGGCCGAAGGCACCCGAGCCCGTGTCGGGCCGACCGGACGCCCCGACCGGGAGCCCGGACCGACGTGGCTCGGCGAGCCGGGCGTTCTGCGGGCTCTCCCCGGAGGTCCGGCGTCGCCAGGACCGGGCCCCCGGCCCACCGACCGTGTCCGCCTCCGGTCGCACCGCGTCCGGGTCCCCGGAGCCGCCACCGGGCCCGCGCTCGGACCACCAGCGGCTCTGTCGTTCCTCACCGGGCAGCGGGCCGCGCATCCGGTTCCACACCTTCGACATCGGCCCGTCCGCGACGCCGGGCACGATCCCGCCGAACTGCTCCCGGGTCAGCGACACCATCGACACCAGCCGCCGGAACGGCCGCGCGACCGCCCACAGCACGAGCGTCACGACACCGGTGACCAGCAACGCGAGCCACAGGTCGACGCCGGACCCCGGCGCGAACAGCGACACCACCAGCAACGCGTGCAGCCCCGCGAGCGCACCCACGACGAGCGTGTTCACCACCGCCGCCCCGGTGATCCGCAGGATCGCCGGTATGACGTCCGGCTTCAGCAGCGCGACGACCGCGACCGCGGGGGCGCACACGACCAGCAACCGGATGATGAGCAGCGCGACGAGCACCAGCACCTTGGCGAGCAGCTGGAACAACGCGATGCACGCGGCCTGGATCAGCGCGAGCGTCCCGGCGCCGATCCGGCTGCCGGACGCCCCGGTGAAGTAGCTGTACCGGTCCCCCATGCGGTCGGCGATCGCGGCGTAGTCGGCCTTCTTCTGCTCGGCCGTCTCGGTGGTGTCCAGGCCCTGGTCGATCTCGTCGATGGTGAACGCCTGCGCCCGCAGGAGATCGCGGCCCAGCTCCTGCGCCTGCGGGACGTCCGGAGCGCCGAAGGTCCCGCGCAGCCAGTTCTGGTAGGCGACCTGGTCGACCAGCACGGTCGGCAGCGTGTCCCGGGTGCCGAGCCCGATCTGACCGAGGAAGCCCTCCTGCATCTGGGTGACGCCGTCGAGCAGCAGGTCGTCGGCAGCCCGCGACCAGTCCACCGGCGCCAGGTAGGCGGCCGACCCGATCATCAGGGCGAGCACCGCGATCCCGGTGCGCTGGGCCTGTTTCGCCAGCTCACCGCGCATCGCCAGCAACAGCACGATGATCGCGAAGCCGAGCAGCGCCAGACCGACCCAGGTGGTGAACACCGTCTCGTACATCGCCCTGGTCGCGGTGGTGATGACGTTGTCGATCGGCTCGAAGAGCGCGCCGCCGTCGGCGATCAGGTAGTGCGCCCAGTTGACGCCGCCGACGGTGAGCTTGGCCAGGTTGAACACCTGGTTGCCGAGCCAGGTGTCGGTCGTGACCGACGGGTTCAGCACCCCCGACGCGGCACAGCCGAGGTCGTAGTTGTGCCACACCAGGCCGGCGTAGCCGACCTCCTCGTAGACCGAGCCGGCTTCACCGTGCAGGGCGCTCGGCCGGTCCAGCGATCCGACCAGGCCGGTGCCGGGGCGGTCCGGTTCGGGCGGGGTCTTGCAGTCCAGGGCCTGGGCCATCGCCGGCGTGCCCACCAGCAGCGTGCCGCCGACCAGTGCTGTGACCACGACTGCGGTGACGACGGACGCCGCCCGCCTGCGGGGCCGCGCCGGCGCGGAGGTCCGGCGCGGCCGGGCCCGGTGCACCGCGACCAGTACGGCAGCCAGTAGCACACCCAGCACCACCCAGAGACCGGCGCCTCCGCTGGGATCGAACCCGCCCGTCACCGCCCGTCACCGTCGGGGCCGGGTCGGGGTGCATGGCCGTTACGGGGCTCGTCGACCACCCAGTCGTCGTCCATCTCGTCGAGCAGGTCGAGCTGCTCGTCATCGAACAGCTCCGCGGAGTCGAACCTCGCTGCCGGATCGAGCACCTCCGCCGAGACCACCTGCACCGCGCCTGCCCGAACCCCGTGGCCGAGCACCGGGTCGGCGTCACCGACCGGGCCGATCCGGGTGTCCGCGGTCCGCAGGTCGGCATCCCGCAGATCGACATCGCGCAGGTCGAGGTCGTCACCGTCCAGGTCCGGGACGACGGCGGACGGCTGCGGCGCCTGCCGCGGCGCGGGCGGCAGCGGGGTCGGCTCGTCCGGTGCGGTCAGCTCGGGTCCGGGGGTGCGCGGCTGGACGCGGGTGGCGTCCGGGTTCGTGTCGAGCGCGTCCCGGACGTGTTCCAGGTGCGGTGCCTCCAGGTCGATCCGGATCTTCTCGACGCCGCCGTGCCCGTCGGCGAACACGAACTGGCGGGGGGTGTCGTCGGGGCGGTCGTCGTGCCGGGGGCGCGGGGACAGCGTCCCGAGCATCTCCTCGTAGCCGACGTCGGTGGGCACCCGCAGCAGCCGCAGCGCCTCGGACTGCGCCTCCTCGTCGTCGGTCCGGCCGACGAACACCGCGTTGACCAGCGAGGCGAACCCGGACACCCGCAGCAGGTCACCGGCCAGCTGGGAGGCGAACAGCGCGCGGACGTTGAACTTGCGGGAGTCCCGGGCCAACCGGTCGATGAGCACCTTGCCGGTCGGGACCTGGGACAGGAAGTGCGTCTCGTCCAGCGCTACGCCCTTGCGGAGGTTCCGGTCGGCGTCGTAGATCGTGCGCTGGGTCAGCCAGGACGCCAGGTTCAGCAGCTCGACGCCCAGCGACTCGTTGTCGGTCCACTCCTCGCGCGGGCTGCCGGGCCGGGGCAGCGACAGCCCCTGCATGGTCAGCACGGTGAGCCGGTAGTCGCGGTCGGCGTGCCAGGGGTCGGCGCGGGTCTCGTCCGGGAAGAGCAACGCCGCCTGCGGCAGCTCGCGGCGCTCGTCGAGGAAGTCGGCGACGACGCCCGCATGCTCCTCACCGTCGGCGGCGTGCCGGCGCAGGGTGTCGATCACCATTCCGGGATGGCGGTCCGGGGCGCCGCCGACCTCGCGGACCGCGCGCAGCAGCACGATCCGGGTGTGCGGCTGGCGGGACACCTCGTAGGGCAGCAGGCCCGACAGCACGTCGAGCACCAGACGGCGGCGGGTGGCGGCGGCCAGCGACCGTTCCCGCTTCCAGGCCCGCTCCGGGTCCTCGTCGTCGGCGAAGTGGTCCGGGCGGGGCTCGGCGACGACCCGGTACGGGTTGAGGATGCCCGGGTCGGCGCGCAGCAGGTTGATGTGCCGGGAGAACGGTGCGAGCTCGGGCAGCCGGGTCAGTTCGGCCAGCGGGCCGGACGGGTCGAGCACCGTCCAGCGGGCACCGGCACGCAGCGTCTTGTAGACGACCAGGCCGGTGAGGAACGACTTGCCGGACCCGAGCCCACCGACGATCGCGGTCAGGCCGGACGCCCGCCGGACCTCCTGCGCGAGCCACGGGTCCCAGGCCACCGGACGACGGGTCGCGGTGCAGGTCTCGCCGAGCATGATGCCGCGCCGGTCGCCGACGCTCGCGGTGGCCGCGGGCACCCCCGCCGCGGCCCAGGTGACCGACCCGCGCCGCCGGTACGCCGTCGACGCCAGCGGCTCACCGGGGATGAACTCGCGGGCGTAGCGGTACTGCGCCTCCGGGTGCTCGATCTGCACCTTGGGCCGGTACAGGTCGACGACCTGCTGGGCGCGGGTGGTCGCCTCCGCCTCGTCACGGCCGGAGACGGCGATCCGCCACCAGCCGTAGAGCCGCGTGTTGAGCTGGGTGAGCCCGGTGGTCAGCTCGTCCTCGACCTCGAGCACCCGGTCGGCCTGGCGGGCCAGTGACATCGGCGGGTCGAGGTCGTGGTCGTGCGTGTAGTGCCGGATCTGGCTGCGCACCTTGCCCATCTGGCGTTGCAGCTCACCGGTGACGTCCTCCGGGCGCCGGATGTACATCCGGGCCGACCACTCCACCGGGAAGGGCAACCGGTCCGAGTGCTGCATCCACGGGTCGTCGATCTCCGGGATGCGCAGGCCCTCCATCAGGCCGAGCGAGAGCACCGCGACGTTGCGGGAGACCGTCTGCGAGCGCATCCGCCCGACCACCTGCACGGTCGGCGCGTACGGCTCCTGGTGCAGGTCGACCCCCTCGGTGAAGGCCGCCAGGTCCTCGGCCTCCCAGGTGGTGACCCCGCGCGGGACCGACGACAGTCCGCGCGGGGCGGGCAACCCGAGCGCGACCGACCGGTGCATCAGCCATGCCATGTCCTCGGCGCTGGCCGGGACGGCGTCCAACCCGGACCCGGCGACCAGGACGTCGAGGTGGTTCACCTCGGACTCCAGCGCGGCCAGCTCGGCGCGCACGGCGGACGGCGCGATCCGGTCCAGGACGGGCGCGGCGCGCTCCACCCAGCGGTCGAGCAGACCACGACCGGACACCTCGATGCCGAGGAAGACCTCCTTGTCGGCCATCGAGAGCCCCATCAGATGGCGCTGCTCGCCCTCCAGGAAGCCGTCCCAGCCGAGCGCACCAGGGACGTCGGGCATCCGGCCCAGCGCGTTCTGGTCGAACGACTCGGCCCACATGTGCACCGGATAGGGCCGGGTGGTCACCCGCAGGTGCAGCCAGCGGCCCTGCAGCTCACCCAGCTGCGCGGCGATCTGCCTGATCAGCACCTCGCGCTGGCCGTCGCTGCGGAAGCTCCACGCCTGCGCGGCGAGCCGGTACCAGGCCATCACCTGGGTGCCGGTACGCGTGAGGTGGCCGTCGATCGAGCGCAGCGCTATCGACGGCGTGTAGGCCGAGCCACCCTCGCCGGCCCGGGCACGGCCACGCCTGCGCGCCCGGCGCGAGGTCCGCTCAGGTGCGGCCACGGTGGCCACCGTTGCGCCAGGGGTCGGGCTGACGGGTGCGGGCCGGGGCTGCCGCCCCGCGGCCGCGCTTGCCGACCCGGCCACGCGCCGCGCGGAAGCGACCCCGCTTCGGCGCGCTCACCGGCTCGGGGAGCGGTGGGACCACGCGGCGCGGCCGGACCGGACCGGGGTCCGGATCGGGCACCCCGGAGCCGCCGCTGATGACGATCCGGTCGGCGGCGTCGCGGTCGGGGTCACGGTCAGAGGCCTGGTCAGGAGCGTGGTCAGGGTCACGGTCGGCGGCGCGGTCGGCGGAGTCATGACCGGTGTCCCGGCCGGCGGGGTCCCGGTCGGCAGGACCGCCACCCTCGACGACACCGGGTCCGCTGACCACGCGTTCCGCCACCGACGCGTCCGTCGCGGGAACCGGCGCACCGAGCCGACCGTCCGTGGCGCCGGGAACCGCACCGGCGGCCGCCGGGCGCGGAGCGGGGACGGCCCCGAGCCGGGACGGTACCTTCCACGGCCGCGGTCTCGCCGTGCCGGCACGCAGCGCCGCGGCCGGCTGGGCGCGCGAGCTCTGGATCCGGACGTGCCGGGCACGGACCGGCCCCCCGCTCGCCCGCCGCTCCGCCCGGGGGCCGGTCACCTCGGCCCAGAAGTGGGCGAGCACCTGTCCCAGCGGGCGCTCGTAGTCGATCTTCTTGCCGAGGAACCGGGTGACCGCGACGGTGCCGACCAGTGCCCACGCCACCGAGAAGAAGTCCAGCCCGATCCCGAGCCGTCGCTGGATCATCATGATCAACATCATCACGAGGAGCCCGACGCCGTAGCTGACGTAACGGGCGCGCCAGGGAAAGGTCGCCCGGGGCGGGCCGAGCCAGACCGCATCGACGCGGTAGACCTCGTCGTCGGTACGAACGAGCACGGATCGGCCCGGCTCAGCCCGTGGAGACGAGCAGGTTGGCCAGCGCCTGGCCCACGGCCGGACCGCTGCCGGTCACAGCGATGCCCAGCGCGACGAGGCCGACCAGCAGCCCGATGCTGCGGCGCGCGACACCGGCGTTATCCCCGCGGCCACCTATCCACAGCAGGATGACGGCGATCGCGAGCAGGATCAGCGGCACGATGTTGTTCGTGATCCAGTCGCGGAGGTTCACGGTCGTGAGCTCACCCTGGGCGAGCACCAGCTGGATCGCCTCGAACGAGGTCTTCACAGCTCCTCCTTGCGGCATCCGCTTGTCCGGTCGCTCCCGCAGGCGAGTAGACCACGAGACCCGACGGTGATAGTAGAGGAGTGGTCCGTACGCCCGGTGTGAACGCCACGCACCGCAGTGGATCAAACACGGTCGGCGGAACGGATCCCCACATTCCGGACGTGACTCGCACCTCACCCCGGGCCCGTCGATTGGGGCGGGACGGCCGGAGATGACATGGTCAGGGGTGGCTACTGTTCGGTAACAACGTGTGACCCGTCCCCCGGTGGTGCAGGGCGTCCCGCGCCCGCGCGCACTACCCTTCGCCCGACCGCCGTCGCGTCCCACCACATCAACGCGACGGCGACGTCCGAGGAGGCACCGCGATGGAGAGGCCCGCCCGGTCCAGGCGGCACGCTGAGCCGTGCCCACGACCGTCCGGCCCTCAGGGCCACCTCGGTCTCCGACACATCGTTCCAGTCCCGTTCCGCCGCGATGACAGCGCGCCCAGCGCCCCACGTCTCAGGCCGGTACGGCCCCGTACAGCCTTCTGGCCGGGTGCTCTCAAGGGAGGTTGCTCCGCATGACCTGGGTGCAGTACACGCTCGGCACCATCACGGTGCTGTCGGCGGTCGTGGCGGTCGTCCTGGTCGCCCGCACGGTCGCGAAGATGGTCTCGATCATCCGGCTCGGTCAGCCGGCCCCGGACCGGATCGGCCCGTTCGGCCCGCGCTTCCTGACCATGCTCACCGAGACCCTGGGTCACACCAGGATGCTCAAGTGGAGCCACATCGGCGTCCTGCACTGGATGGTGATGGTCGGCTTCGGTGGACTGTTCCTGGCGCTGGTCGAGGCGTTCGTGGAGGTCTGGAACCCGACGTTCCACCTGCCGCTGATCGGCACCTGGTCGGTCTACTCGCTGTTCGTCGAGATCCTCGGCGTCGCCACCGTGGTCGGCATCGGCGCGCTGATCGTGATCCGTCAGCTGCACAACCCGGCCCGCGAGGGCCGGATGTCGCGGTTCTACGGCTCGAACATGGGCCGGGCCTATTTCGTCGAGGGCATCGTGTTCCTCGAGGGCCTGGGCATCCTGATCGTGCGCGGCGCCAAGATCTCGCTCGGCGCGTTCGACGTGCCGACCTGGTCGGCTCCGGTGTCCACCGCGCTCGCAGCGATCCTGCCGCCCTCGGAGACGCTGGTCTCGGTGTTCGCGGCGGTGAAGGTCCTCTCGGCGACGATCTGGCTGATCGTGATCGCGCTCACCCCCACGATGGGCGTGGCCTGGCACCGGTTCACCGCGTTCCCGAACATCTACTTCAAGCGCGAGGACTCCGGGCGCAAGGCACTCGGCGCGGTCAAGCCGATGATGTCGGACGGCAAGCCGCTGGACTTCGAGGAGGCCGACCCGGACAAGGACGTGTTCGGGGCCGGCAAGGTCGAGGACTTCACCTGGAAGGGCCTGCTCGACTTCACCACCTGCACCGAGTGCGGTCGCTGCCAGTCCCAGTGCCCGGCCTGGAACACCGAGAAGCCGCTCTCGCCCAAGCTGCTGGTCAACGCGCTGCGCGACAACGCCTACGCCAAAGCGCCCTACCTGCTGGCCGGTGGCCGCAAGGACATGGCCGGCGACGAGATCGGCATCACCGGTGACGACGCCGAGACCCGCCTGGCCGCGATCCCCGAGGCGGCACGCAAGGAGGCGGAGCGGCCGTTGATCGGCGGCGAGGACGTGCTGGGGGTCATCGACCCCGAGGTCCTGTGGTCGTGCACCACCTGCGGGGCGTGCGTCGAGCAGTGCCCGGTCGACATCGAGCACGTCGACCACATCGTCGACATGCGCCGCTACCAGGTCATGATCGAGTCGGAGTTCCCGACCGAGCTCAACAGCCTGTTCAAGAACCTGGAGAACAAGGGCAACCCCTGGGGGCAGAACCCGAAGGACCGCCTGGAGTGGACCAAGGGCCTCGACTTCGAGGTGCCCGTCGTCGAGGGCGAGCTGGACGCCGAGACCGAGTATCTGTTCTGGATCGGCTGCGCCGGCGCGTTCGACGACGGCCAGAAGAAGACCATCCAGGCCACCGCGGAGCTGCTGCACCGCGCCGGGGTCAACTTCGCGGTGCTCGGCTCGGGGGAGACCTGCACCGGTGACCCGGCGCGCCGGTCGGGCAACGAGTTCGTGTTCCAGATGCTGGCCCAGCAGAACGTCGAGGTCCTCAACACCGTCTTCGACGGCCGCGAGCCCGGCACCCGCAAGATCGTCACCACCTGCCCGCACTGCCTCAACACCCTCGGCCGGGAGTACCCGCAGCTCGACGGGCACTACGAGGTCCTGCACCACACCCAGCTGCTGAACAAGCTGGTGCGGGAGAAGAAGCTGATCCCGGTCTCGGCGCCTGCCGGCGAGGAGACCGGCCCGGTCACCTACCACGACCCCTGCTACCTCGGCCGGCACAACGAGGTCTACTCCGAGCCCCGCGATCTGATCAACGCCACCGGCGCCGCCGGGTCGACGACACTGACCGAGATGCCGCGCCACGGCGACCGGTCGATGTGCTGCGGCGCCGGGGGTGCCCGGATGTGGATGGAGGAGCGGATCGGCAAGCGCATCAACTTCACCCGCGCCGAGGAAGCCGCCGAGACCCTCACCAAGGCCGGGGGCGGGACCGAGCCCTCCGGGACGCTCGCCGTGGGCTGCCCGTTCTGCCGGACGATGATGACCGACGGCGTCAACCAGACCGCCGGTGAAGCCGTCAAGGTCCAGGACGTCTCGCAGATGCTGCTCGCGGCCGTCCGCCGCGGTGACCCGGCCCCCGAGGCGGTTGCTGAGGCGACTGAGGCGACCGCCGGGCCGGAGGTCCCGGCCGGCTCCGACGGTGCCGAGAGCACCGGGACCGCGTCCCCCGAGCCGGGGTCGAACGGCGCGTCGAGCAACGGCTCGTCGCCCGAGCAGGCCGCGCGGGAGCGCACGAACGAGAGCTGACCGCCGTCCGGGTGCGCCGGGCCGCGCAGATCGCGGTCCGGTGCACCGGCACGGTGATCTTCCGGTGCCGGTCGGGCTCAGCAGGACGTGAAGGACGAGACCTGGAAGGTCGGCGTCGCCGCGGCCGTGCGGGTGAGCACCACCCGGCCCAGCTGCGGCCCGGCTGCCGCACCCCACGCGGTGGCACAGCCGTCGACGGTGGTGCTGCCGCCGGGGGCGACGGCCGGGTCGGACTGCCGGTCCGGCGTCGTGACCGTAGCGTCCGCGGGGACCCGCGCATGCAGGACGGCGACCGCGTCCTCGCAGGTCGCGGCCCCGGTGGCGAGCCGGAGCTGCTCGATCGCCGGGTCCTGGGCCAGCCGGCAGACCCGGGCCGGGTTGCCGTCGGTGACGCCGGTGTCGAGCGCGACGAGGGCGAGCTGCGGACGGTCCACGCCGAGCGCCGCGCGCATCTGGGCACCGGCCTGCGCGTCGATCCGGGCCTGGTCGTCGCGGATCTCGGCGGACCGGAACGTGTAGCCGGCCCCGGAGACGACCAGGAGCACCCCGCCGACCGCCAGGACCTTCCAGCGGGGGAGCAGCAGCAGCCCGGCGACGACCACCCCGGCACCCAGTGCGAGCCCCCACGCCCACGGGTTGCGGGAGGTGGCCTGCAGCAGCGCCCCGACGAGCACGACGCCCGCGACGTGCGGCGCCCAGCCGTTGAGGAGCCGGTCGAGCCGGAACAGGGTGAGCAGCAGCAGGGTGCCGAACCCGAGCCCGACCGGAACCCACCAGCGGTCCGGATCGTCGAGGAAGGGCAGCAGCAGGACGGCGGCGCCGACCAGGCCGAGCGCGCTCGCCCCGCGGAGGGTGCGCGGACGCAGTGCGCGCCAGTGCGCCCACGGGTCCCGGCCGGCGCCGGGGCTGCCGCCCGGGCCGGGCCGAGCACCGCTCCTGCGGTCGGCGCCGGACGTGCCGGAGTCACCGGGGGCCTCCCGCGCGGGGCGGGGGACGGGCACCACCGCCGAGCCGGGTTCCGCTGACGCGCGCCCCCCGGACTCGCGCTTCCCGGGGTCGTGCTTCTTGGCTCCGTAGGCGCCGGAACCGTGCACGCCGGAGCCGCGCGGATCCGCGGCCGCGCCGTCACCGGCCCGACGGCCACGGTCGGGCCTGCCGGGGCGGCGGCGCCCGGTCGCCCACGGGTCGGGCGACCCGTTCTCCGGGGAGCTGCGCTCGGCGTCCATCGCGACCAGGGTAGCGACGCGGGGCCGCCGTACCGCGGAACGACGAGGCGCGGTGTCAGAGACGGCGGGTGTCGGTGCGGTGGAAGTTCCGGAACGCCCGGGACGGCGTCGGGCCCCGCTGGCCCTGGTAGCGGGAACCGACGCCCTCGCTGCCGTAGGGCCGCTCGGCCGGGCTGGACAACCGGAACAGGCACAACTGGCCGATCTTCATGCCCGGCCAGAGGGTGATCGGCAGGTTCGCGACGTTCGACAGCTCGAGGGTGATGTGACCGGTGAAACCCGGGTCGATGAACCCGGCCGTGGAGTGGGTGAGCAGGCCGAGGCGGCCCAGCGAGCTCTTGCCCTCCAGGCGCCCGGCGAGGTCGTCGGGCAGGCCGACCCGCTCGAACGTCGAGCCGAGCACGAACTCACCGGGGTGCAGCACGAACGTCTCACCGTCCGGTGTCTCCACCGGGGTGGTCAGCTCGTCCTGCTGCTCGGCCGGATCGATATGGGTGTAACGCGAGTTCTGGAACACCCGGAAGTAGCGGTCCAGCCGCACGTCGATACTCGACGGCTGGAGCATCTCGACGTCCCACGGATCGAGCACCAACCGTCCGGACTCGATCTCCTTGCGCAGGTCACCGTCGGAGAGCAGCACCGGGACACCCTAGCGATCCAGGCTCAGGCCTCGGACGGCTCCTCCGTACCCGCCGCCTCCACCTCGGGCTCCGGTCGAGCCTGCGACGGCACCACCGGCTCCAGCTGCGGCGAGCGGCAGAGACCGAACATCCAGGCCACCGCCTGCTCGGCGCGGGCGGCCTCCAGGCCGTCGGACGGTTCGGGACGACGACCATGGTCCCCGTCCATCATCTGGGCGACGGCCGCCGCGGCGTCGTGGGCGGCGATGCTGCGGATCGAGTCGCCGGGCTGCGGCACGTTCGGGCCGTCGACCAGCACGGCGAGCGTTCCCAGGCCGGGGGCGTCGACCACCAGGTCCTGGTCGTCGGTGACGACGACGGTCGCGGCGGCCAGCACGGCCAGCTCGTCGGGCAGGTCCAGCCGGGGCACGACGGTGACCCGTGGATGCGCGGCCAGCGACAACGCCGGCTCCCCGGTCGCGAGCGCGCCGGTCACCAGGACCTCGATCCTCGGGTACCGCTCCAGCAGGTCGGCGAGACCACCGAGGACCGGGAGCGACGCCGACCGTTCCAGGTCGACCAGCACCAGCCTGCGGTGCTGGGAGTGCGTGCGTTCCAGCGCGTCGCGGCAGTTGCGGTCGGCCGGGCCGGGCAGCGAGTTGACCGTGTCCCCGATGGTGAGCACGTTCGGGCCGAGGGGGCTGCCGAGCGCGGATCCGCTGGTCGTCAGGAACAGCGACGCCAGCTGGCCGATCACCCGCCGGTGTGCCTCCTGCGGGAACGGGCACAGCAGGTCGTCGGTGCCCATCCCGGCCTGCATGTGGACCACCGGGATCCGCCGCCAGAACGCCACCGACGCCGCGACCGACGCGGCCAGCCCCCCGCCGTGCACCAGGACCGCCGAGGGATCCTGGTCGACCATCAGCTGGTCGAGCCTGGTCATCAGGGCCGCCGCGACGTCCGCCACGCCGAGACCGACGTCGACCGGCAGCAGGATCGTGATGTCGGTCGCGACGCCGAGTGCCTCGAAGGTCTCGTGCACCACCATCGGGTCCGAACCGGTCGCGACGGTGATCCCGCGGATCCGGTCCGCGGATGCGATGGCCGATGCCACCGGGGCGAGCCGCGCCACCTCCGGCCGGCTGCCGGCGATCAGCAGGATGTCGTGCTCGTGCTCCGCAATATCCGGCCCGGACGTCAGCGGTTCGAACATGCCCATCGTGACCCCTTCCGGCCGGAGTGCGGACCGTTGTCCGGAGTCTGCGCGACGGCCACGGTGGGGGTCGAGATGATCGCGCCGGGTGGTCGGTTCCTGCGGCGACCGGGGCCTGGTGGCCCGTGACAGGTCGTCGACGACTGGTGCTAAGGTGATCGCACACGGTGCGGATGTAGTTCAATGGTAGAACATCAGCTTCCCAAGCTGAATACGCGGGTTCGATTCCCGTCATCCGCTCGCATACCGAAGGCCCAGGTCAGCGGGTTGTCTCGCAGGGACCTGGGCCTTCGTCGTTCGCGGGGAACGGTCCCGCGTGCTACCCCCGTGCGATTCGGGTGTCTCATCCAGCGCCCGGCGGATCGTGCGCGTCGCCGTGCGGTCGGGCAGGCCCGCGGCGGTGGTCGTCGACCAGGCCGCTCAGCCCGTCGGCGATCCGGCGGTCCGCCGCGCTGGTCGCCCGCTGGTAGATCAGCGCCGCTCGCATGTCGTCGTGGCCCATCCGCGACATGAGGTCCCTGGTGCTGGCGCCGGTCTGCGCCGCCCACAGGTTGCCGGTGTGGCGCAGGTCGTGGAAGTGCAGGCCGGGTGCACCGAGCTTGCGCACCGTCTCGACCCAGCGGACCAGGTTGTTGAAGTGCGCCCGGCGCAGGGCCCCGCCCTTCGGCCCGGTGAACAGCAGCGCCTCAGGGGCCGGGCCGACGTACTCGTGCAGGTGCTCGACCAGCTCCGGCCGCACCGCCGCCGGGATGCTGATAGTCCGGACCCCGGCGCGGGACTTCGGCGGCCCGACGACGATCCCCCGACCGACGACCTCTGTGTGTGCGATTGACCCGCACCCAGCTCCCGTCGTGGGCGACGTCCTGCCGTCGGAGAGCGGTCGCCTCGCCCCACCGCAGCGTCGCGAACGAGGTCACGATGATCAGCATCCGCAGTCGTCGGTAGCGCATCGCGTCGGCTAGCTCGAACACCTGTGGCAGCGTCAGCACCGGACGTTCCGCCGGGTTCTCCTGGTCGGCGCCACGCACCCGGCACGGATTCCGAGCGAGGATGCGATCCTCGTCGACGGCGGTGTTCAGCACCGCCCGGAGCAGCCGGTACGCCTTGGCCGCCATCGTCTGGGACACCCCGGAGGCAAGGAGGTCGGCCCGCCACTGCCGAACGAGCGCCGTGGTCAACTCACCGAGCGCAACCCCACCGAGGCCGGGTACGACGTGCCGGGCCAGCAGCCATCGGTACAGCTCGACGGTGCGGGGCCGGAGTCCCGCGCGCTGCTCGATCCAGCGTTCGGCGTAGTCGACGAGGCGGACCTTGGCCCGGGACGGGTCGGTCCACTCGCCTTGACTGATCGTCGCCTCAATCCGGGACAGGTAGACGTCGGCATCGGTCTTTCGGGCGAACGTGGTCGGCGCGGTCCGCCGCTGGCCGTCCGGGCCGAGGTAGCTCGCCTGGTAGCGACCAGACGGCAGCTTGCGGACGTGCCCGAACCGGCGGTGGCCCCGCTTGTTCGCCATCAGGCCACCCCGTCGAGGTCACGCCAGACGCTCGCGGCGGTCACCGGCTCGACCCGCCCGGCCTCGACGAAGGCATCGAGATCGGCGACGGCGAAGCGCACGTGTCGACCGACCCGGAAGAACGCGATACGGCGTTCGGCGATCAGCCGGCGGACGAAGCGCACCGAAGTGTTCAGGTGCTCGGCCGCCTGCGGGACGGTCAGGTACTGCGCACCGGTCGGGTCAGCCATGGCGGGCCTCCTTCCTGCTCGTACGTTGTTCGCGTCGTCGTTCGGCGATGCCGAGGGCGATCTCTCGTTCGGCGTCGTTGCGGTGCCCGATCTGGACGACGGCCCAGTCGTTGACCACCAGGACGGCCCCGACCTCGGTGGGGGTGTCGAGCGCGGCCAGGGTCTCGCCGAGCCGGTAGGCGCGTCGGTCCCCGCGGATGGCCCCGAAGGTGGTGGAGTACGCGCGGGATTTGGTGAGGAAGTGGCCGCGGAAGCCGAGCATGTGCGCCCAGCGGCGCAGGTTCAGCTCCGCGTACTCCTCCCGGCCGCCGAGCTCCCACGCCGTTTCGATCAGGCGCCGGTGGTGCCCGGTCAAGTCGAGGTGGCGCAGGTGGGCGATGTCGCGGATCGGCCGATCTGTCGCCTCGGACTTCCCGGTGCCCTTGGTCGCGTACTTCGCCACGTAGGCGGCAAGTGCGGAGTCGGTGATCTCGCCGTCGTCGTTCTCGAGCGCGGCCGCCGTGGTGGAGGTGATCGGGCGGATGTCGACCTGGGTGCCCCAGGCGAGCAGCAGCGGAGTCCCGTCCGGGCGATCGACGATGAGGGACACGTCCCGGGCCGCCTCGCGGATCGCGGCGTTGAGCCCGTCGGCGGTGATTCCGGCCGGTGGCGTGGTGGTGGGCCCGTCGGGGCCGTCCAGGCGCACGACGGCGTGAAAATGGACCAGGCCGCGGCGTTGGTATTCGGCGACCTTGGCGTAGGACAGCCGCGCGTGGTCGCGGAACTCCCGCACCTTGACCCCGAGCATCTGCGCGAGGATGCGGCGCAACCGGATGGCGAAGCGGTTCCACAGCTTGCCGGCGTGGGCCTGCCACAGGATGGCGCCGGTGTAGTCGTGGGTGTCGGGGTCGAGGGCGCCGCCGATGCGGGGGTCGTCGCGGTGGTGCTTGTCCCCGCATCGGCACGGGACGACCAGGCCGCGGGCGGTGACCCGGCGGGAGTGCACCGGCCCGAACGAGGGTGCGGTGAGGGTGACGAACAGCCGCGGATGGGCGGCCGCTGTGTCGGGGACGCCCTTTCCGCCGGCCATCCCTGCGCGGAGGAGGTGGTAGGCGTCGGAGGCGTAGCGGTCCGAGCAGGCCGGACACACCGAGGCTCTGCGGTTGCCGCAGGGGGCGAGGATGTCGCCGTCGCGTTCGGTGATGACGGTGCCGGTGGCGCGGTCGTAGACGCGGGATGATCCGGTGAGGTGGATGGGTGCGGCGCAGCCGCCGATGGCGGTGACCTCGCGGCGCCAGGTCTGGAAGCCGTCCGAGCGCAGCAGGTGCGACAGGTCCGCGTCGTGCTGATCGTGCTGGGTGGTTGTGGCAGCCGTGTTCACGGCATCCCTCCCGGGGACGGTTCGAGGCTGTAGGAGGCGGCATCGGCCCCGCCGGGAGCTGGTCTCACTTCGGCGGGGTCGAGCGCAGGTCACCGGCGGTGGGTGCGGTGTTCGTGGTCGATCTCGACCGGGCCCGGGGTGTAACCGTGGTAGCGGGCCAGCAGTCGCGCCGCGGCCCGATACGAGCTGGCGTGGCCGACGAGGACACCGTGGTCGTTCTCGACCCGATACCGGCCCTCGTCGCGCAGCACGGTGCCGCCCTGCCCCGTGTCGCCCAGGCAGACCAGGGCTTTGCCGGGTGCGACGACGTCGACGCCGATCAATCCGGTCGAGCGCTGCGCTGGTCGCCTCCCTGCCGGTGCCGGTGTCGGCTGCGGGATCGGTCGCAGGTGGGTCCAGCGGGAGACCATGTCGCGCGTCGCCTTCGGGACCAGCACCGAGCGGGCCGGCCCTTCCTCACATGTGTGGTGGACGTGGTGGGTGCCGCCGAGCCGGAGGTGTCCGGTGTCGAGGAGCTGGACCACGGTGTCCCCGTCATGCCGAGCCACCGCGTCCGCGCAGCCCGGGCGGACAGGATCGGCCCGCAGCACCAGCCCCGAGCGCTCGACCACGAACAACCCCGGGTCCTGGGCGAGGGCGACGACCCGGGCGACCTCGCGCGGGTCCTGCGTCGCCACCGGCCCCCGGTCGCTGGGCTCGACGACGGCCGGGTCGCCGAACAGCGCGCCCTGCACGGTGCTGGTGTGGCTGGTCATGCTGACCACCACCAGGTGGCGCGGGCTTCCCAGGACCATTCGCGGGCGAGCTGGCGGATCACGTACCACTCGGCGACCAGCGCACCAGCGGTGATGACCCAGAACCAGCCCGAGCCGGTGCCCAGGGACAGCCACGCACCGCCGACGATGAGCGTGAACAGCAGGGTGAACTTGGCCCAGGTGCGGAGCACCCATCCGGTGGTGGAGCCCATCAGGCCGCCCCCCGATCGGTGCCGTCGACGTCATCGCCGCCGCCGGTGCCGTCGATGTCGTCGGTGTCGTCGTGGAGGTCGATCACCTCAGCTGCCGGCGGCGGCGTGCAGCGTTCGACGAGTTCGGTGATGTCGTCGTCGGACACGTAGGCCGCCCGGAAGCGGACCGGGAGCCGTGAGCCCTTGTCGATCACGAACCCGATCCCGGCATGCCGAGCGTCCCCGGGGATCTCATCGGCCAGCGCTCCCCGCTCCCGTGCGCCCTCGCCCAGGACCATGTCGACGTGGCTCGCGGCGGTGACGCCCAGGCAGATCCGCTGGGTGAACAGCTCCCGCACGTCCACCACGTCCTTGGACGGTTCCTGTAGGTAGCCGTGGACGGTGAACAGCGACGCCCGGCCCTGGGTCATCACCTCTGCGAGGAGCCGCAACGCATCCCGCACGCTCGACCGGTCGCCGTAGGCGGTGAGCATGGCCATCTCGTCGATGACCAGCAGCTCCACCGGGGTTCCCGTGGAGGGTGTGCAGGTGCGGATGTTCTGGTCGCGCATGTCGTCCTGCCGGTCCCGCATCGCGTCGCGGAACTCGGTCAACAGCTCCAACGCTCGAGGCATGGTGGTGGCGTAGCGGTGGAACAGCGGGGCGCCCTGTTCGGTCTCCACCCCGCCCTTGAGGTCGACCATCCAGACGCGGACGATGCCGTCGCGGATGCAGGGTCCGACCCCGCGCAGGATCGACCACAGGATGGAGCCCTTGCCTGCTCCGGAGGCGCCGGCGACGAGGCGGTGTCCGCCGATGACGGGGGCGGTGAAGGGTTCGCCGCGTTCGTTGTCGCCGATCTCGACCGCCCCCAGGTCGACATCCTCGGCCTGCTCGGGGATGTCGGGTGCGGGGATGGTGCGGGTGAACGGAAGCTCCCACTCGATCACGATCGCCACGACCCCGGGCCGGTGGCGGGTGATCGCGACCCGGTGGGCGATCAGTGCCTCCCACAGGATCGAGGAGCGCTCTTGCCAGTAGGCGACGTCCTGGCCGCGGACCATCCGCACGTAGACGGTGTCGATCGAGGACGACGACGAGCGCACCCGCAGGATGCGCGGGACGAGCTGGTCACCGGTGTGCCGATGCTCGCGGGTCAGTCCGGTGTCGGTCATGAGCTGTGTCCAGCGGTGGCCGCGGTAGACCGTCCACCGCCGCCACGTCGCGCGCAGAGCAGGAGCGGCGAACCGGTCGAAACTCGCCGGATGCACACGCCCCCACACCGCGACCGAGGCGGCCAGGGCGCCGAGCCCGATCACCGTGGCGAGCGGGCCGAGCATCAACGCCAGCCCCAGGACGACCAGGGGGACGGCGACGAACCCGGGATGCCGGGCCAGCCAGGCCAGGGCCTGGAACTCCCGCCCCGGAGGTCGGGTGGCACGCCCGCCACGGGTGCGGGCGGGGCCGTTGATGCGGGTTGCTGAACTATGCTTGGTCATTGCTACCAGTCCTCACCAGAGTTGTCGGGTAGCACGGGGCGTCCGCTGTGTGTTTCCGCCAAGAATCAGTGCAGCGGACGCCCCCACCACCCGACGTGGGGTCATTTCTGTTCGCGCAACGCACCGCGCGCCGAGTCGAGCTGCACCGTCAGATGCGCGACATCGCGGGCGAGATTGTCGTGAGTGTTCTTGAACCCACCGGTCCGATACGGAATCCCGTGCAGTGAGCGTTTGAGTTCCCGCATGGCGGCGTCGATGTCCTCCACCACGCGATCCACGGCTTTCGACATGTCATTTTCTCCATTCGCGGGAGACCAGCTCGGCTTCCCAGCGCTTCGCCGATGCCGACATCACCTGCAGGGAGCGGTGGGCCTTCTTCGCTGCCGCGCTCATCTCCTCCCCGGTCGCGCGCGACCAGGCGTGTCGGGCGGTGGCGCCGGCTTTCGCGCTGACGCCCTTCGCGGACTTGCGTTCACCGCGGCGTTCGGCATCGCGTGCCTTGGCGGTGAGCTTCTCGGCCTCGGTCAGGGCGTCCCCGACGAGCTGTAGGGCCCGCCAGAACTCGCCGTACTTGCGCAGCGCGCGCCGGTTGACCTTCGGCAGGGTCGTGACCCGATCGCGGGCCCCGAGACTGAACGCCATGACGGTCAGACGCCTTTGCGGATGGTGAGCTGTGCCAGGCGCAGGCCTTCGGCGACACCGGCCCGCCACGCCTGCTCGGTCGGGATCACCGGTGCCTCGGTGCGGGCCCAGCGGCGGCGTTCGATCTCCAACCGGCGCACCAACCGGCCCACACCCGAGGTGCTGCGCTGCCGGGTGTTCGTGGTCGTGTTCATGCCGTCATCTCCATTCCGACCGACGACGCCGAGTCGCTGGTCTCGCCTTCTCCGAAACAGCCCGGGCAGATCCCGGAGCCGCCACACGCCTGGCACTCGATCCCGTCGATCGAGTCGCCGTAGCCGTCACACACATCGCAGGCGCGGCTACCACTGCATTCGCCACACACCACCGGTGATCACCTCTGATCGGAGACACAGCTGTCCCCGTCTCGGAACTACTCGGATGTGCCGGAACCCGGTCCGGCGGAATTGAATGGGCCGCCGGGTCAGGCGGCCGGCCCGTTGACTGCGCGGACCTCGTTGCTCTCGTTGTCGTTCTGGCGGGCGGTCAGCTCCCGCTCGGTGGCGTCCAGGACCTCCCGGAGCCGGAGGAGGTCGGTCCGGTCGAGGTAGAGCGTCACCGAGCCGCCGGAGCCCTCCATATCCACGGTGACCCGGTCCTCACGCGGGTGGACCCGTACCGGGAAGCTCGTCGTCTCGAACACGTGCACGTTGACCGTCACCGTCGAGGACGGCAACCAGTCCGGCCGCCCGGTCACTGGTCACCGCCGTCGTGGTCCTTGCCCCGCCGCGCCGGTGCGGGTGCGGGGTGGGCGTGCTTGAGCCCGGCCGCCTTGAACGCGATCCCCGACACCGTCCGCCCATCCGGCGAGTCGATCGAGTACGGGTTGATCCTCGGGTCGATCAACTGCACCCGCACGTCCTCCGGAAAGCCCTCACCCGGGTCCGCGGTCAGGGTCACCTTGATCTCCTCACCCTTCGGCGCCCGCTGACCCGCCGCCACCTGCAACTTCGCGAACAGCGACACCACGAACTGCATCACCCCATCCCGATCGGTCACCGGCACCTCAGCGCCGTTCGCGTCCTGACGGGTCTTGGGCGCAGGTGGCTCCACCACCGTGAGCTTGTAGCCATCGAGTACCACCGGAAGATCCCTCATGTCGCCCCTCCATGTCTGATTAAGCTAGCTCTATTAACTCGCGAGCATGCGACACTGTCAATAGACCTAGCTGTATCCGGCCTGCGGGGTCGGGAGGGCTTAGGGATAGCCTTGAACTTGACACCCGTAGCCGGAGGACCCGGCGAGGTGCTGCACGAGGAGGACCCGGTCAGTGACCAGCGGCTATCGAGACGTCGCCGACGCGCTACGTGACGCCATCGAGGCGGGGGAGTACGCACCTGGTGCGACCCTGCCCAAGCAGGACGTCATCGCCGCGGCGCACGGGGTGAACATCCACACCGTACGCAAGGCCGTCGGAGTCCTCGAAGCCGAAGGTCTGGTCACCCCGATCCGCCGGCGGGGGACCGTCGTACGGTCTCGACCTCCGATGCGCCGGCTCGGCGTCGAGCGCTATGCCAAGCACAAGTGGAAGTCCGGTGTCGTCGCCTTCGCCGCCGACCGCGAGGCATCCGGGGTGGCGTGGAAGCCCGGTGACCAGACCCAGAGTGTCCGCACCGTCCCGGCCGACGACGCCACCGCCGCCGCGCTCGGGATCAAGCCGGGCAGCGAGGTCTACGAACGTGCCCGCCTGGTCACCGACGCAGGCCAACCCACCCACAGCCTCACCAGCTACTACCGGCCCGAGGACGTCGCCGACACCCCGATCGTCGACCCCACCCCGGGCCCGGTGCCCGGCGGCGGTGGCTTCGGCGCCCTGACCCGCAAGGGACTCGAACCCGACCGGATCACCGAGACCATCCACTCACGCATGCCGACCCCCGACGAGATCGACACCCTCGCACTACCGGCCGGCGAACCGGTCATGATCCTCGAACGCTGCACCTACACCGCAGACGGGCGCTGCGTGGAGTTCGCCCGAGGAGTGCACGCGGCGAGCAGGTTCGCCTGGACCTACAGCTTCACCATCCCGGACTGACCCCGAGACACCGATGACCCGCCACCGAGACGCCCTCGACGACCCCGCCACCGCCGAGGCCGTACACACCCTGTGGGACTACCACCGCCTCGACGATGGAACCGACACCATCACCGACGTCGGGATCGGCCTGGGCAGCCACGACCTGTCCGTGGCCACCACCACCGCCGAGCTCTACCACCGCGGCCGGTTCCCGCTGATCGTGTTCACCGGCGCCAACGCCCCCACCACCGTCGACCGCTTCCCCCGCGGCGAAGCCGTCCACTACCGCGACCACGCCCTGGCCCTCGGCGTCCCGGACAACGTGGTTCTCGTCGAACCCACCGCCACGAACACCGGCGAGAACATCACCCGCACCCGGGACCTGCTCGCCGCCGGCGGGCACAGCCCGCACGCGGTCACCCTGATCACACGGCCCTACCAGCAGCGGCGAGCCCGGGCGACCTGCCGCCAACTCTGGGCCGACGTCGAGGTCGTTACCGCCGCCAGCCCGCTCAGCCTGCACGAATACGTCGAGAGCATCGGCGACCCGCACCGCGTCATCACCATGCTCGTCGGCGACACCCACCGCATCCAGGTCTACGCCGACCGCGGCTACGCAGCACCCGAACCCATACCCACAACAGTCCAGGCAGCCTTCGACCACCTCGTCCAGCAGGGCTACACCGACCGCCTCGTTCCGAACGGATCGAGCCGGGTGTAGCTGCAGCGCGCCGTGTCTAGACTCTCCATTCGGTAGTTCAAGCGGCGCCTCCGGCGCCGGCAGCTTGGGCTGCGCCGGGCATGCGGCCTCCGGCCGGTCCCGGCGCAGCCCGCGCCAGCATCCTCCCCTATCACTACTTTCCCGACGACGCTGCTCATGCTAGTTTAAATAGCGCAATCTTTCAAAACAGCCTCATCATCGATGCACTCTTTCGGATATGCAGGAACCCGTCGACTGAACCGCGAACTCTAGGCGCTGTGGTGTAGTAGTTGCTATCGCGAGCTGGGTCATAAGTGGGTCCGACGCACCGAATACGTAGTGAGGAGTCGATCCAGGAGTCCGCGATAGGCGAAGTCCCCCGAGTCGTCAGCCATACTGTCTCCGAGCTAGTTTGCAGGGCCGACTCGAAGAACGACGGTGGAGCGGCGGGGATCGCGGTGTAGTCAGATCCGCTCTCGACTTCGCCCACGGTCACGGCAACAGATGCGTAGTTGTCGCCCAGTGCTGCGCGAAGGTGACCGCCGGCGTTCCTATGAAGCAAGTTCGCGTCAAGACCGTTGCCGACGGAGATGCCGCGGGGGTCGGCAGCTATAACGTGGGCTGCGCCACCCCATCGGATCACCTTGTGTCCGGTTCGCCGTCGCCAGAATAAGACTTGATTGGCAAGTTCTTGTTCGATCTCTACTAGGCTGTTCACCGGGCGCCCCCTCTCAGCTCCATGCACTATTCGAACCAGTGGTCCAGAGCCGTGTTCGTTATGGGCGCGCAACGCCAGTATGAAATCGAGAAACTCGCGATTATGTAAGAACCCCTGACTGCTCTGGATGATCGATTTCGGATCTCCCCTGCCGTGAGTGACGTACCCATCAAGCGCGGACCCAGTGTCGTAAGGCGGGTCGGTACCTTCGATTGCGATCGCTTCGAACGCGTAGTCTGATATTAGTCTTCCAATCAGACTGCTCATTGCGGCCGCTGCGTGAGTGGCGTGACGGACCGTGGCGCCCAGGCCGACAACAGTTGCCTCTCGGAACAGGTCAACCGCGGGCGAAGGTAGGCCGAAGTCGGGAACCGGAACAACGTGCTTGGCGATCTGTTTCCTGGCTTCCTGTGTGATCATGTTCGATACGTTAGAAACTCAACTCAGGTTGAGGTCAAAGAGTTTGCTAAGATCAGGTGAGGTGTACATGCCCTCGCCGGGCGGGCAGACCTCCGGGATGGTGGGCCGTGCCATCCCGTCGGCCTCCCAGAGGGCTACCGCACGGCCGCCCGTGGGCAGCAGCTCCGCATCGTCGGCCGCCGGTGTGTCTCGAGGGGCTGCCCACGAACGACCGCGCGGTCGGGCTGCGCCAGGCCGACGGGATGGCACTCGAACGGCAGCCGGGGCGTATGGGGAAGCGGGGCTGGCGAGGGTGTTCCTGGGCCGTCGTGGGGCCGTCGGAGACCACTCGACAACGAGGAACGACGCTGGCTGACGCGTGCAGGTTCCCGCTGGTCGGCACCGTCTCAGCCTGTAATCAGGCAGCCTGCTTGGCCTCCCAGAAGATCGTGTCGATCTGTCGGCGACATCTGTGAGCTGCTCCGGCGCAACACATCACGCCAGCGGGCCGATCCTCGTGGCGACTCCGGCTGATGCGAGATCGCGCTGCTCGCGTGTGTGACGCGGGGACGGCCTTCATGCGCTGCTGGCCCTCCGCAGTAGGGAGACTCCAGTGCTGATACCCCAGATCCAGATGAGCGGCTGGACGACTGCCCAGAGCATCGTCTCGGGCACGAAGTCGGTACCCAAGGACCAGCTGAGGCCCATCAGGAAGGCAGCTGCGCCACCGATGAGCGCGAGCCAAGCCGTCCAGGTCGGGAGCTCGCTGGAGGGGGCCTTGACGTGGGCGAGACCGAGCAGAGCGAAGGGGAGGCCGAGAACAAACATCGGAAGCGTATGGAACAGCGGGATCCGCAGCGCGTTCTGCACGGTGTCGCCGGTCGCGACGATCTGCGCCTGCTCGACCGGTGCTGCCTGTGCCCACTGCTGGGCGAGCTGAGGGATCGCGATCGCATCGGCGAGGTAGAGAAGGGTCGCTGCCGCGATCCCAAAGGCAAGGGCGAGCGTGGACAGCCGTCCCAACCAGGCCGTGCGGTCGCCCCCGCCGGGTAGGTCGTTGATGGCTACGAACACTGCCAGCCACCCGATGGTGGCGAGCAGCATCACGATATTGACCGGGCCCCATGCCGGAGTGGCGTTGACGTGCTCGAACACGGTCTCCGAGCTCGACTGGTCGCCTCCGGCGGTGAGGGTTCCGTGCAGGATCCCGGCGATCAGGTAGACGATCGTGGTGACGATGGCGCAGACACCCGCACCACGGAGGGTGGCGGTCGAGACGGGGTGGCGATCGGTGGCGACTGTGGTGCTCATGGTCGGCGGTGCCTCCGGATTCATACTTGCTGTCGTACGACGTCCAGTGAGGTGGTGTGAGTGAATGTTCACTCGCGACGATAGCAGTGGCAATCCGGACACACGTAGCCGTGTGCTCGCGGCGACGCGAAAGCTCATGGATGAGCGAGGGGTTGCCCGGGTCAGGGTGGACGCCGTCGCCAAGGAGGCCGGGCTGTCGGCCGGTGCCCTGTATCGCCACTTCAAGGGCCGCGAGGAGCTCATCCTCGCTGTGATCCTGGAGAGTGTCCCGCGCGACATGCCAATGACAGCGGCGCTGCCGTCCGAGGACGGCGCGCAGGAGGATTCGCTCTCGACGCTCATCGACCAGATCTACGAGCACGAGAAGCGGATGGCTGCTGTGGCCGTCACGGTGCTGGCCGACGAGCAGCTCAGCTCCGGCTTCCGGGACATGCTGAGTCGAGCGCCTGGAGGACCGGAGGACTTCACCCGTGCACTGGCGGCGGCGTTGCGAAGCTATGTAGAAGCAGGTGTCCTTCGTCGTGACCTCGACGTCGGCGTCGCAGCCACATTCGTTCAGGGCCGGTGCTTCCACCACGCGGTGCTCGACCGGTTACACGGGCCGCGTGAGGCGTTGGGCGCTCCGCCAGCTGTCACCGCCGAGATCGTCAACTTCCTCAAGGCGTGACCGCACTGGTTGCTGCAGCGGCGGGAGCATACCGGTGACCTCCCTCCCTCGCAGGTGCGTGACGAACTGAGTGACGATTACCCGTGAGGCCTGGGACCCCAGCGGACATCGATGGACATCCTCATCGCACTAGCCTGCCGATCCCTCGACGCAGGTCGACCGCGCCGGTTGCTTCGGGACGAAGCGGTCGTCACCAGCTATGAGGCGCGCCCGCGTGCGACGAACGTGCGATACGGCAGGGTCCGCGACGGTCACTGGCGGACACTCACGACCGTGACGACCTGCAGGTCAGAGCGTGGATCCAGCGACGTGCATCGGATTCCCAAGCTGAATACGCGGGTTCGATTCCCGTCATCCGCTCGCATACCGAAGGCCCAGGTCAGCGGGGTTGCCCCGCAGAGACCTGGGCCTTCGTCGTTCGCGGTTGCATCGCGTTCGGGCCCTGACCGGGCCATTCACCGCACGAGGACGACCGCTCCCGGGGGGGCGACTCGCCGAGGCCGGACGTCCGCCGCCCGCCGTGCGTGCGTTCATCCGTCGGCGATGCGTCGGTCCGCCGCCGTGGCCCGCCGGTGATGGGCCGGGCGTCCGGGCGCATCGCACGTCGGCGGTCCGGTGGCGTCGTCCACCGTCGTGCGGTGAACCCCTCACGTGGTGAGGTTGTCGCCTCGGGCGCGAGCCCCGGGCGCTGGGCCCCGGCCGGATTCGTGGCCGACACCGAGGTGCAGGCCCGCCCCGCCGAGCACGAGATCGAAGCGTTCGGGCGGCATCACGGTGCCGAAGTAGTGGTCCTCGGCTGCCGACCAGCGCGCGTCCCAGTCGGCGCGGTACTCGTCACCGTCGCGATCGAGGAGCCGCCGACGGCGGACGTGGCGCGGAACCTCCAGCAGCACCCGCAGGTCGAGCAGGTCGTGCAGCTCCGGCCGGCAGCTGTAGACGCCTTCGAGCACGACCACCGGTGCCGCCCGCACGACCGTCGGCGCCGCCACGAGCGGGATGATCTCGCTGTCCCAGTCCTCGGAGTCCCAGTCGAAACCGTGCCACTCGGCGACACCGTGCCGGCGTAGTCGCTCCAGGACGTCGCGTTGCCGACGCCAGTCGATCACCCGGTCCACCTTCTCGGCGGCCGACCTGCGGTCCCAGACCTCAGCGCTGCCACCGCCGTAGAACTCGTCGCCCTCGATCACGGTCACCTGCCCGGGACCGTCGCCTGCCGGACCGACGTCCTGGGTGAGCGCCTGCGCCAGCGTCGACTTCCCGGCGCCGCTGCGGCCGTCGAGCCCGGCGAACAACGGGCGGCGCCCGGCACCCGGCGGCCGCAGTCGGGCGGCCAGTACCGCTGCCGCGGTGCTGCCCCGCATCCCGTCCGGACTCATGTGACCATCGTGGCCCGGCCGGTGGGCGGTGTCGTCGCCCGAGCTCAGTAGAGCCGCTCAGCGTAGGACGGGCCGTAGTACTCCTCGATCTGCTCCAGCGGCTCGTCCGGACGGGAGAGCTGCTTCGCGATCGCCGCGACCGAGGGCAGCCGGTCCGCGCCGGGCGGACGCTCACCGCCCCACAGCTCCGAGCGCAGGAACGCCTTGGGGCAGTGGAAGAACACCTGGTCGACGGCCACCTCGCAGGCCAGCAAGGGCCGCCGTCCCCGCACCGCCATGGAGTCGAAGTAGTCGGCGTCACGGACCAGGCGGGCCCGGCCGTTGATCCGCAGCGTGTCGTTGCGCCCAGGGATCAGGAAGATCAGCCCGACGTGCGGATTCTGCAGGACGTTGCGCCAGCCGTCGACCCGGCCGTTCCCCGGGCGTTCCGGGACGGCGACCGTCCGGTCGTCGACGACGTGCACGAAACCCGCCGGGTCACCCTTGGGGGAGACGTCGCAGGTGCCGTCCGCCCCCGCGGTCGCCAGCAGCAGGAACCGCGACACCGCCAACCACTCGCGGTGCACGTCGAGAAGGTGGTCACGTTCCTTCGCCAGCGACGGCGCCCCCGGTTGCCCGGTGATCTTCTCGAGCTCGGCGACGGTACGGATCTCGGTGCCCCCGGGCGTGCTGCTCATCGGCCCACGATAAGCCTTGCACCACCGGACTTTCGCGCCGTTTTCCGGCCGGACCCCCGCTCAGCCGAGGACCGGGACGAGACCGCTCTCCCGCCCGCTCGCGGCGAGCACCAGGGCACGGTCGTCGTCCCAACCGTCGAGCGCGTCCGGCGGGTCCACGAGCCGGGTGACGGTCTCGCGGGCGACCCCCAGCCCGCTGGCCGGCGGCTCGGGCGCCCCCGGCAGATCCACGGTCATGTCCAGATGGTGGACGACGACCTCGACGACCCACGTCGCCGACCGCGCTCCCCGGCAGCACTCCCGGCCGCTCACCCCGCGGCGGCCGTCTCCCCGGCGACCCGCAGCAGCCCGGCGTCGACCGGCGGCGGGGCCGGAACTCACGCGTCGTACGCCCGAACCAGGGTGGTCGGTGCCCTGCGACGCCACGCCTGCTCGACCAGCTCGGCGAGCTGCCCGGGATCGACCCGGCCCAGGTCGACGAGGATCGAGCCGTGGCCGTCGTAGTGCGGTGTGGTGCTGTAGGCCGGGTCGCCGGAGGCGAGCAGCGCCTCCTTCTCCTCCATCGGACACATCAGCACCAGCAGTCCGTCGGACTCGGCCCGCAGCCGGGCGAAGCCCTTCCGGCGTACCTTCAGCGCCGGGGTGCGGTACCAGGTCGACTCCTCGACCTCCGGTAGCGCGCACCCGATCCGCACGACGTCACCCCAGTCCGGCATGGCGCCATCCTGCACCCGGGGGCCGGTGCGGTCGTGGACGAATCAGAGGTGCTCCGCCAGGAAGGCGTCCACGGCGGCCCGGCCGTCGGCGACGTACTCCTGGGCCTTCCAGCGTTCCACCAGTTCGGCGCCGGGGGCGAGCTCGACGAGCCGGCGTGACACCGACTCGGGGTGGTGCTCGTCGCCGCCCATCAGCACCAGCCAGGGGGTGCCGATCCGGGCGAGTGCCTCGTCGGGCACCGAGAACAGGATCCCGCCGCCGCCGTACATGTTCGCCTTGAACGACTCCCAGTCCTCGTCACCGGCTTCCGGATGGTCCGCCACGACCTCGGCGCGCCAGCCGTCGAAGATCTCCTCGAACAGGTGCTGGTTGCCGTCCCGGCCGATCGGCTGCAGCGTGACCGCGGCCCGGATCCGCTCCGGGGCGGTCGCGAGCAGGTTCGCGATGTAGGCGCCGCCGATGCACATGCCGAGCACCCCGAACTCGTCGACGCCGAGGTGGTCGAGCAGCGCGAGCTGGTCGGCGGTGTAGGTGGACCAACCGTCGCTGCCGTGCACCTGCGCGAACGACCCACCCGCGTTGCGCTGGTCCATCGCGATCACCCGGTAGCGATCGGCCAGGTGCTCCAGCGGGTTCCAGGGGGCCTTCTCCCAGGCCGACACGGTCGAACGCATCCCGCCGGGAGCGATCAGCAGGATCGGGAACCCGGAGCCGCGCTCCTCGTAGTGCAGGCTGACACCAGGACGCTCGAAGGTCGGCATGCCCGTCACGCTAGGCGACCCGTGGGGACGCCCGCTTCTCCGGCCGCCGGCGGGCGAGGATCGACGTGCCGTAGACGATGAAGGCGAGCCCGAGCACCAACATCCAGGTGTAACCGGCCCGCACGGTGTCGTCGAGCAGCGTGATGCCGACGAGCCCCGGCACCACGACCTGCACGGCCATGTACAGCGCCGTGACGGTCGCGATGTCGCCGAGCTGCAGCGCACGCGCGTAGTTGTAGAGCCCGACGACCGCCATCCCGAGCAGCACGTAGACCAGAGGTTCGGCCATCAGGGTGGACAGCGCGGCACCGTCGGAGACGTGCAGCGCCCGGATGCAGACCGCGCCGCCACCGAGGCCGAGCCCGGCGAGAACCGCGGAGGGCCACGGCACCGTGGACGGGTTCACCGCCAGCGTCGCCACCATGACCGCGACCAGCGCCCCGACGAGCACCGCGACCGTGACCCCGTGACCGGTCAGCGCCTGCTTGCGCTCGACACCCGCACTGCCCGCAACCAGCGCGAGACCCAGGACGCTCGCGCCGATCGCGAGCCGGTGCACCGGGCGCAGCCATTCATCACGGAAGTACCGGGCGTACAGGGCGGTCATCGCGATCGCACCCGCCAGCGTCGCCTGCACCGCGAAGATCGGGATGTACTGGAGTGCGACGACCATGCACAGCCAGGTGACGAGGTCCATCACCAGACCGGCGAGGAACCGCGGGCGGGCCATGACCGAACTGGTCCGGCCGCCCTTGCGGGCCGCGTCGGCCTGCAGGATCGCCGCCACCGTGCTGCACAGCATGGCGAGGACGGCGAACGTCATCCCGATCAGCACGGGCGCCGGACCGGGACGCGGGCGGTGCGGATGATCGACACCGCCCGATTCTCACCTACGGTCGGGAGGCACCGGTCCGGCGGGCGGGGTGCGACAGCGCGGGGCGCTGCTCGGGCAGCGCGGGCACCTGCGGGCTGACCTCGAAGAAGCCGCTCATCAGGCCGCCCACCGCCGGCTCGCCACGCTCGGCGGCCTGCTTCCACCCCGTGTCACCGACGAGCGCGGCCCGGCGCTCGCGGAGCGCCTCGCGTGGCTTCTCGGTCAGCGCCAACGCCAGCAGCGTGATCGCGACACCGACCAGCAGCGGCCCGCCGATCACCAGCACCGGCCACCCGAAGGCCAGGTACGCGACCAGCAGTGCCGCCGTCGCCATTCCGATGACCGCCCCCGCGAACTGTGTCATCACGAACTCCCCCGAATCGTGCAGACCCCACTATCACCAGTGGTTTTACCATCTCGGCAGGTGTCGAAACCGCAGACGCGACGCGGTTGCGGTCACACCTTCGGACGGTCGGGCGGCGCGGCTGCCCGTGATGGGGCCGTGATGGGGCCGAGCCGGCGTGGGGGCTCCCGGTTCCACGCCGGCCCGGCGGTCTGAATCATCCCGTGTGCACTCGGCATCCGAACGGGGTGGGGGTCACTCGCCGCTGTCGCTGCAGCGCAGAGCGTGATCGATGGGTCACGCGGCCGGGGGCGCACTCGTCGGCGGCGGGGGCGGGACGGGCTCCGTCGGCGGCGGGACGGGGCTGCTGGGCTCGGCCTCCGAGGACGGTGTCGGGGGCGGCGGCGGGGTGCTCGGCTCGGGGGCGGGCGGGGGCTCCGTCGGGGGCGGCACCGACGCAGCAGGCGGCGGCGGGACGGCCACCGGAGCGGGCGGCGGAGCGACGACCCGGGGTGAGGTCGGGGCGGCAGCACCCGCACCCCGCGCCGGCGCGGCGGCACCCGCACCCGTCGCCGGGGCGGCGGTCGGGGCCGCAGGGGCACCCGCGGCCCCCGCACCGGCACGCGCGGCCACCGTGGCGTCCGCACCGACGGGAGCAGCGGCTCCGGGGACCGCGACCGCGGCATCCGGGGGCGGGAGCTGCGAGGCCGGGGGAGCGGAGGTGCTCGGCGACGTCGGGGCGGCACTGAGCTCACCGAGCGCAGGCGCCGACGACGGCCAGAACAGCAGTGCCCCGGTGACCGCCAGGGTGCCCGCGAGGCAACCGGCGCCGAGCAGCACCCGCTGCCGGGTGAGCCCGCGGGCCACGGAGGGACGGGCCAGGTCGCGGCTGATGACGGAGTCCGGCACCCCGGGCAGGGCCCCGGGGTCGCTCTGCGGCACCGGCGGGAGGCCTGCCGAACGAGTGACCGGCAGGGCCGGCGACGAGGCTGCGGCGCCACGCTGGACGGGCAGCGGGCCGGTCGCCGGATCGAGCAGCCCGATCGCGGAGCCGATGCGCTCGGGGCGGACCCGCTCCGAGCGCTGCGCCCGCGATGCGCCGCCACGCTGGGCGGGGACGACCACCCGCGGTGCCGTGCCGTGCGACGCGGACACGGCCGGGCGGGGCCCCGTCCCGTCCCCGGGGGCCGGGACCGGTGCGATCCGGGTACCCGGCCAGGACGTCCCGGCACCGGGAGCGACGGCCAGCGCGGCCCCCCTGGCGGTGTCGTGCACCGGATCGGCGGTGACCGCCACCGGCCTCCCCGAGCGGGCGGAGAGAAGCTGCACCACCACCGGCGTCCGGGCGGCGCCACCGGCGAGCAGCACCTCGGCGTCCGGCACGGACTCCACGACCTCGGCGAGCAGATCGGCCACGGGCTCGAGGACCGGCGCGGCGAGCTCGTCGAGGTCCGAGCGGTGGATGCGGACCGTGGTGCTGACCCCGGGCAGATCGACCGTGACCCCGGCGACGGTGTCCCGGGAGAGCAGCTCCTTCGCGGCCCGGCAGTCGTCGCGCAGCGCGGCCAGCGTGGCCAGTACCTGGGGGTCCTCGACGTCGAGTGCGTCGAACGCGGCGGCGAGGCGGGGCGTGGCCGAACGGACGAAGGCGAACACGGCGTCGTCGACGTCGGCTCCGCCCGCGGCGCAGGTGAGCGGGCTGCCGACGATCCCCGGCAGCACCCCGGGCGCGGCCGGGGCCAGCGTGGTGGCGGTGCTCCCGTTCCCGCCGACGTCGACGACGACGAGCGGTCCCTCCGCCGGGGCGTCGGTGCGACGGGCGAGCGCGACCGCCTGCGGTGCGGTGACCAGCGAGACGGTGAGTCCGCGGCGGCCGATCGCGGCGGCGAGCAGGTCGCGCTTGTGCCTGCCCCAGGCGACCGGATGGGTGACGCCGATCCGGGACGGCGGGCCGCCGTAGCGGGCCGTCATCTCGTCGACGACGACGCGGACCAGGCGTGCGCAGAGATCCTCGGCCAGGTGGGGGAGCCCGCCCAGCGAGAGCGGGGTCGGGTCGCCGACCCGGTCGAGGAACCCGCGCGCGACGCGGTCCGGCTCGGCCGGCGCGCGCCGGGCTGCGGCGGCACCGCACAGGAGGTCACCGGCCGGGGTGGCGACGAGCAGGGCGGGCAGCGAGATCCCGCCGGGCCGCATCGGCTCGCCCGTCGCGCCGCGGAGCGCCGCAGCGGTCACCGTGGTCGCACCCAGGTCGATCCCGAGCAGGTAGGGCATGTCCCGTCCCCTCGTCGGCAGCAGGTCCCCCGACTCGCCGCACCCGTGGGCCAGCCACCATGCGTGACGAAGCCCCTCCCGAGAGCCATCGATCTGGGACCGTCCGGCGTTAGCCCGTGCGGCGCAGCGATTTCGTGTTGGGGAGCGATCCCCTAACGCCCCCTATCGGGACCCGGAGCGATCCCCGATGGCTGTCCGGGCCGCCGCCCCTAGCTTCGTTCCCAGGCACCGGCCGACCACCCCGGCCGGTCATCCCCACGGACACAGACCCAGACACACAGGAGTTTGCGATGGCGAGCGAGAAGCTGACCCTCATCGAGTTCATCAAGATCCTGCTCGGGACCGGCTCCGAGAGCATCCAGATGCGTGACTACTTCAACGACGACCCGGTCGCCGCGCTGGAGGAGCACGGCCTCGGCCACCTGACCGTCGAGGACGTGCGCGACGCGATCGTCATCGCCCAGGACAACGACACCGTCTCCTTCGACCGCAACTACGACACCGGCGTCGACTGGGCGGGCACCACCCGCGGCGGCTGGGACGGCGGCGGCAAGGAGGGCGGCCAGGCGGCGGCCGTGCACGAGAAGGTGCACGTCAAGGACAACTTCTACGAGTACGACATCGACGACCGCGACACCATCGTCGACAACTCGGTCAACCAGAACATCGACACCGGCGGCGGCGACTTCCGCCAGGACATCGAGACCAACTCGGTCACCGCGTCCGGCGACGGCGCGGTCGCGGCCGGCCGGGACATCGAGGACTCGGTCATCACCACCGGCAACGGCAACATCGTCGGTGACGACAACGACGTGGTGTCCGGCAACGGCAACACCACCGCCTTCGGTGACGGTGCCGCCACCAGCGTCGGCGACATCTCCGCCGACGACGGCGCCGCGGTCTCCATCGGTGGCAACGCCAGCGGCTCGCGCGACATCGACGGCTCGTTCAACGAGACCACCACGACGAACACCGTCACCACGACGTTCGACGACTCGTTCAACGTCGACGCCAGCCAGGACAACGACGCGACGTTCACGGACAACAGCACCACCGAGAACCACATCGCCTCGCACAACGGCATCGACGTCAACGCCGACGTCCTCTGACCGTCCGGCACTGACGGTCAGCCACTGACCGGTCACCGGGCCGGACCCCGACCCCGGCCCGGTGACCACCCCCTCCCACCACCACACGCCTTCCGTCGCCCGGCCGAGCGCGACGGCATCCGAAGAGGAGATCGCCATGTCCGCCGAGAAGTCGCTGATCCAGTTCATCCTGGACCTGCTGCGTGACCCGAAGCTGCTGGCCGAGTTCAAGGAGGACCCGCAGGGCCTGCTGGCCTCCTGCGGCCTCTCCGAGGTCAGCGCCGAGGACGTCCGTGACGCCATCGTCCTGGCCCAGGACAACGACGACGTCTCGTTCGACCGGAACTACAGCACCGGTGGCAACGGTGGTGGCGGCCACTCGACCCCGCCGCCGCCGGTCGAGCACCCGAAGCCGGGCGAGGACCCGATCACGTACCTCGACAAGTACGTGACGAACAACCACTACACCTACAACATCGACGACCGCGACACCATCGTCGACAACTCGATCAACCAGAACATCGACACCGGCGGCGGCGACTTCCGCCAGGACATCGAGACCAACTCGGTCGTCGCGTCCGGCGACGGCGCGGTCGCGGCCGGCGGGGACATCGAGGACTCGGTCATCACCACCGGTGACGACAACATCGTCGGCGACGGCAACGACGTCGTGTCCGGTGACGACAACACCACCGCCTTCGGCTCCGGCGACGCCACCAGCGTCGGCGACATCTCCGCCGACGACGGCGCCGCGGTCGCGGTCGGCGGCGACGCCCGCGGCTCGAACGACACCAGCGACTCGTTCAACGAGACCACCACCTCGACCGAGGTCACGACCGACATCTCGGACTCGTTCAACGTGGACTCCAGCCAGGACAACGACCTGTCCGCCACCGACAACAGCACCACCGAGAACCACCTGCTGTCGCACAACGACCTCTCCGCCGAGCTCTCCCTCGGCTGACAGCCGGTCACCCTCGACCGAGGGTCGGATCTCGCTGCTGCCGACGGCGGCAGTGCGTTGAACCGCACGGCCCATCGGCCCCGGCCACCCACCCGTGGGTGACCGGGGCCGATGACGTTCGTGTATCCATGACGGGAAACACGACGGGCGGCGGCCGGAACCGCCGCGGAGCGATGGGGGCGTCGGCAGGTGGCAGTACCGGAAGCGGTAGGACTGGTCGACCTCGCCCTCAAGGCCGTCGCCGCCTACGACCGCCCGGACCTGGCCCCGCGGCTCAAGCAGACCAAGGCCCGGCTGAGCGACCCGAACGTGCGGGTGCTCGTCGTCGGCGAGTTCAAGCAGGGCAAGAGCCAGCTGGTGAACGCCCTGGTCAACGCCACCGTCTGCCCGGTCGACGACGACATCGCCACCGCCGTGCCGACGCTGGTCCGCTACGGCGAGGAAACGACGGTGACCCTGGTCCGCGACCAGGACGGTGGCGAGCGCTCGGAGCGGACCCCGGTCCCGCTCGAACAGCTCGCCGAGTACGTCTCGGAGGGCGGCAACCCCGGTAACCGGGCCGGCCTCACCCGCGCCGAGGTGACCCTTCCCCGCAAGCTGCTGCAGAGCGGTCTCGTCCTGGTCGACACCCCGGGTGTGGGTGGCCTCGGATCGGCCCACGGAGCCGCGACGATGTCCGCCCTGCCGACCGCCGACGCCGTGCTCCTGGTCTCCGACGCCAGCCAGGAGTACACGGCCCCCGAGATCGACTTCCTGCAGGCGGCACGCAAGCTGTGCCCGAACGTCGGCTGCGTCGTCACCAAGACCGACCTCTACCCGCACTGGCGGCGGATCGTCGAGCTCGACGAGGGCCACCTGCGCAACGCCCGGATCGATGCCGACCTGTTGCCCGTCTCGTCCGCGCTGCGGCTGCACGCGGCCCGGACCCAGGATCTCGACCTGATCGCCGAGTCCGGCTTCCAGGCACTGGTCGGTTTCCTGCTGCGCAAGGTCGTCTCCCGGGCCGACGACCTGGACCGCAGGTCCACCAGCCAGGACGTGCTCGTCACCTGTCAGGCCCTCGAGTCGAAGATGCGCGCCGAGCTGATGTCGCAGAACGACCCCGAGCGGGCCGGCGCGCTGGCGAAGGAGCTGGAAGCCGCCCGGAGCAGGGTGGAGGCCCTGCGGCAGCGCTCGGCTCGCTGGCAGACCACGCTCAACGACGGCGTCGCCGATCTCATCGCCGACATCGACTACGACCTGCGGGACCGGCTCCGGGCCGTCTCCCGCGACGCCGAGCAGCTCCTCGACGACGCCGACCCGAAGGACATCTGGGAGCAGTTCGCCGAGTGGTTCCACAAGCAGGTCTCGCACGCCGTCGCGCAGAACTTCGTCTGGACCACCGAGCGGGCCCGCTGGCTGGCCGAGCAGGTCGCCGAGCACTTCGCCGAGGACGTCGACGTCCAGCTGCCCGAGCTGCGGATCTCCGGTGGCGCGGTGGCCGGCAAGGTGGACGCGCTGGAGATGCCGGTCGGGGAGCAGTTCGGCGTCGGCCAGAAGCTGTTCGTCGGGATGCGCGGCGGCTACGGCGGCCTGCTGATGATCGGTCTGGCCTCCACCGTTGCCGGGTTCGGGCTGCTCAACCCGCTGTCGATCGGGGCGGGTCTGCTGTTCGGCGCGAAGACCGTCAAGGACGAGAAGAAGCGGCTGGTGCAGCGCCGGCAGGCCGACGCCAAGAACGCCGTCCGCCGGCACGTCGACGAGGCGACCTTCCAGGTCGGCAAGGACTCGCGGGACAACCTGCGCCAGATCCAGCGGGAGCTGCGTGACCACTTCACCGCGCTCGCCGAGGACCTCTCGGAATCGTTGAAGGAGTCGATGACGGCCGCCCAGACCGCGCTGAAGGACGACGCGACCCGGCAGAAGCGGGTCGCCGACCTGGAGGCCGAGCTCGAACGGGTCGGCGGTCTCGCCGAACGGGCCCGCAAACTGGCCGCGGCGGTGGAGTCGTGAGCACCCTCACCGACCAGGTCCGCGGGCTGCTGCGGCGCACGCTCGACGCCTACGGCGACTCACCGCAGGCCGCGAGCTGGTTGCGCCACCACCTGGAACGGTTCGACGAGCCGCTGCGCGTCGCGATCGCCGGGAAGGTGAAGGCCGGCAAGTCGACGCTGCTCAACGCGCTCGTCGGGGAACGGATCGCACCCACCGACGCCGGTGAGTGCACCCGGATCGTCACCTGGTACTCCGACGCGCCCGCCCCCGGCGTCCGGATGCGGATGCGCGACGCCGGGCCCGATCGCCCACTGACCCTGACCCGGCGGGACGGTGCGCTGCGGATCGACCTGCAGGGCGCGCCGGTGGAGGCCGTGGACCGGTTGCTCGTGGACTGGCCCTCGCAGCACCTGCGGCGGACCAACCTGATCGACACCCCGGGGATCGCCTCGCTGTCCGCCGACACCTCGGCGCGGGCCGGGGAGTTCCTCACGCCCGAGGACGCTCCGTCGCCCGCCGACGCCGTCGTCTACCTGATGCGCCACCTGCACGCCGGTGACGTGCGGTTCCTGGAGTCCTTCCACGACCGCGGGGTCGCACGCGCGACCCCGGTCAACACGATCGCGGTGCTGTCGCGGGCCGACGAGATCGGTGTCGGCCGGCTCGACGCGCTCACCTCGGCCCGGCGGATCGCCCGCCGCTACCGAGGTGACGACAAGCTGCGCGGGCTGTGCCAGACCGTCGTCGCGGTGGCCGGTCTGCTCGCCGAGTCGGCCCGCACGATGCGTCAGGACGAGTACGTGGCGCTGGCCGAGCTGGCCGCCCTGCCCCGCGCCGACGTCGAGGCGCTGCTGCTGTCGGCGGACCGGTTCGGCCGCACCGAGCTCGACCGGCCGGATGCCGCCACCCGGGTCCGGTTGCTGGAGCGGTTCGGGCTGTTCGGGGTGCGGCTGGCGAGCACCCTGATCCGGCAGGGCACGACCGACCCGACGGAACTCGCCGACGACCTGGTCCGCCGGTCCGGGCTGGACGAGCTGCGCCGCGTGCTCGACACCCAGTTCTCCGAACGGCGTGACCTGCTGAAGTCGCGCTCCGCGCTGCTCGCCGTGGACCTCGTGCTCACCCGGGAACCCCGGCCGGCGACCCACGCGCTGCGTACCGAGGTGGAGCGGATCCTCGCCGGGGCGCACGAGTTCGTCGAGCTGCGCGCGCTGTCCGACCTGCGCGCCGGGAAGGTCGTCTTCCCCCCGGACGCCCTCGCCGACGCCGAGCGGCTGCTCGGCGGTGAGGGCGGCTCCGCGCTCGCCCGCCTCGGTCTCGACGACGCCGCGGGACCGCGCGAGGTGCACGACGCCGCGACCGACGCGCTGCGCCGGTGGCGGCGCCGGGCGGAGAGCCCGCTGACCGGCCGGGCCTCCGCCGAGGCCGCACGGATCGTGGTCCGCAGCTGCGAGGGACTGCTCGTGGCGCCGGTCTCGCACTAGGGGGCCGGGACCGGGCGGATCAGCAAGCTCCCGATCAGCGAGCCCGCGACGCCGAACCGGAACAGCAGCGTCACCGGACTCCCCGGGAAGTCCCCGCTGATCCGGACCCGAGCGAGGTGGCCCTCGCCGTCCGCCCCGGACTCCAGGACCTGGTGCTGCACCGCCGGGACCGACGCGCGCCATCTGCGGATCGCGGCTCGCCCGCGGTACTCGTGCCCGTCGTCGGTGACGAGGGCGTCATCGGTGAACAGGGCGACCAGCTCGTCGACGTGTTCCGGTGCGCTGAGCGCGAAGTAGCGGTCGGCGAGGTCGTGCGGTGCGGTCATCGGGATCCTTCCCACGGTCGGTCCGGCCGAGCCTGCCGTCTCCCCCGGGGGGAGGGTCCATCTGCTGGCCCCTCCCCCCGGGGGAGGGTGCAGGCTGGCGGGGTGACCGCCCTGCTGAGCATCGGTGACTTCTCCGCCGTGACCCACCTGAGCGTCCGGACGCTGCGCCGCTACCACCGCGACGGGCTGCTGGAGCCCACGCACGTCGACCCGGGCAACGGGTACCGCTGGTACAGCGCCGACCAGGTCGCCGACGCGCAGGTGATCCGGCGGTTCCGGGAGCTCGACATGCCGGTGGCCGAGGTCGCGCGGATCCTGCGGACCACCGATCTCGATACACGCTCCACCCTCGTCGCCGGGCACCTGGCGCGGTTGGAGGACCGCCTCGCCACGACCCGCAACGCCGTCGCGGCGCTGCGCCGGCTGCTCGACCCGACCGGGTCACCGGTCACGATCACCCGACGGAGCGACCCGGCCCGCCGGGTCGCCGCCGTGCGCGGCGACGTGACCCACCACATGGTGCAGAGCTGGTACGCCGAGGCCCGCGCCGAGATCGATGCCGCGCTCGCGGTGGCCGGCGCGCGGGCGGCCGGGCCACCGGGCGGGGAGTACGCGAACGCGCTGTTCACCGGTGGTTCCGGTGTCGCGACCGTGTACGTCCCCACCGACCGGGAGATCGCCACCGGCCGGGTGCGCACCGTCGAGCTCCCGGCGCGGGAGCTGGCCGTCACCGTGCACCACGGCCCGCACGACGACATCGACATCACCTACGGGGCGCTCGGGGCACACCTGGCCGAGCACGCGCTGGTCCTCGGTGACGGGGTCGTCGAGACCTACCTGGTCGGTCCGCGGGACACCACCGATCCGGCCGCGTGGCGCACCGAGGTCGGCCGGGCGGTGTTCCGCACCTCGGGCCGGCGCTGACCCGCTTCAGCCGCGCTCGTCGAGGATCCGGCGCAGCTCGTCGAGCAGCTCGCTGCGGCTGCCGACGCCCAGCCGCTGCCGGATCCGGGCGACGTGGTGCTCGACCGTCTTGGCCGAGATGAACAGGGCCTCGCCGATCTCCTTGTGGGTGCGCCCCTGCACCAGCAACCCCGCCACCTCCAGCTCCCGATCGGAGAGCAGCGAGGGCGGCGGCTCGGTCCGGGCGGCGCCGCCTGCCCGGCCCGGATCGCGGGCCCCGCCGCGCTGCGACCCGGGCCCGTCGGCGGCACCACGGGGTCCGGCCGGTCCGGCTCCGGGCGCACCGGCGGTCACGGGGACGCGGCCACCGCGCGCCGCGGCGCCGTCCGCGTCCGGCCCGGTACCGGCCGAGCCGCCTTCCGGTCCCGCGCCGACCGGGCCTGCACGTCCCGGCCCGGCGCCTCCCGCCGCTGCGCTCCCCGCGCCGCCGGTCCCCCCCGGCCACGTGCTCGCGGACGCCGCGGCGCCGGTTCCCGCGCGGTCCGACCGGCGGCCGGCAGCTGCGTCGTCCGGTGCTGTTCCGTCCCGGACCGGCCGGCCCTGCGGGCGCACGGCGTCCGGTGCTCGGCCGTCCGCGTCACCCGAGCCCGAACCCGAGCCGGCGCCACCGCTGCCGTCCGGGGCGGCGCCGCCCGAACCCGTGCTGTCCGAACCCGTGCTGTCCGAACCCGTGCCGCTCGGATCCCTGCTGCTCGGGCCCCTGCCGTCCGGACCCCGGCTGTTCGGACCCGTACTGCCCGGGCCGTGCGACCGGCCACCGGGGCCGGCCCGGCCGGTCGCGTTCGCCGCGCCCTGCAGCGGTGCCGTCCGCACGTCGGCACCGGCGACCTGCAGGGCCCTGGCACACGCGAGCAGCGCGGACACCGCGCGCCGGTCGTCGGTGCGCAGCGCGGCCTGCCCGGCCAGCCGGCCACCGTCGAACGACAGGCCGACCGCGTGCAGCCCGCGCGCCGCAGCCTCGACCGCCTCCGGGTCGACCCGCCCCTCGATCACCCCGACCCAGTGCGGTGCGGCGGTCGCCATCGCCTGCGCGAACCGGCTGCCGGACGCGGCCCGCTCCAGGGCCGCGGTCTGCTCGCGGGCGGCGTCGGCGTCGTCGACCAGGATCGCGGCCTGCAGCTGCGCCCAGTGCAGCGGCGCGGCCCACAACGCGGGCCGGCCGAGCCGGTCGAGCAGCGTCTGCGCCTCGTCCAGGTGCGGACGCACCCAGCTCTCCTCACGCAGCCGGGTCGCCGCCGTGACCAGCTCACCGAGCGGCTGCAGCACGAACAGGTCGACCGGGTGCCGGACGATCGCCTGCCGGGCCCTGGTCCAGGCGCGCATCAACGCGCCCAGGTCGGAATTGCGCCGGGCGATCGCGACCTGCAGGGCGGCGGCCAGGAACTCGTCACGCGGCTCCAGCGGGCGACCCCCGGCCTCGGTGTCGACCGCGTCGAGCCGCTCGGCGGCCGGGCCGGTGGCGCCGCGCAGCAGCGCGATCCAGCCGAGCAGCAGCCGGTGCCTCGGCCGCGCCGGGGCCCCGCCCAACCCGGTCCGCAGCGCCCGGTCCAGCACCGAGGATGCGACGTCGAACTCACCGGTGTGCACCGCGACCAGGGCGGCGAGCGCGGCCGGGGTGTCCGGCAGCAGCGCGGCACCGTGCGCGCCCTCCAGCAGGCCTGCCGCGCGGGCCAGACCGGACAGCGCGGCGGTCGGCGACCCCTGCACCGAGTCCAGGATGCCGCGCGCGGTGAGGTCGTCGGCCCCGTCGAGCAGCGTCGGCGCCCGGCCGGGGACGATCGCGCCGGCCCCGCCGATCTCGCGCGCCTCCTCCCAGGCACCGGTCCCGATCAGCACCGGGACGGCCGCGGCCGGCAGCGGCTCCCCGGCCACCGCGGCCGTCCACCGGTACAGCTCCGCGCTGCGGACCAGCAGACCGCGGCGGGCCAGCACCGCGGCCGCGACCGATCCGGCGCGCACCGCATCCTCGGGCTCGACGGCGTCGGCCGCGGACAGCACCGCGTCGGCGTGGCTGAGCGCGCCGTCGAGGTCGCCTGCGACCAGGTGCGCCTCGGCGCGCCGGGCGGCCACGGTCAGCGGGGGAGTCCCGGCCGCGACCGCCTCGGCGTAGAGGCGGACCGCATCCGGGTGCTCGGAGCGGGCCGCCTCGGCGGCGGCGGCCCGGAACACCGCGGCGGCCCGGTCACCACCGGCGCCGGAACCGCGCAGCGTCCGGGCGACGGCGAGCACGCTGCCGCCGCGGTCCAGCTCGATTTCGGCGAGCGCGCGGCGCAGCTCGGTCCGGCGGGCGGGCGGGACGCGGCCGCGGACGGCGTCACCGACCAGCGGGACCACCCGGCCGTCCGGGGTGCAGAGACCGGCGGCGACGGCCCGCTGCACCAGCTCGTCCAGCTCGTCGATGCCGCTGCCCGCGGCGTCGGCGAGGCCGAGCAACGGCACCAGGACCTCGCTGTCGTGCGGTGCGCCCAGCGCCGTCGCCGTCACCAGGTCGACGACCCGGCGGTCCTCGGCGTCGATCGCGTAACCCAGCTGCTCGGCCAGCTCCGGCGGGACACCCGCGCCGGCCCCGGACCCCCCGGTCGCCGCGAGCAACCGGTCCACCAGCAGCGGCGAGCCCGCGGTGCGCTCCAGCACGACGCGCACGGTCTCGTCGGACGGCCGGGCACCGGTGATCCGCACCGCCCGGGCCACGACACCGGCCGCGTCGAGCGCGCCCAGCACCAGCGGCGGCGCCGACGCGGCGAGCGCCGCCCCGAGCCGGGCGAGCGCCCGCCCGCGCGGCCACGGCCGGAACGCGACGACCAGCCGCGCGTCCGGGCCGGCCGCGAACGCGCGGAGCTCGTCGAGGGCGTCGTCGGGGAGCTCGTGCGCGTCGTCGACCACCACCACCCGCCCCGGTTCCGCAGCGGGGGTGCGGACGACCTCGGCGCCGGCGCCGGACCAGACCCGGACCAGCTCCCGCAGCACCACCGACTTCCCGGACCCGGCAGGCCCTGTCACGGCCAGCGTCCGTGGCGCCGCCGGGTCCTCGGTGACCGCGCGGACCAGCGCGGTCGACACCGGGCCACCGGCGAGCGGAGAGGTGGTCGGGGCCGTCGCCGTCACGTCGCTCCTTCTCGCTCCCGTCCCCCGAACGGGGTGTTCGAGGCTATCGGGTGCGGTCATCGGGGTCCGGCCGGGCCCGGGCAGGATCACCCCTGTGGTGGACGAGGTGTGGGCGATCGTGCTGGCCGGTGGGCGCGGGAACCGCTACGGGCGGTTGAAGCAGCTGGAGGAACTGGCCGGTGCCCGGCTCGTCGACCACACCGTCGGCGCGGCGCGGCGCACCTGTGACCGGGTGGCGCTGGTGCTGCCGCCCGGGCTGGACTGGGACGGGCCTCCGGTGGACGCGCTGGCCACCGGAGGCGACCACCAGTCCGAGTCCCTGCGTTCGGGCCTGGCCGTCGTGCCGGACGACGCCGGGATCCTGGTGCTGGCCGATCCGGCGCACCCGCTCGCCGCGGACCGGATCTTCCGTGACGTCGTCGCCGCGGTCCGCGACGGCGCGGACGGCGCGGTACCGGTCGTCCCGCTGCTGGAGGTCGTGCAGCGGGTGGTGGACGGCGTGGTCGTCGAGACGTTGCCCAAACAGGACACCGTGCTCACGCAGTCCCCGCAGGCGTTCCGGGCAGGCCCGCTGCGCGCGGCGCACGCGGACGCACCGCGGCCGGTGGAGAACTCCGGGCTGCTCGCCGCGCGCGGGCACCGGATCGTGACGGTGCCGGGGGACCCGGCGAACCTGCACGTCGCGACCGAGCAGGACCTGGACGTCGTACGGCGGCTGGCGGGCTGAGCCCACCGGCGGGCGGGCGGCTCAGCCGCCCGTGGGCGCCCCGGGGACGGCCAGGTAGTCCGAGACACGCGGGGTGAACGACGCCAGCGCGGCGACGACGGTCAGCACGGCCGCGGCGACGCCGAGCCCGACGAGCACCGCCGGGGCCCCGGTCGGCGCGGTGATCGGCACCGGCGTGCCCGGCGGCGCCAGCGCCAGCAGCGCACCGACGGCGCCGGCGAGGACCAGCCCGGTACGGGCGCGGGCCCGCCCGGCCAGCATCCGGTGGGCGAGCGCGGTCGGCACGGCCAGCATGATCAGGACGAGGGCGGTGGTGGTGAGCACCCCGCTGCGCGGGGGTGTCGTCGCGGCGACCAGCACCGCCGCGACCTGCGTCAGGACGGCTGCTGCCCACCAACCGACGGCGCGGCGCAGCTGCGGTGGGGGCTCATCCATGACGTCGCCGATCCATAGTGTCACCGATCCATGATCCCGCTGAGAATACCCGACAGAGCTCTGCTTTCCGCCCGAAACGCCCATCCCGCCTCGGCGCCGTGCACCCGGGCGGGGCGACGTCAGCGGTCCAGGACCCCCGGCGGGTCCTCGGCGACCGGCACCGGTGAGCCACCGGTGCCGAGCAGCCGCTGCCAGACCGGGTGGTCGACGACGTCCGGCACGCTCTCCACCTTCCGGTACGCCGCCAGCACCTCGACCGCTCGCGCGGCGTCGCCCTCCGACCCGGCGTGCACGGTGCGGGCGAGCTCCGGCCACGACTCACCACCGAGGATCCCGTTCACGTCGTCGGCGCGGTGCGCGGTCTGGAACGCCGTCACGGCGGCGACGGTGCGGTCGTCGTAACGGCCGTCCGGCTCGCCGTGCAGCGTCCCCGCGTCACGCAACAGGTACTGGGCGGCCTCGACGACGGCACCGGAGGCCCCCTCACGCAGCAGCGGCCAGCTCGCCTTCTCGGCCTCGGTGCGGGACAGCCTGCGTCCGAGCAGACCGGCCACCTCGGAGCGCAACCGCGGCAGCATGCGGTAGAGCCGGTCACCGGGGCAGATCGTGTTGCGGTAGTCGCGGTGGCCGTAGAGCTCGGACGGTGCGATCCCGTACTTCAGGCAGATGTAGGCGCAGGTGGCGCGCAGCGAGTTCCAGAGCGCCGGGGTCGGGTCGACGCCGATGTAGGTGCCCTCGTTCTCGATCCCGATCGCGATCACGTTCTGGCCGGGACTGTGCGCGCCCTCCACGACACGCCGGCCCCCGTTGAGCTCGCCGAGGCTCCAGAGCCTGCCTTCCATGATGTGGCCGCCACGGGAGATCGTGAAGTGCTGGCCGGAGTCCAGCCACCCGTTGCGGTCCATGTGATAGGCCTGGATGCTCCGGGCGAGCCGGTGTGCCGCGGCCACGCTGTAGTCGGTGGTGTTCGCGCCCGCCGTGTGGTGCACCAGGATCCGGATCGGCCGCCGGTCCCAGATCTTCGGTGGGAACTTCGGCTTGCGCGCGCCCCATTCGAAGCAGCGCGCGATGTACGGGGCCCGGACCGCCTCGGCCAGGGCACCGGCCCCGGCCGCAGGCCCGGGCATCCCCTGTGGCCCGGGCACCGTGTCCGGTCCCGGCACGCTGCCGGGCCCCGGCACCGGATCGGTGGTCGGCGGCTCACCCGCGTACGCCTGCCCGGTGAGGGCCGGCACGACCAGCCCGGCACCGGCCGCCGCGCCCACGGCCAGCGCCCCCCGCCGGCTCCACCGGGACCGGCCCTCCGCGTCGCCCATGGTCGTCCGCCCTTCCGGACGTCACCCGATACCACCGGCGTCGTCCTGAGTCACATGCGCCACGAACGTCCCCTGCGTCTCTGGCGTCACGTCATTCTCGGCCATCACACGCGATCCACGAGTCGGGCACGCCGGACGAATACGTCACTCGCCCGTGTCGCTGCGCCGGACGGCGGCGGCCTTGCCAGTAGTTACCGACCGGTAATACCCTATGGGGAGTTACCGGCCGGTAATGAGATCGGCCCTGGCAGGAACGGCGGTGAAGGACCGATGGGCCACTACAAGAGCAACCTGCGCGACCTCGAGTTCAACCTCTTCGAGGTCTTCCGCATCCAGGACCACCTCGGCTCCGGCCCGTTCGAGGGCGTCGACATCGACACCGCCAAGGGCGTGCTCTCCGAGCTGTCCGCGGTCTGCACCGGCCCGCTCGCCGAGCACTACGCCACGATCGACCGCAACCCGCCGGTCTTCGACCCGGCGACCTTCTCCGTCACCACACCTCAGGAGCTCAAGGACGCCTACAAGGTCCTCTGGGACGGCGAGTGGTGGCGCCTCGGACTGCCCACCGAGCTGGGCGGCTACGGCATCCCGCCGTCCGTGCAGTGGGCGGCGTCGGAGATGATCCTGGGCTCCAACCCGGCCGTCTTCATGTACCTGGCCGGGCCCAGCTTCGCCGCCGTGGTGCACCGCAACGGCACCGAGGAACAGAAGCGGTGGGCCGAGCTCATGATCGAGCGCGGCTGGGGTGCGACGATGGTGCTGACCGAGCCGGACGCGGGCTCCGACGTCGGCGCGGGTCGCACCAAGGCCGTCGCGCAGGACGACGGCACCTGGCACATCGAAGGTGTGAAGCGGTTCATCACCTCGGCCGAGCAGGACTTCACCGAGAACATCATGCACCTGGTACTGGCCCGCCCCGAGGGTGCGAAGCCGGGCACCAAGGGCCTGTCGCTGTTCCTGGTGCCGAAGTACCACTTCGACACCGAGACCGGTGAGCCCGGCCAACGCAACGGTGCCTTCGTGACGAACGTCGAGCACAAGATGGGCCTCAAGGCGTCCACCACCTGCGAGCTGACCTTCGGCGCGCACGGCACCCCGGCCGTCGGGTGGCTGCTCGGCGAGGTCCACGACGGCATCGCCCAGATGTTCCAGGTCATCGAGTACGCCCGGATGATGGTCGGCACCAAGGCCATCGGCACCCTGTCGGCCGGCTACCTGACCGCGCTGGAGTTCGCCAAGGAGCGGGTGCAGGGCGCCGATCTGACCCGGATGACCGACAAGACCGCGCCGCGGGTGACGATCACCCACCACCCGGACGTCCGCCGCAGCCTCATGCTGCAGAAGGCCTATGCCGAGGGCCTGCGCGCGGTCTACACCTACACCGCCACGTTCCAGGACCGGGTCCGCCTCGGCGGCGCCGGTGACGGGATCAGCGCCGAGCTCGCGGAGAAGGTCAACGACCTGCTGCTGCCGATCGTGAAGGGGGTCGGTTCGGAGCGGGCGACCGAGCAGCTCGTGCAGTCCCTGCAGACCCTCGGCGGATCGGGCTTCCTGCAGGACTACCCGATCGAGCAGTACATCCGGGACGCGAAGATCGACTCGCTGTACGAGGGCACCACCGCGATCCAGTCCCTGGACTTCCTGTTCCGCAAGATCGTCCGGGACAACGGCCAGGCACTGGCCCACGTCGCCGGCGAGGTCCAGGCGTTCGTCGACTCCGACGCCGGCAACGGCAGGCTCAAGGAGGAGCGCGAGCTCCTGCGCACCGCCCTCGGCGACGTCCAGGCGATGATCGGTTCGCTGACCGGTTACCTCTACGCCTCCGCCGAGGACACCACGAACCTCTACAAGGTCGGCCAGCACACGGTGCGGCTGCTGATGGCGGTCGGTGACCTGCTCGTGGGCTGGCTGCTGCTCCGCCAGGCGACGGTCGCACTGGACGCGCTCGGTGGCGCTGACGTCACGGCGAAGGACCGAGCGTTCTACGAGGGCAAGGTCGGCGTCGCGTCGTTCTTCGCCAAGACCGTGCTGCCCCGCCTGAGCGCGGACAAGGCGATCGTCGCCCGGGCCGACAACGCGCTGATGGAGCTGGACGAAGCCGCGTTCTGATCCGGCCCCGCCGGCAGAGGGCCCCGGGCGCGGACTCCCCGCCCGGGGCCCTCCCACGTCCGGCCGGTACTACCGGGCGATGTAGCTCTCCAGCTGCTCACGCTCCAGTTCGAGCATGTCGATCCGGGCCTTGACCAGGTCGCCGATCGAGACGATGCCGGCCAGCTCACCGTCCACGACCACCGGAAGGTGCCGGATCCGGCGGTCGGTCATGATCTTTCCCAGGTCGCCGACGCCGTCGTCCGGGGTGCAGGTCACCACGTCCGGCGTCATCACCTCGGACACCCGGGCGTCCAGCAGTCCGCTGCCCCGCTGGTGCAACCGGCGCACGACGTCGCGCTCGGAGACGATGCCGACCAGGCGACCGGCGTCCACGACGGGCAGGGCGCCGAGGTTCCCCTCGGCGATGAAGCGCAGTACCTCCGTCACCGGCGCGTCCGGCGCCACGGTCGTGACCGCGCTGCCCTTGCTCTTGAGAATGTCCCCGATCCGCATCCGGTCCCTCGATCCCTCGGTCGCCGTTGGCCGAGGGATCAGGGTACGAACGTGACGGACCTCTCGTCAGCTCCCGGGCACGCGGATCACCGGATCAGCCGCCGCAGCGCACGATCGGCTGAGGGTTGTACCTCACCGTCCGCGTCTCCGTCTTCGTCTCACCGGTCTGGACGTTGCGCATGGTGCGGGTGTCGGTCGCGGTGAAGCCCGGTGCGCCGTTGCTCGGGCTGCACGCCTCGCCCGCCGGGATGTCCACGACCTGCGGCTCGGTCGGGTTCGTCCGTGGCCCGGTCGTCGACTCGACCTCCCACATCTTCTGGCCGAGGAAGGTCACCGTCACGTTGCTGGGCGTCCAGTTCGTCCTGATCAGCACGGCGGTCGGTCCGTCGTTGCGGAACTTGACGTCGATCAAGTTGTTGAAGACCGTCGCCTCGCGGGCCACCGGGTAGCGGCTGATGTAGTAGCTGTGCTCCTTGTGCTCGACGTCGGTCATCCCGGCGAAGTACGACGCGTTGTACAGCGTCGTCGCCAGCTGGGAGACCCCGCCGCCGACCCCGCGCGCCGGGTGGCCGTCCTCGATGACGCCCGCCTCGACGTAGCCGTTCGCCTCGTTCCGGGGCAGGGTCACCGCGTTCAGGCTGAACGTCTCGCCCGGCGCGACGATCTGGCCGTCCACCGCCTCGGCGGCGCGCCGGATGTTCTGCCCCGAGTCGGCGGCGAACCCACCGGTGGTGAACGTGCTGATCTCGACCGCGTTCCCCAGGGACTCCAGGTCCTCGGTGGTGATCTCGGCAGGCTGCTCCGCGTACACCGCGGGCACCTCGCGCGGGCCCTCGCCGGTCAGGACCGGCAGGACGTTCGCGAAGGTCGCCTCGTAGTCGACCCCGCGGCCGTCCTCGGACGGGACCACCCGCGGCGGCGTGGACGCGAAGTCCAGCTCGGCGTCGACACCCGGGCGCTCGGTCTCGGCCAGCTGCGGTGAGGCCGCGTCCTCCAGCGTCTTCGTCGCGATCACCGGCTTGAGCTTCGCGGTCCCCTCCGGGTCCGCGGTGAAGCTCAGCGAGCTCGCGATCTGCTCCGGGCTGATGACGGCGTTCGCGCCCTCACCGGTGACCGTCAGCGGTCCCGAGACCGCGGGCCGGGCGACCTCGTCGATCGCCTGCTGGACGTCCGCGGGGGTGGTGACGGGCTGCTCGATGATCAGCGGCAGCTGCACCGGCTCGCCGTCCGCCCACCGCTGCTCGACGACGCCGACAGCCGCGTCGACGTCCAGCTCCTGGCCGGGCTCGGGCTCGACCGGGCGGGGGTCCAACCCCTCGAAGGTGACCGAACCCTCCTTCGGTTCCTTCATCACCAGCGGCGCCATCTGTTCGAGCGCGGTGCGCACGGCCCGGTCGTCGGTGGTGTTGACGACCGGCACGTCCCGGTGCCCGAAAAACGACGAGATGCGGGTGATCGGGTTGAGCGGCTGCTCCCCGGCCTCGTCGAGGGTGCGCTCGTAGTCCACCCGCAGGCCCGCGGCCCGCGGGTCGATCTCGCTCTGGACCTCGCCGGCCTGCACCGGCACCGGAGCCGTGGACCGAGGTTCGATCGCGGCCTGCAGCTTCTCGGTCGCCGCCGCGCGGGACATGCCACCGATCTCCTGACCGGCGACGACGACCCCACGCGGGACGCTGCCCGAGGAGAGCACGAGGTCACCCACGTAGGCCAGTGCCAGCACGCCGAGCGCGGCAGCCGCGATGATCAGCGTCTTCGGGCGCTTGCGGCCGGACCGGCCCTCGCCGCCGCCGTCACCTCCGCCCGGTCCTGCTGCGTCGGAGCCGGGCCCGCCCGGCCCGCCGGGACCGCCGGGTCCACCCGGGCCGGGGGCCGCCGTGCCGCCACCGGGCGCGGCCGCCCCTCCGGTCCGGATCCGCTCCGTCCGGGCAGCCGGGTCGGCGCGCTCGGCCTGCGCGGAGGCGGGCGTGACCCGGGGCAGGACGTGGGTCTGCTGCTCGCTCACCGGGGCGACCCGGACGGTGTCCTGGTCGGTCGCGGCGGGAGCGGCCGGGTGCTCGACGGTCGGGGCGTCCGCGGCCTGCGGGGTCGGGGCGGGAACGGTCGGGGAGCCCGGCTGCGGAGTGCCCGCGGACTCGTCGGCCTCCCCGGGGCGGGCCGGCCGGAGGTCGTTGCCCGGCTGGGTGGTGTGGTTCCCCCGATCCTCGCCCGGCTGACCGCCGGCGGCCGGCTGTGTCGCTGCGGGGGCGGTCGCTGCGGGGGCGGTCGCTGCCGGGGCGGCCGCCGCCGGGCCGGGCTGAGCGGCGGCGCGCGGACCGGGCGTGGGCCGCGGCGCGCCGCCTGCCGGGGCACCTCCGGTCACCGGGGCACCCCCGGCGGCCGGGGCCGGCCCGGCACCCGGCCGGGCGTCCGGCTCGGACTCCGGCCCGGCCGACCGGTCGGCCCCGGACTCGGCCGCCGGCCGGGCAGGCGCAGACTCGGCCACCGGCCGGGCAGGCGCGGAGTCGGCGCCCGGCCGAGCGGTCGCGGAGTCGGCGGGTGCCTGCTCGGCGGTCCCGGCCGGGTCCGCGGGCCGTGGTGACGGCGAGGGGCGGGCGCCGGACGCGGGCGCCACCGGGGCCGCGACCGCCGGGGCGGCCTGGCGTGCGGGGTCGGGGCGGGGCGACGGGCGACGGGCCGGCATCACCGGCCGGCCGGACGACTCCGTGGTCGCAGGACCCCCAACGGCCTCGTCACCGTCTCCCGTCACCGGATCGGGAGAGGGCGTCACCGGGTGCTCGGTGGCCTCACCGGGCGGCGACTGACGTTCGGGCATGACGTCGGACTTCCTTTCCGCACTGCCGTGATTCCCCACGGTTCCGCGCCCGCGCAGGGGCCCGCGGAGCCGGGGTTCAGAGGTAGAGACCGGTCCCGTGCTGGGCGGCCTCGCTGGCCACCGCGTGCAGGTCCCGCTCGCGCATCACCAGATGGGCGACCCCACCGATCTCGACCTCGTACTGGTCCTCGGCGGCGAGGAGGACACGATCGCCGGCCTTCACCGTGCGGACGTGCTGCCCCACCCCGACCACCTCTCCCCAGACCAGACGCTTGGCGACCTGTGCGGTTGCCGGGATGACGATTCCGGCCGAACTCCGTCGCTCACCGGCTCCCTCGATCGCCTTGATCATGACGCGGTCATGAAGCATCTGGATCTCGAGTTTGGGCTCGGCCACCCGCACGATGCTACGGGCCGGGCGGTGCGGGCCCGGCAGCGCCCGGGCGGTGCGGCGGTGGCCGTGGTGCGGTGTGACGACTGTGTGACGGTGGCACGGCGGCGGCACGGCGCGGCCCGGGACGTGGAACGCCCCGCGGCGCGACCGAGTCGGGGGTCCGGTAGCACCGCGGGGCTCACCCGGGACGTCGGCCGGCACCGCCGAAGCGTTACAACGCAACCGCTTTTCACTCGTACGGGTGAGTGCTCAGGTGTTCGCGAGCAGGTATCGCCCGAAGTGCGGGACGGTGAAGGCGATCTGGCCGCGCTGGGCCGAGAAGACCAGGCCCTTCTTCAGCAGGCTGTCCCGGGCCGGTGACAGCGAGGAGGCCCGCCGCTCCAGGTGCTTGGCCACCGCCGCCGTCTCGACCGGCAGGTCCTCACCGTCGGTGAGCTCGGCCATCGCGCGCAGGTACTCCCGTTCGGCCGGGGTGGCGCGCTCGAACCGGGACCCGAAGAAGCCGACGGCCAGCTCCGCCTCCGCCTCGGGGGCGGCCATCGCGACGTCGCGCACCCCGATCGGGCTGGTGGGCGCGGCGTCCCAGGCCGCCTTGCCGTAGGCCTGGACGAAGTACGGGTAGCCGCCGGAGCGCCGGTACAGGTCCTCGAGCGCCTCGCCGTCGAACGACGCGTCCTCCCGCTCGGCGGGTGCGAGCAGCGCGAAGTCGGCGTCGGCGCGGTCCAGCCGGTCGATCCGCGAGTACTTGAACAACCGCTCCGAGTACGACTTCGACGCCGACAGGACCGCGGGCAGGTGCGGCAGCCCGGCCCCCACCACCACCAGCGGGACCCGCGACTGGGACAGCTCGTGGCAGGCCGCGCAGAGCGCCGAGACGTCCTCGGGCCGCAGGTCCTGCATCTCGTCGATGAGCAGCGCGATGCCCGATCCGACGTCCTGTGCGAGCTCGGCGACCTCGGTGAACAGCTCGACGAGGTCGATCTCGATGTCCCCGGAGTCGGCCCGGCCGTTGCGGACCGGAACGTCGATACCCGGCTGCCAGCGGTCGCGCAGCTTGGTCCCCTCCGGTGACGAGCGCAGCGCGAACGCCTTGAGCACGCCCAGCACCTCGTCGATCCGCTCCGGGGCGCGGTGCCGCACGGCGAGATCGCGGATGGCGCGGTGCAACGCCGCCGACAACGGGCGACGCAGGTCGGCCTCGGGCCGTGCCTCGATCTTCCCCGCCCCCCAGCCGGCGTGCATCGCCATCGAGCGCAGCTCACCGAGCAGCACCGTCTTGCCGACCCCGCGCAGCCCGGTGAGCACCAGGCTGCGTTCCGGCCTGCCCCGCGCCACGCGTTCCAGGACGATCTCGAAAGCGTCCACCTCGCGGTCCCGGCCGGCCAGCTCGGGCGGGCGCTGCCCGGCACCGGGGGCGAACGGGTTGCGCACCGGGTCCATGATCCGACGGTATCCGCCGATCTTCCGGATTCCGTAGACGGTGATATCGAACGCCCGGCGTGTCGGCGGCGATCACCCGCCCGGCCCAGTCGCCGCACGGCCCACGAGAGCACCCGCGCACACCGCGAGCAGGACGACTCCCGGCCCGGCCGCGGGGTCCCGACCGGACGCGGCGCCGGCGGCTCCACCGGCCCGGACCCGGCCCTCCCGCCGGACCGTCCGGTCACCCGGAGCTCCGGCCCGGAATCTGTTCACGGAGAGTCATGACGTGGACGCGCTCCCACTGGTCCGGCGACGCCTGGTCGACAGCGTTCCGACGGTCCGTGAGACCCGGGGGCCGGAATCACACGAGTGTCGTCACGATCCGGTGGCTCCTGCCCATCGGCCTTCCAGAACCGGCTTTCACCAGCGAATATGACTACAGAACAGCATGTCGCACTCGTTCCCGCCCCCGGAAGGAAGCGCCGTGACCCGACGTCGTGGACGGCATCGCGCCGCCCAGACCCACCACTCGACGTTGCGGATGCGCCCGAACACGCAGCGTCGTCGTCGCCTGGAGAGCCTGCGCAACCTGCTCACCGGAGCCCGACCCGGCTGGTGACGCGATGCGGCGCCTGCCGGCGCGTCGGCCGTCCGGTCAGTCGCGCCGGTGCCGCTCGTCGTCCTCGACGACCTCGCCGTCGATCACCGGCCCTCCCCTGCCCGCGGGCCCGGTGATCGCGGAGTGCCCGCCGGCCCGGTGCGGCCCGGGCTCGGTGACCGTCTCGCCCTCGACGACCGTCGCGCCGTAGCGGATCCGCGCGGTACGCAGCCCCGGCGCGGCCCGCTCCGCGGCGCTGACCATCCGCCGACGCGCGAGTGCACGGGTCGGCGGGAACACCAGCGCCAGCCCGAGCAGGTCGGTGATCAGACCCGGCAGGAACAGGAGCACGCCGCCGATCGCGATCAGGAGGCCGTCGGTGGCCTCCTCGTGCGCGAGCTTCCCCCGCTGCACGGCGACTCCGAGCGCCCGCGCGGCGCGGATCCCCTCGCGGCGGGCGAGCAGGAGTCCCAGCACGGAGCCGGCGAGCAGCACCAGGATGGTCCAGCCCGCACCGATCCAGGAGGCCAGCGCGACGATCGCCAGCACCTCGAGCACGATGTAGAGCAGAACGAACGGCATGTCCCGACAACGCACGAGGACGCCGTTCTGCTCCCGATCCGTCCGAATTCGGCCCGACGGGCGGCGGCTACCAGGTGAAGGCGACCCCCGGGTCCTCCAGCAGGGCACCCACGTCGGCGAGGAACCGGGAGCCCTCGGCACCGTCGACGATGCGATGGTCGAACGACAGGGCGAGCCGGCACACGGTACGGACGGCGAGTTCGCCGTCGACCACCCACGGGGCCTGCTTGATCGAACCGACCGCCAGGATCGCGGACTCGCCCGGGTTCAGGATCGGGGTGCCGGTGTCGACGCCGAGCACGCCGACGTTGGTGATCGTGAACGTGCCGCCGACCAGGTCGGCAGGTGCCGTCCGGCCGGCCCGTGCGGTCTCGGTGAGCTCGGCCAGGGCCTCCGCCATCGGCCGCAGCGCCAACCGGTCGGCGTCGCGGATCTTCGGTACCAGCAGGCCGCGAGGGGTGGCCGCGGCGATCCCGAGCTGCACCCGCTCGTAGTAGACGATCTCACCGGCCCGTTCGTCCCAGGTCGCGTTCACGGCCGGGGTGCGGGCGGCCGCGAGACAGGCCGCCTTCGCGACGAACGCCAGCGGGGTCAGCTTCACCCCCGCGAACTCGCGGGAGGAACGCAGCCGGTCGCGCAGCGCCATCGTCTCGGTGACGTCGACGCTGAGGAACTCGGTGACGTGCGGCGCGGTGAAGGCACTGGCCACCATCGCGGCGGCGGTCGCCTTGCGGACGCCCCGGATCGGCACGCGTCGGTCGCCGGAGCCGGCCGGTGCGGCCGCAGGCGCGGCCACGTGCCCGGGGTCGGCCACCGGCGCGGCCGCGTGCCCGGGGTCGGCCGCAGGTGCTGCAGCCGGGACCCCGACGGCAGCGGCGGCAGTGCCGGGAGCCGGTCGGTCACCGGCACCACCGGAGATGGCCGGGGCGTCCGACGGCGCCGCACCGGCACCGGCACCGGCGCCCTCGGCCGGGGTCGCGGAACCGGCCACCGAATCCGGGCGGCCCTGCGGCGCGGGGGAGGCGGCCGGGTCCGCGAGGACCGGCCGGGTCGAGCCGCCCGCGGCGGCCTGCACGTCGTCGCGGGTGATCCGCCCGTGCGGTCCGGTGCCGGTCAGCGTGCGCAGGTCGACACCCAGCTCGCGGGCGAGCAACCGCACCGGTGGGGGCGCGAGCGGAACCAGCGCCGCGGCCGGGCCGGTCGACGCGACCGGGCCGATGGCGGCGTCCGACCCGGTGGCAGCGTCCGACCCGATGGCAGCGTCCGACCCGATGGCAGCGCCCGACCCGATGGCAGCGCCCGACCCGATGGCAGCGCCCGACCCGATGGCAGCGCCCGACCCGATGGCAGCGCCCGGGCCGGTAGCAGCGTCCGGGCCGGTGGCAGCGTCCGGCCCGACGGCAGCGTGCGCCCCGGTGGCAGTGGCGGCGCCGGTGGCGGCAGCAGCACCAGGGGCGTCCTGAGCACCAGCAGCGCCGGGGGTGCCGGGCACACCAGGCGCCTCCGCCCGGATCTCCGCGGCCTCGCCCGGCCCCACCGCGGCCGCCGCGGCCACCCCGGCGGGCGCGTCCGGTTGCCCGGGCCGTTGCGGCTCCGCGCTGTGCGCGCCGGTCGTGCGCCGCGGACGCCGCCGCACCGAGCCCTGCCGGGGGCCGTACCCGACCAGGGTGGCGATCCGGCCGTCCTTGCCCGCCTCGCCGATCTTCGCGCCCGACTCCTCGTCCGCGGCACCGGAGGAAGCCGCACCGGGGGTGTCGATGGCGATGATCGGTGTCCCGACCTCGACCGTCGCGCCCGGCTCGGCCAGCAGCTCGCCGACCGTGCCCGCCCACGGCGAGGGCAGCTCCACGGCCGCCTTCGCCGTCTCGATCTCGACGATCACGTCGTTGACCTCGATCGTGTCACCCGGCGCGACCCGCCAGGAGACGATCTCGGCCTCGGTCAGTCCCTCGCCCACGTCGGGCAGGTTGAACAGCTCACGCGTCATCGGGGTCCCTCACCAGGCCAGCGAACGGTCGACGGCATCCAGCACCCGGTCCAGGTCGGGGAGGTAGTCGTCCTCCAGCCGCGAGGGCGGGTACGGCGTGTCGAAACCCGTCACCCGCAGCACCGGGGCCTCCAGCGAGAAGAAGCACTCCTGCTGGATGCGGGCCGCGACCTCCGAGGTGATCGACGACTCCGACGGTGCCTCGGACACCACCACCAGCCGGCCGGTGCGACGCACCGACTCCACGACCGGCCCCAGATCCAGCGGGGAGAGGGTGCGCAGGTCGATCACCTCGAGGTCCTGGCCGTCCTCGGCGGCCGCGGTCGCCGCCTCCAGGCAGGTCCTCACCATCGGACCGTAGGTGGCGACGGTGAGGGTCGAGCCGGGACGCACCACGCGAGCCGAGTGCAGCGGAGGGGCCGCGGAGAGGTCGGGATCGACCGTCCCCTTCTCCCAGTAGCGGCGCTTCGGCTCGAAGAAGATGACCGGGTCGTCACCCGCGATCGCCTGCTGGATCATCCAGTGCGCGTCGCCCGGTGTCGCGCACGCGACCACCTTCAGGCCCGCGACGTGCGCGAACAGCGACTCCGGCGACTCCGAGTGGTGCTCGACCGCGCCGATCCCGCCGCCGAACGGGATCCGGACGACGACCGGCACCGGCACCGTCCCCTGTGTCCGGTACCGGAGCTTCGCGAGCTGGGAGACGATCTGGTCGAAACCGGGGAAGACGAACCCGTCGAACTGGATCTCGCAGACCGGCCGGAATCCGCGCACGGCGAGCCCGATCGCGGCGCCGATGATGCCGGACTCCGACAGCGGCGTGTCCAGCACGCGCTGCTCGCCGAAGTCCTTCTGCAGGCCGTCGGTGATCCGGAAGACGCCGCCGAGCCGGCCGACGTCCTCACCCATGATCAGGACCCGTGGGTCGCGCTCCATCGCGGCCCGCAGCCCGTCGTTGAGGGCCTTGGCCATCGTCGTGGTGCTCACGGCCGTCCCCCCTCGTCCGCGAAGGAGGCGTGGTAGGCCAGGTACTCCTCGCGCTGCTGCTCGACCAGCGGGGACGCCTGCGCGTAGACCTCGGAGAACATCCGCTCCGGGCCCGGTTGCGGCATGGAGCGGCAGAACGCGCGGAGCCGCTCACCCAGCTCGTTCGCCTCGGCGTCGACGGCGTCGAAGAAGCCCTGGTCGACCCCGTGCCGCCGGGCCAGGTGCACCCGGACCCGCTCGATCGGGTCCTTCAGCTTCCACAGCTCCACCTCGTCCGCCAGCCGGTAGCGGGTGGCGTCGTCGGAGGTGGTGTGCGAGTCCATCCGGTAGGTGTAGGCCTCGATCAGCACCGGCCCGTTGCCGGTCCGGCACTCGTCGAGCGCCCAACGGGTGACGGCGAGACAGGCGAGGACGTCGTTGCCGTCCACCCGGACACCGGGGAACCCGTAACCGCGGGCGCGCTGGTAGAGCGGCACCCGGGTCTGGCGCTCCAACGGGACCGAGATCGCCCACTGGTTGTTCTGGCAGAAGAAGACCAGCGGCGCGTCGTAGGCGGCGGCCCAGACGAAGCCCTCGTGCACGTCGCCCTGGCTGGTGGCACCGTCACCGAAGTAGCAGATCGTGGCCTCGCCGGTCTCCCGGTCGCCGACCTTCGACTCGAACCGCTGGCCCATCGCGTAACCGGCGGCGTTGAGGCACTGGTTGCCGATCACGATCGTGTACGGGTGGAAGCGGCGGGCCGCGAAGTCCCAGCCGCCGTGGTCGGTCCCCCGGAAGATGCCGAGCAGCTCGGTCGGGTCCACCCCGCGGGTCCAGGCGACGCCGTGCTCACGGTAGCTGGGGAAACACATGTCGGACGGGCGCAGCGCCCGCCCGGAGCCGACCTGCGCCGCCTCCTGGCCGAGCAGCGGGACCCAGATACCGAGCTCGCCGTGGCGCTGCAGCGAGTTCCCCTCGCGGTCGGCCCGCCGGACCAGCACCAGGTCCCGGTAGAGCGACGTGAGGTCGTCGAGGGTCACGTCGGCGATGTAGCGGTCGAAGTGCTCGTGGTGCACCCGCTCGCCCTCGGGCGTGAGCAGCTGGACGAGCTCGACCCCGCCCTCGTCCGTCCCCTTCAACCCGGCGACGACCTGGTCACGGCTGGGCCGCGACCGTGGATCCCCCGGTACCCACGCCTGCGGTTCCTCCACGGCGTACCTCCTCGGTCTCGCCGCGCCGGGGTGGCCGGCCGGCGGTGTCGGCGCCGTGCCCGCACGGGTGGGCGGGTCGACGACGCTCGTGCGTCGTCCCCGATCCTGGCACGGGATCGGGCGCCAGGACAGCTCGTGCGGCCCGATCGACCGGGTGTCCACATGCGACGGCCCCGGCACCGTCGCGGTGCCGGGGCCGAACGATCTCAGGAACCCTGCTGGTTACCGGGGTTCGGCGGCGGGAAGGCGGGCGGCTGCGCAGGCCCGCCGGGCTGCTGCCCGTTGCCCGGACGCGGCGTCGGCGACGGCGGGGTGGTGCCGGGCGTCCCGTAGCCGTAGCCGGGCTGCGGGATCCCGGCCACGTCCTTCGCCTTGCGGGCGACGCCGGCGATCTGGTTCGTGTACTTGCCGCCGGTCTGCTTGTCCACGAACTGGGCGGCCGAGTCCAGCGCCTTCCCGGCCTTGTCCGGGTTCGAGCGGGCGTAGCGGCGGGCGGCCTCGGCCGCACCGGCCAGGACGGCGAGTCGTCGGAACAGGGACATCGTGAAGGACCTCCGAGACGGGACGCGGCAGCACGGCGTGCCGCGGGCTGTCGAGCCCACGGTAGGGGAACACTGCGTTACGGGCAGGAAGTTCCCCGCCTCAACCTCGCGAAACCCGCCCCATCAGGAAGAACTCCGGGTTGGGGCGGAGCGCGGTCAGGTGCGCCAGCCGGTTCGACATCGCGAACAGCGCGGTGATGGCGCCGATGTCCCAGATCTCGTCGTCGGTCAGCCCGGCGTCCCTGGCGGCGTCGAGGTCGGCCTCGCCGAGCAGTTCGGACTCCCGCGCCACGAGCAGCGCCAGATCCACGATCGCCCGCTCCCGATCGGACAGCTCCACCGCGTACGGGTTGGTCGCGACCCGGTCCGCGATCTCCGGGTCCCGGTAGCGGATACGCAGGATCGCGCCGTGCGCGACCACGCAGTACGTGCAGCTGTTCGCGCCCGAGGTGGCGACGACCACGAGCTCACGCTCCGCCTTCGACAACCCGCCCGCGTCGGGGGCGGGCTCCATCAGGGCGTCGTGGTAGTCCAGGAACGCGCGGAGCTCGGCGGGCCGCCTGCCGAGCGCCCGGAACACGTTGGGTACGAACCCCGACTTCTCGGCGATCGCGCCGATCCGCTCGGCCAGGTCCGGCGGGAGCCCGTCGGGATCGACGTGTCCGAACCGGCTGACCTCGTGCTGCTGTGCCATGGACGGCGACGCTACCGGGTGCGGACCGGTCAGCCCGGTGTCGCGACGCCGGTCCGGTAGGCCCACACCACGGTCTGCAGCCGGTCCCGGGCGCCGATCTTCGTCATGGCCCGGCCCAGATGGGACTTCACCGTGCTCGTCTCGACGACGAGCTCGGCGGCGATCTCGGCGTTCGAGAGGCCACCGGCCAGCAGCCGGACGATCTCGGTCTCGCGCGGGGTCAGGTCCGCGACCGGCCCGTCGGCCGGTTCCACGGCCGGACGGCGCCGGGCGAACTCGGAGATCACCCGCCGGGTCACGGTGTGGTCGACCAGACCGTGCCCGGCGGCGAGCCGGCGGACCGCTCCCACCAGGTCGTCCGGGTCGGTGTCCTTGAGGACGAAGCCGCTGGCCCCGGCCTCCAGCGCCCCGAACACGTACTCGTCGAGGTCGAACGTGGTCACCACCAGGACCGCGGGCACCGGTGGCTCACCGGCGACGATCTCGCGGGTCGCGACCAGGCCGTTGCCGCCGGGCATCCGGACGTCCATGCACACGACGTCGGGAGCGAGCCGTCGGGCCAGCCGCAGCGCCTCCGCGCCGTCCGCGGCCTCGCCGACGACCTCGATGTCGCTGGCCAGCTCCAGGAACATCCGGAACCCGGCCCGCACCACGGCCTGGTCGTCGACCAGCAACACCCTGATCACAGGGCCACCTCCGGTTCCACCCGCAGCGCCAGGAACACCCGCCACCCTCCTGCCCCGGTCGGCCCCGCCTCGAACCGCGCCCCGACCAGCTGAGCCCGTTCCCGCATGCCGACCAGGCCGAAACCGCGATCCCGGCCCGGCCCGGCGGGCCGGTCCGGTGCGACGCCCGCACCGGCCGGGCCATCATCGACGATCTCGATGCGCAGCTCGTCCGCGACGTGTTCCAGCACGATCCGGACACCGGCGCCGGGCGCGTGCTCGCGGGCGTTCGCCAGCGCCTCCTGCACCACCCGGTGACCCGTGACGTCGGCGATCGGCGGAAGTTCCGGGAGCTCGCCGCGCCGCTCCACGGTGACCCGGGTACCCAGCTCGCGGGTGGTCGCGACGAGCCGGTCGAGGGCGGCGAGGCCGGGCACCGGCGCCTCGTCCTGCGGGGCCGGAGCGGTGGTCCCGGGATCGCGCAGCGCACCCACCACCATCCGCAGGTCGCGCAGCGTCTCCCGGCCCTGCTCCCGGACCCGGCCGGTGATCCGGCGCGCCTGGTCCGGGTCCCGGTCGACCAGCCGTTCCACCATGGCCGCCTGCACGACCATCCCGGACAGGTGGTGGGCCGCGATGTCGTGCAGCTCGCGGGCCATCCGGGTCCGCTCCCGCCGGACGGCCTCGTCGGCCCGGGTGCGCTGCGCCTGTTCCGCCTCCGCGGCGCGGGCCCGCAGCAGCGCCACGTAACCACGCCGCGCCGCGACGTAGGCCCCGATCAGCGTGGCCGCCCCGTAACCGAGGGCCGCGGACGCCAGCTGGGTGGACATCGGCAGCAGCAGCGCACCGACCGACGGGACCGGCAACAACAGCGCGACGAACCCGATCGACTCGACCGCCGCAGCCGTCGCCACCAGCCGGGCGGCCCGGCGCGGCGCCAGCAGCACCCCGCAGGTGTAGGCCGCGACCAGCGGCGCCGGGCCGCGCACGACCAGCTCGGCCGGGACCGCCGCGAACACCATGACCTGCAGGGTGACGACGAGGGCCAGGCAGAGCACCGGTGCGGTCCGGCGCAGTGCCAGCAGCAGTCCCTGTGCGGTGGTGAGCACCAGCAGGAGCGCGAGCCGGGCCGGGTCGTCGAAGCGGGCGCCCGGCTCGATCCCGGTCTGCACCAGCCCGACCGCGAGCGCCATCAGCCCGGCCACCAGCACCCCGAGGGCGCAGTCCCTGCGGAACGGCCCGGTCAGTCCGACGACGGTGAGCAGCGCGTCGATCCGTTCGGGCAACCGGCCCCGGGCGGGACCGGGTTCCGGCCCGGCGGAGGGTCGGTTCACGGGCCCAGTATCCGGGACGGGGTGCCCGGCGGCCGACTGCCCGACAGCCGGGCACCCGGCACAGCCCGGGCACCCGGCACCCGGGCATCCGGCACGGCCCGGCACCCGCAGCTCGGCGTGCGGCACGGATCAGTACCCGACACCGGACAGCAGTCCGAACGCGATCGCGATCGTGCCCGTGCCGGCCAGGCCGAGCAGCAGACCGACCCGCCCCGCGACCACCCGGCGGCCCGCGCCACCGCGCACGGCGGTGACGACCCCCGCCGCCGCGACCAGCGTCCCGTTCAGGGCGATCCACTGTGCCGCCTGCAGTCCGTACAGCAGTGGTACCGGCACGTCGGCGAAACCGCTGATCATGCTCACCACGCCCACCCACCCGGCCGCCGCGAGAAGTGCGCACCCGGCCGCGAACCGGGTCGCCAGGTCCAGGATCCGGTCGGTCCGGCCACGCACCGGCCGGACCGGGGTACGGCCGCGGCGCAGCAGCGCCCCGACCGGCCGGGCGAGCAGGCCCACGAGCAGGAGGGCGACGGACACCGCGAGCACCGGGACGGCGATCGACGCGTCCCGGAACGGGCCGACCCGCTGCAGGGTGAAGGCGGAACCGAAGCCGATCTCGGTGACCCGGTCCCCGCTGGTCCGGGTGCTCAGCACCCGTTGCCCGCCGACCTCCTGCCAGAGCGCGGGCCCGATCTCCCGGTACGCCACCGGGCGAAGGCTCCCGGGCCCCGGGGAGACGAGCAGCGCACCGTCCGGGCGGGCCGTCACCACGGTCTGCCCGAACAGACCGAGCACGGACAGGAAGGTGCTGTACGACGCCCGGGTGGACTCGTACCTCCCGGCCACCGCTTCGGCCGACGACTCGGCGGCCGGGGCCGGAGCGGGGAGCGACGGGTCGACGGCCGCCGGGAGGTAACGGTCGGCGAACCCCTCGAGCAGCGCGTCACGGATCTCCAGGGTGTCGATCCCACCCCGCCCGGTGCTGTTCAACGAGACGAAGACCCCGGCCCGTTCGGCAGGGTAGACCTGCAGGTGGGAGTGGAACAGCGTGGTGTCACCACCGTGACCGAGCACCGACCGGCCGTTGCGGCTCTCGTCGAACATCCCCAGCGTCATCCGTGGGCCCTCGGCCAGGGTGCCCAGGGTGTCCGGGCCGAGTGCGGGGGAGCGCATCAGCTCGGCCGTCTCCGGGCCGAGCAGGGCTCCGGCGCCGGGTTCGTCGAGCAGCGCCCGGACGAGCCTCGCCATGTCGGTCGCGGACGCGGTCAGCGAACCCGCCGGGGCGGCCCCGATCGTCTCGAACGGCATCGCGGGCAGGTCCGTGCTCGGGTACCCCGCCGACATCCGGTCGCGCAGCACCTCCGGCAGCGGCTGGGCGAACGTCGAGGAGGTCATCCCGGCGGGCTCCAGCACCGCGCGCCGGGCCTGCTCGTCGAAACCGACGCCGGTGACGCGTTCCACCACGTAGCCGGCGAGTGCGTAGCCGTAGTTGGAGTAGGCGGGCGTCGTGCCCGGGGCGAAGACCTGCTCCGGGGGTTCGGTGGCGAGCGTCGTCCGCAGGTCGGGGGCGGCCCCGCCGTGCGTGATCAGGCCACGGATGCGTTCCTCGAAACCCGCGGTGTGGGTCAGCAGGTGGCGCATCGTGACCGGCGGGTCGAACCGCAGCGGCAGCGGGAAGTCCAGGTACTGCCGGATGTCGGCGTCCAGGTCGATCCGGCCCTGCTCGACCTGCTGCAGGACGGCGATCGCGGTGACCACCTTGGACACCGAGCCGACCCGGAACAGGGTGCGGTCCGGATCCACCGGCCCGCGCCCGTCGTGCCCGAAACCGCGCGCGGTGAGCAGCTCGCCGTCGTGCACCACCGCGACCGCGGCCCCGGCGATGCCGGAGCGCTCCAGTGCCGCCGGGAGCAGGCCGTCCAGCCAGGCGTCGACGTCGGCGCGGGTCGGCTCCGCTGTGGCCGGGGGTGTCCCCGGGACCACGTCGGCAGACGGTGGTGGAGCGGCGCATCCGACGATCACGAGCAGCGCGACGAGCACTGCTATGAACAGCGCCGACGCCCTCCGACCACGTGAGCTGGTCCCGACCCGGTGCATCCGGTTGTCCTCCCGTCGTGGCGCCGGCGGCTCGTTCGCCACCGGTCGTCCCGGGTCCCAGCCTCGTGACCGTGCGTCCGCGGCACATCGGGCGCGGGTGCCCAGCCGCGCCTGCGACCTCCGGTGGAGGCCTGCGACCGGAGAGGGACTTTCCGGACGGATCCGGATCGGGGACCATGTGCCCGCATGGGAGTCCCGGAGCAAGTGCGCGAGCAGCTCGCGTCGTGGTGTGCGGGGCTCGTCCCCGAATCGCAGCGCGACCGCCGCCGGATCGGCTACACCACGGCCGGTGGCACCGTCACGATCCTCGATCGCAGACCACCCGCGTTCCCCGAGCTGGGTGCGGCCTGGTCGTCCACGTCGCTGGCCCGGTTGCGGGCCGACGACCCGGAACCCGGCCGGTGGACGCTGTACCTGCCCGCACCGGCCGGCTCGGACGGCCGGTGGGAACGCGTGCAGCCCCCGGCCGACGACCCGTTCGTCCTGCTCGACCGGGTGGCGGACGGCATCCGCGCGGTCGGGTCGAGCTGAGTTCCTAGCGCTCGTCGCCCGCCGGGCGGGCGGCCGGGGCCATCGCCGACGGGGCCGAGGGTCGCAGCTCCTGGTCCTCCGGTGCCGACGCCGAGCGCGGTGCGGGCACCTCGGGGCCCGTCCGCGGGTCGACCGGACCGGACTGCGCCGGCACCGACGACGCCGGCGGTACCGCCGGGACCGCCACCGGCTCCTCCTCGGCGGTGTCGTCCGCGGCCATGCCGGTGCCCCGCAGGAACCGGGCCGAGGCCTGGTTCAGCACCTCGAGCAGGGTGGTGCCGGACGACTCGGCCCGCGGCTCGTCCCCGACGACGGCGAGCATCCGCGGCGCGGCCGCGGTGAGCAGCAGGCCGTCGGCCTGCATCGATCCGGTACCGAGCACCACGACGAGGTCGGTCGAGTCGGCGGGCGGGAGGGCGGCGAGCAGGTCGTCCGTGGCGGACACCGCGATCAGGCCGAACCCGCGGGCGCCGCGTGCCGCGTCCGCCGCCCAGGCCCGGGCCAGGTCCCGGTGGGTCCCGGCGAGTTCGGTCAGCAGCCGCTCCAGCTCGTGGCGGTCGGCGACCTCGCGGCGCGCCCGGCCGAGCTCGTCCAGCGCCGCCGCGTAGGCCTCCGGGTCGTGCGTCCGGATGGCCGCGACGGCCGCCGTGTGCTCCGGTGCCATCGCCCCGAACGGCACCGATCCCTCGCAGGCCTGCGCGAACCGCTCCAGCTCGTCGGCCGCCTCGGCCGGGTCGCCGTGCTCGTCGTAGTCGACGATGGCCCGGGCGACCCGCTCCGCGGTCGCCAGGTCGGGCACCGAGACCGGCGAGTTCTGCTGCAGGAACAGCACGTCGTGCCGCAGCGCTCCGACCGAGCGGGCGGTCGCGGCGATCCGGTCCAGGATGTCGGTCAGCTCCGGCAGGTCGTCGGCGGACCGGGGGATCGGCAGCCCGAGCACCGAGCACAGCCGCGCGATCTCGTCGTCCCGCCGGGCCAGGTCGAGGTGGTTGACGATCGCGGCGATGTGGTCGTAGGTGTGCGGCTCGGCGCCGGCGACCCGGAAGTGCTCCAGCATCGGCTCGGCGTCGCGCTGTGGCTGCGCGCGGAAGTAGGACCGGCTGCGGCCACCGCCCTCGAGGAAGTCGAGATAGTGCCGGATCACGTCGTCGCCGCCCTCGGGCAGCGGTGAGCGCACCTGCACCGGCGGACCGGCGGCGAACCGCACCCGGTCGTCGCGCTGGCGGGCAGCGAGCCCCTGCAGTGACTCGAACTCGGCGCGGAGCCCGCCGTGCACCAGCCGGCCGACGACCTCGCGCAGCCTGGCGGCGTCCATCCCGCCGGCCAGCGACCCGAGCGAACCGACGACCGCGCGGGCGACCTGGGTGACGGCCGCGCGGCGCTCGGCGTCGAGGTCACGGAGCAGGCCGGGGATCACCCGTGCCTCGGCACCGCCGTCCCCCGCGGTGCCGTCGACGATCCGGTCGGCACGCCGGCAACAGGCGAGCACCTCGGTGTAGGCGGGCAGCGCGTCCTCCGGCGGGAGCTCCTGGTCGGTCCGGGCCGACCGGTCACGCCCGACCGTGGCCAGCAGCCGGCGCAGCCGGCGCAGGTCGGCCGAGGACACACCGGGCAGCCGGTCCACGAGCCGCCCGGCGACGGAGCCGGGAAGCGCGGCGCGCACCGCGGCGAGCCGTTCGGCGTCCGTCCCGGTCAGCAGGATCCGCATGCCCTGATCGGTGAGCACGGCCAGCGCCCGCGCCAGCTCGTCGGTGCCGGTGTCGGACAGCACCACCAGCGGTTCCTCACCGAGGACCCCGGCCAGGGTCTCGATCTCGTCGCCTGTGGGCCGGGGCCGCGGGGGCACCGGAGAGTTCAGTGAGCCGGACAGGATCCGCAGACCCGCCGGCACCCGCTCGGCCCGTACGTCGCCGACGATTCGCGTCGTCGCGGCCCGTACCGCCGGCCCACCGCGCCCACTGCCCGCCAACCGTTCGACGAACGCGACGAGCGCCTCCGTGTCCGTGCCCTCGGACACCCGGACATCCAGCATCTCGCTCACACCTCCGCCGTACCAGCAACGCCGTACCGGGGACGGCGCTCACGGTGTGTATCGCCGTGGCGCGCCCGGCGTTCCGCCTCGCCGCCTGCTCCGTCCGGCCCACCGCCGTTCGCGATCACGATCCGCGACGGACGGGAACCCGAACGGGCACACGACAACTCGGCGGCACGCCCGTGCCGGTCCTCCCGGAGGCTACCCGGCGGACGGCCACGGCGCTCCGACCTCGCGGAACTCCCCGGCGACACGACCCGCACAACCTCCGGCGTCCACACTGGGTGACGGGGCCACGCCGGGCACTGCTCCATCGGCGTGAAATCTCGCTCCGTCACCGGGCGGGGGCCGGGCGTGACCGAGCCCCGGCGGCCGTCGGCCGCCGGGGCTCGGTGTCCGGTCAGGGTCGCTCAGGCACCCAGGCGCTGCTTGAGCGCCTCGAACTCGTCGCGGATGGAGGACGGCAGGTTGTCGCCACCGATGCTGGCGAACCACTCCTCGATCAGCGGGATCTCCGCCTTCCACTCCTCGACGTCGACGGCCAGTGCCGCCGCGACGTCGGCCGGGTCGGCGTCGACGCCCTCCAGGTCGATCTGGTCGGTGGTGGGCACGTAGCCGATCGGGGTCTCGACGGCGGCCGCCTTGCCCTCCAGCCGCTCGATGCACCACTTGAGGACGCGGCTGTTCTCACCGAAACCGGGCCACAGGAAGCGGCCGTCGTCGCCCCGGCGGAACCAGTTGACGTAGAAGATCTTCGGCAGCTTGTCGGCGTCGGCACCCTTGCCGATGTTCACCCAGTGCGCGAAGTAGTCGCCGACGTTGTAGCCGAGGAAGGGCAGCATCGCCATCGGGTCACGCCGGACCTGACCGAGCCCACCGGCCGCGGCGGCGGTCTTCTCCGAGGACATGGTGGCGCCCATGAAGGTTCCGTGCTGCCAGCTGCGCGCCTCGGTGACCAGCGGGATCGTGGTCTTGCGGCGACCGCCGAACAGGATCGCCGAGATCGGGACACCCTTCGGGTCGTCCCATTCCGGGGCGACCACCGGGCACTGCGAGATCGGCACGGTGTAGCGCGAGTTCGGGTGCGCGGCGTCGGTGCCCGACTCCGGCGTCCAGTCGTTGCCCTTCCAGTCGATCAGGTGCTGCGGGTCCCCTTCGAGGCCCTCCCACCAGACGTCGCCGTCGTCGGTCAGCGCGACGTTGGTGAACAGCGCGTTGCCCTGCTCGATCGTGCGCATCGCGTTCGGGTTGGTCTTCCAGTTGGTACCCGGCGCGACCCCGAAGAAGCCGAACTCGGGGTTGATGGCGTAGAGCCGGCCGTCCTCACCGAAACGCATCCACGCGATGTCGTCACCGACGGTCTCGGCGCGCCAGCCCGGGACGGTCGGCTGCAGCATCGCGAGGTTGGTCTTGCCGCAGGCACTCGGGAAGGCGGCGGCCACGTAGTACGCCTTGTCCTCCGGGCTGATCAGCTTGAGGATCAGCATGTGCTCGGCGAGCCAGCCCTCGTCGTGCGCCATCGCCGAGGCGATCCGCAGCGCGTAGCACTTCTTGCCGAGCAGTGCGTTGCCGCCGTAACCGGAGCCGTAGCTCCAGATCTCCCAGGTCTCCGGGAAGTGGCTGATGTACTTGGTCTCGTTGCACGGCCAGGGGACGTCGGCCTGGCCCTCCTCCAGCGGGGCACCGATGGAGTGCAGGGCACGCACCCAGCTCTCGCCGGCGGCGTCGAGCAGCGGGACGACGCTCGCGCCCATCCGGGTCATGATCCGCATCGAGATGACGACGTACTCGGAGTCGGTGATCTCGATACCGATCTTCGGGTCGTCCGAGTCGATCGGACCCATGCAGAAGGGGACGACGTAGAGCGTCCGGCCCCTCATCGAGCCCCGGTAGAGCTCGGTCATGGTCTGCTTCATCTCGGCCGGGGGCTGCCAGTTGTTGGTCGGCCCGGCGGCGCGCTCGGTCTCGGTACAGATGAAGGTGCGCTCCTCGACCCGCGCGACGTCGTCGGGGTCCGAGGCGGCGTAGAACGAGTTCGGCTTCTTCGCCAGCCGGGTCAGGGTTCCCGCCTCGACCAGCTGGTCGGTCAGCCGGGTCCACTCCTCGTCCGACCCGTCGCACCAGACGACCCGCTCCGGAGACGTGAGCTCGGCGATCTCCTGCACCCAGGCCACGACGGACTGGTTGGTGGTCGGTGCCTTGTCGGTTCCCGGAACGGTGGCTGCAGTCATGTCGTCCTGTTCTCCTCGCCGGCCCCCGGCCCGCTACCCGGGGAAGTCTTACGAGCCCGTACCGATCATCGGCACGGGCCTGTGCGGGAAAAGGTGTAATGCGAGGTTACCCGCGAAATGGAGCCTCACCCATGCCACCGCTTGAGAGGTCAGGCACAGCACCGATCATGTAAATCGATACAGAAGCCCGCCGGGGCGGCCGGAGTCCTTCCTGGTGACGGGCATGTCACACGAACGCAACCCGAGGCGGTCGACGGATTCGCCGACACCTCATGACGATTGGCGGAATTGCGCCAGCAGTCCCCGGTCGAACTACATCTGCGACGTCGGAACGGTCCGATTCAACGCCTCGCCCGAACGAAGTTACGCATTCTGCGTGCCGAAGTGGGTGCGGACGCCCTCTCCCGGGGGCCGGGCGAACTCCGGAACCATGATCGGCAGCCGGTGCGCGGTGACGTTCCAGTAGCGCGCCACCGGGTCTGCCGCCCGCCACGCGTCGGCGAGCCGCACGACCGCGTCCGGGTCGATGCGGCGCCGGGGCCGGGGCCGCATCCCGCAGCGCTCGCGGATACCGGCGTCCAGTGCCCGCCAGGCGTCCTCGGCAGTGGTGTGGACCGAGACCTCGGGCTCGGCGGCGCCCACGGCCGAGCCCGGCTCCTCACGTCCACCACCCAGCACCAGCGTGTAAGCACTGACCACCTCGTACGGCACGGATGTCTCCCACGGCGTCGCCCGGCTGTCCGGTGTAGTCAACCAGCCGGGCGACGCAGCGCTGTCGGCGTGCCCACGATCCGTGGCCGCGACCGCTGTGCCCCGGGGACCCGCACCCGGGGCCGGATCACCGGCCGGACCGCTGCAGCGCAGGCTCCGCGATCCCCGACGCCCCGGCGGCCAGCACGGCCCGGTGCGCACGACGCAGCCCGAACCCCGCCGTCACCAGCACCACCGCGACGATCACCGCGGCCACGCCGGCCGCGAGATCGACGCCGCTCACGAACGCCTCCCGGCCCGACGCCAGCAGCTCGGCGGCCGGCCCCGCGGGTAGCGACCCGGCGGCGTCGACGGCGCTGCCGAGCGTCTCGCCCGCCGCCGCCGGGGCCCCGTCGGGCAGCACGACCGTGCTCCGGTACACCGCCGAGAGCACGCCACCGACGACCGCGGTGCCGAACACCGCGCCCACCTCGTAGGCCGTCTCCGACACCGCGGACGCGGCACCCGCCTTCTCCGCGGGCGCGGCCGCGAGGATCGCGTCGTTGGTGACGGTCTCGGACAGGCCGATCCCGGCACCGATCAGCACCGCGGCCGTGGTCAGCAGCAGCACCGCCGAGTCGACCTGCAGGAACAGGCTGACCACGAAGCCGGCGAGCACGAGCGCCAGGCCCACCGACACGAGCTGGTGCAGTGCGAACCGGCGGGCCAGACGCGCGGCGGCCAGCCCGGCCACGATCGTCACCAGGAAGCTGGGCAGCAGGAGCAGGCCCGCCTCCAGCGGCGACGAACCGAGCACCAGCTGCAGGTACTGCGCGGCGAAGAACAGCAGACCGGTCAGGCCGAACATGGTCGTCGCGTTGGCCAGCGCGCTGTAGCGCAGCACCGGGCGGGCGAACAGTTCCAGGTCGATCAACGGGTCGGAGCCGTTGCGGACGCGCCGCCGGTAGTGCAGCACGAACGCCACGGCGGCCCCCACACCGACCAGCACCGATACCACGGCACCCGGTCCGAACCCGGAGGAGCCGAGCAGCTTGACCGCCAGCACCAGCGGGCCCATGGCGAGCAGGGACAGCAGCACGCCGACCAGGTCGAGCTTGCCCGGGGTGCGCTCACGCGACTCCGGCAGCAGGAACGGGGCGACGACGAGCAGCAGCGCCATCGGCGGCACGCTCATCACGAAGATCGAGCCCCACCAGAAGTGCTCGAGCAGCAGCCCGCCCACGATCGGGCCGAGCGCGGCTCCCGCGGCGAAACCGGTCGCCCACACCGCGAGCGCGAGGCGCCGGTGCACCCGGTCGACGAACACGGTGCGCAGCAGCGCCAGCGTCGAGGGCATCAGCATCGCGCCGAACACGCCGAGCAGCGCGCGGGCGGCGACCAGCTGCCCGGCGGAGGTCGCGAACCCCGCGGCCAGGGAGACGACGCCGAAGCCCGCCACACCGATCATCAGCAGCCGGCGGCGGCCGATCCGGTCGCCCAGGGTGCCCATCGTGACCAGCAGCCCGGCCAGCACCAGTGGATAGATGTCGACGACCCACAGCAGCGTCGAGGCGTCCGGGCTCAACGCGGCGCTGAGCTCCGGCAGCGCCACACCGAGCACCGTGTTGTCGATCGACACCAGCAGGGTCGGGATCACCAGTACGGCCAGTGCGAGCCATGCACGCGGGCCGGGCCTCGTCTCCGGGTTCGTGGTGACCTCGGGCCGCGACATCGTCTTCTCCTCCTCGGGTGGTAACGGCGATTTACCGTCCAGACGGTACATCTATATACCGTCCAGACGGTACAGTCCACCGATCGCGAAGGACCTGTGGCCGGAAGCACCGGTGGGCGCGTGGGTAGCCTTCGCGAATGGCGGAGCGGCGGAACGCAGGACCACCGGCCCGCGACCGGGTGCTCGACGCGTACGAGACGCTGTTGATCGAGCAGGGACCCGGCGGGGCCACGCTGGACGCCGTCGCGGCCAGTGCCGAGGTCTCCAAGGGCGGACTGCTCTACCACTTCTCCTCGAAGGAGTCGCTGGTCGGCGGATTGCTCGACCGACTCCGCGAGCGCAGCGCCCTGGACGCCGAGCGGATGCGCAGCGACCCCGACGGCGCCGTCGCCTACTACCTGCGGACCTCGGTCCCCGGTGGCGAGTCGCCGGTCGGGCTGACCCGCACCTACCTGGCCGCACTGCGGATCGCCGACGGCAGCGCGGCCGGGGCCCCCGCCAGGGAGGCACTCGCCGCGGTCGACGCCGACGGCCTGGCGGCGCTGCGCGAGGAGGTCGGCGACCCGGTGCTCTCCTGGCTGGTGCAGCTCGTGGGGGACGGCCTCTACCTGCGCACCCTCACCGGGGCGCCGCTCACCGGTGAGGTCTCGCCCGAGGAACTGCACGCCCGGCTGAGGCAGCTGATCGCCGACCGGTCCTAACCGGTGAACCATCCGCGCGCGCAGCGCGTCGAAGCGGTCGCTCAGGGTAGGCTCGGACCCTGCTCACGCACGGGGAGGGGCCCACTGTGGAGGGAACCGCCAGCTACCTGACGTTGGTCGTGATCGGCATTCTGATCACGGTCGGTGTCGGCCAGATCCTGTTGCGCTCCGGCCAACCGTTCCTGGAGGACGTCTTCCAGAACAAGGAGAGCGCCCACTCCATCAACCGGTTGCTGGTGGTGCTGTTCCACCTGCTGACGCTCGGCGTGCTCGGGATGATCTCGGTCATCGACGTCCCGGCGGACGCGGGCACCGCGCAGACCGTGGTGTTCAAGATCGGCGTGGTGCTCCTGCTCGTCGGCATCGCCTACGGGGTGTCGATGCTGGTGCTGCTGCGCATCCGGGAACGGCGCCGGCAGCAGGCAGTGTCCGCGGAGATCGACCAGAAGATCGCCGAGCAGCGCCGCGGCCCCGGCCGGTTCCGGCGCGGTGGTGGCCCGGCGGCCCCGGAGAACGAGGCCCGCACCCCGTCCGAGCAGCCGGGGGACTGACCCCGGTCACCGGTCGGCGAGATCGTCGGCGACGAGATCCTCGGTGCCGACGCCGGGCAGCGACATCCCCGGGTCGGCCGGTACCGGGACGATCGACCGGTCGGCCAGGCCGTCGCCGTCCAGGTCGATCCAGAACGACGCCCCCGCCGGCCCGTCGAGGACCAGCGTGTCCGGCAGGCCGTCGCCGTCGGTGTCCCGGGCGGCCGGGCCGGTGACCGGCACCGCCCCGCCGGGGGCCGGCCCCCGGTCCGGGCCGGCCGGAGCCCGCGCGACCTCCACCGAGTTCCACCACGGCGCGGCGGCTGCCGAACCGACCACCACCCCGGACGTCCCCCACGGCCACCGCGCCGCGGGTGAGCCGGCGACCGGCACGACCACCGCACCGCACGCACCGCACCACCGGGCCCGACCGGTCCCGGCTCCGGCTCCGGGTGAGCCCGCTCGCCGCGGCACCCGCTCCGCCCGCCACCTCATGCCGCAGGGCGCGGCGTCCGGTGCCACGGCCCCGGCCGGCCCCCGACGGCGAGTTCCGCGTCCAGGGTCCGACGGATCAGCTCCCGGTCGGCGGCGCCGAGGACCGCGGCCCGCACCCGGTGCGCGATCTCCCGCGCGCGGGCGGCCCGGGCCGAACGCACCCGGAGCGCGACGCCGGCCCCGCCGAGCAGCGCGAGCCCGGACAGCACGAGCAGCACACCGGGCCCGGCGGCGGGCAGGAACCGCCCCGCACCCAGCAGCCCGGACAGCCATGCGCCCGGCAGCAGCGTCCCGGTCGCCAGCCCGGGGACGAGCAGGCCGAGCGTCCCCGATCCGGGTGCCCCGGGGACCGGGGCCCTCCGGCGCGAGCGCGGGACGCCGGCCCCGGGGACCGCGCCCAGGCCCGCCGCGACCAGGATCGGGCCGGACGATGATGACCCTGCGTGAGTGATGTGCGTCACCGAGGACCCCGGGCGGCCCAGTGCCCGCACCCCACCGGCGCGCCGCACCGGCGGCCCGGCCCGGCGCGACCAGCCCTCGTCGAGCTCCCGGGCCGACCGGGCCAGCTCGCTCGCCCACCAGCGCCGGTCCGCAGCCCGCGACGGCCGCTGCGCCACCTGCTCGACCATCCCGTCGACCTGCGACGACAGGTGCGCGGCACAGTCCATCCTGGCCAGTGCGAGTAGCGGACGGAGCTCGATGAGAGGGTCCGCCCGGCGACGGCTCGACGACATGGTGAGAGCCTGACGCCCCCCGGTGACAGCCGGATGCGTAGGACTGCGCAGCGGCCCGACGAGGACGTCGCCCGAGCTGCCGGAGGACCGGGACCGTGCACCCGGGTGCGGAGGAATCGGCCGGCGGAGCAACCCCCCGGGTGGTTCGCACGTCTGCACAGTCGGGTCCGAGAAGCTGCCCGACACGAGAACCGCAACCAGACCGTGACACCGTCGTTGAACGAGTAGAGCGGACCTGTATGGAGGAAGTGTGAGCGCCGTTACGCCCGCCCGCCCGGCCGTCACGCCCGAGTCGAGCGCACCCGCGCGACCCGGGCCCCAGACCGGCCCCGGCACGGGACAGACGCCCCTCCCGGCGAGTCCTGCCCGACCGACGAACGGTGTCGCCCGCACCGCTGCGCCCGCGCAGCCGGAGGGGCCCGAGGGCTTCCGCCGGCCGCGGCCCCGGCCCGCGCCGCGGCGCAGCGCCAACCCGGCGGTGTCGGTGATCGTCCCGACCCGCAACGAGGCCCGGAACCTGGAGATCGTGCTCCCGGCCATCGCCGCCGTGCGGCCCGCCGTGCACGAGGTGATCGTGGTCGACGGCAACTCGACCGACAACACGGTCGCCGTCGCCCGCCGCACGCTGCCCTGGGCCCGGGTGATCACCCAGACCCGCAAGGGCAAGGGCAACGCGATGGCCTGCGGTTTCACCGCCGCCACCGGTGACGTGCTGGTGATGTTCGACGCCGACGGTTCGGCCGACCCGAACGAGATCCCCGGCTTCGTCGCCGCCCTGGTCAACGGCGCCGACTTCGCCAAGGGCAGCCGGTTCTGCAAGGGCGGCGGCTCGGACGACATCACGCTGCTGCGCAAGTCCGGCAACGCAGGCCTCAACACGGTCGCCAACCGGCTGTTCGGCACGAAGTACTCCGACCTCTGCTACGGCTACAACGCCTTCTGGGCCGACCTGTTGCCGCAGCTCGAGCTCCCGGACCCGGCGGCCCCGCAGCCGGAGGACGGTTCGATGCTCTGGGGCGACGGCTTCGAGATCGAGACCGTGCTCAACTGCCGGGTCGCCGCGGCCGACCTGAAGATCACCGAGGTGCCGTCGGTCGAGCGCGAGCGCATGTTCGGCGAGACCAACCTGCGGACCTTCGCCGACGGCACCCGGGTGCTGCGTACCCTGATGGCAGAGCACCGTCGCATGGAGCAGCGCCGCAAGGCGTCCGGGTACACCCGCTAGAGCGCTGCCACCGCGCGGTCCGCCGCGAACAGCAGCACGAGGAGCGAGTACATCGTGAGCGCCCTGCCCACGGCCAGTGTCGTCGTCTGCGTCTACACCGAGAAGCGTTGGTTCGACATCACGTCGGCCGTCCGATCGGTGCGGACCCAGGACGTCACCCCGCTGGAGACGATCGTCGTCGTCGACCACAACGACCGGCTGCTGGAGCGCGCCGAACGCGAGTTCGGCCCGCTCGGCGTCACGGTCGTGCCCAACGCCCGCACCCAGGGTCTGTCCGGCGCCCGCAACACCGCACTCGACCTGGCCTCCGGTGAGGTCGTCGTCTTCCTCGACGACGACGCCACCGCACGCCCCGGTTGGCTGGCCGCGCTGCTCGCCCCCTACGCCGACCCGGACGTCATCGGCGTCGGCGGGATCGCGCACCCGAAGTGGCCGGACGGCCGCCCGCGCACACTGCCCGGTGCCGCGCCCGGCGACCCGGACGCCACCGGTGAGCTGGACTGGGTGGTGGGCTGCACCTACACCGGACAGCCCACGGAACGCGCCGAGATGCGCAACCTCATGGGCTGCAACATGTCGCTGCGGGCCGAGGTGTTCAAGCGGGTCGGCGGTTTCGCCGAGGACATGGGCCGGATCGGCAGGAACCCGCTGGGGTGCGAGGAGACCGAGCTCTGCATCCGGGCCCGGCAGGCCTACAGCGCCGACGGCCGCACCCCCCGGATCCTGTTCGAGCCGAAGGCCGCGGTCGACCACCGGGTGTCCGACGACCGGGTCTCCTGGCGGTACCTGCTGCGCCGCGGCTGGGCGGAGGGCATCTCCAAGGCGGCCGTCTCCAAGGTCGTCGGCACCGGGGACTCGCTGTCCACCGAGAGCAGCTACACGCTGAAGGTGCTCCCGGCCGGTGTCATCCGGGAGGCGAAGGAGCGCAACCCGGCGTCGGCCGCGGCGATCGTCGCCTGCTTCGGGGTCACCGCCGCCGGCTACATCCGGGGCCGGCTGCCCGGCGCGACCGCGCACGTGCGGCTGCCCGCCGCCGGCCGGAACGCCCCCGGTGCCTGAGCGGGCGCTGACCTCGGACCGACCGCACGACACCCGGATCCGTTCCTACGTCCATCAGCGGGTCCGGCTCTCCGACGGCCAGGAGTCGGCGTGGCGTCGGTTGTGGCCGGTGCTCGGCGGTGAGGTGGCCGAGGTGGTCGGCGGCCCGGGCTCGTCCTGGGATCCGCACGCCGCGTTCGGCAGGAACGCCCCGCTGGTGCTCGAGATCGGGCCCGGCATGGGGGAGACGACGGCCGCGCTCGCCGCGGCCGAGCCCGCGGTCGACCACCTGGCCGTCGAGGTCTACGAACCCGGCCTGGCCCAGCTGCTGATGCGGATCGAACAGCTCGACCTGACCAACCAGCGGCTGCTCCGCGGCGACGCCGTCGAGCTCCTCGAGCGCGCCGTCGCGCCCCGATCGCTGAGCGGTATCCGGATCTTCTTCCCGGACCCGTGGCCGAAGCGGCGGCATCACAAGCGGCGGCTGATCCAGCCGGGGTTCGCCCGGCTGGCCGTGTCGCGGCTGGTCCCCGGTGGCTTCCTGCACCTGGCGACCGACTGGCCGCACTACGCCGAGCAGATGCGCAGGGTGGTCACCGCGGAGCCCGGCCTTCGACCGGACGACGCATTCCCGCTCGGCCCGGACGGCTGGCAGGCGCGACCCGAATGGCGTCCTACCACGAAGTTCGAGGAACGTGCCCGGATCGAGGGACGCCCGGTACGGGATCTGTTGTACGTCGCCGACCACGGAACCGCCCCCAGTGACACACGGAGAGTCACCGACTAGGGTCATTACTCCCCCCGCTATGTATCCCCGCCCGAGTGATTCCCGAAGGACGCCCGTGACGACGGTGGAGCACGCCGCGAGCAACCAGCCTGCGCCCGCGCGACCGACCCAGCCGGTGCGCCGCCCGGCCGGTTTCCGCCCCAGCCCCACCCCTCGGACGAGCGACACCCCGCCGGGCACCACCGACGACCCCGACCCGGCGCCCGAGCCGGCGACCCGCGCGGTCGCGGTCGTCCCGCTCGCCGGAGCCGTCGACGCCACCACGGCGACCCCGGCCCGGTCCCGCGCCGGCGGTGCCGAGACCACCACGGTCGTCGGTTCGGCAGCACCGGGCCGCACGGGCCGTGCCGCCCCCAGCTCGGCCGCCGCGGCTCCGACAGCTCCGGCGGCTCCGGCGGGTGCCACCGTGGCGGTCCCGTTGCGCAGCACCGGGGCGATGGTCACCAGCCGGGTGGAAGTCTCCGCCGTCCCCGCCGTCGCCGCGACCACCGCCGTCCCCGCGGCGGGCTCGGCGGCCCGCACCCCGGTGACCGGCACGGGCTGCCCGGTCACCGGGCACGGGCGCTCCGGCGGTCACGCGGTGGCCGCGGGCGTGCCGGACGAGCGCGCCCCGCAGCCGGTCGACCCGAAGGCCGCGGAGGAGTTCCTCCGCCAGGTCTACGCCGAGACCAAGCCCGAGGTGCCGCTGCGCGAGCGGCTCCGGCAGGTGCTGGGTGAGATCGACCGGCGGGGCGTCTACACCCACACCGCGCACGAGCTCGCGTTCGGCGCCCGGGTCGCCTGGCGGAACTCGGCACGGTGCATCGGCCGGCTCTACTGGCAGTCGCTGCAGGTCCGCGACCTGCGCCACCTGAGCGACCCGGCGGACGTGGCGCAGGAGAGCATCGGACACCTGCGCGCAGCCACCCGGGGCGGCCGGATCCGGTCCACGATCACGGTGTTCGCCCCGGACGCCCCCGGCCGGCCGGCGCCGCGGATCCGCAACGACCAACTGGTGCGCTACGCCGGCCACCGCAACCCGGACGGCACCGTCGTCGGTGACCCCACCCAGGTCGACTTCACCGACCGGGTCGTCGAAATGGGCTGGCCGCGACCGCAGCCGCTCGGCCGGTTCGACGTGCTGCCGCTGCTGATCACCGGCACGGACGGCCGGTCCCGGCTGTTCGACGTACCGCCGGACGCAGTGCACGAGGTCCCGCTGCGCCATCCGGAGCACCCGTGGTTCGCCCGGCTCGGGCTGCGCTGGCACGCGGTCCCCGCGATCAGCAACATGCCGCTGGAGATCGGCGGGGTGGTCTACCCGGCCGCGCCGTTCAACGGCTGGTACCTCGACACCGAGATCGGCGCCCGCAACCTGGCCGACCCGGACCGCTACGACCTGCTGCCGGAGATCGCGAAGCGGCTCGGCCTGGACACCCGCTCGGTCCGCACCATGTGGAAGGACCGGGCGATGGTCGAGCTAGTCCGCGCGGTGACCTACTCGTTCGACGCCGACGGCGTCACCATGGCCGACCACCACACCGAGTCCGAGCGGTTCCTGCGGCACCTGGAGAAGGAGGAGGCCGCGGGCCGGCGCTGCCCCGCGGACTGGAGCTGGATCGTGCCGCCGATGTCCGGGTCGCAGACCCCGGTGTTCCACCGCTACTACGACGAGCCGGATCCCGACCTGCGGCCCGCGTTCCTGGAGCCGCACCGCATCTGACCGGGCTACGCGGGCGGCGGCGGGGCCAGGCCGGGTACCTGCCGGGTGCGCCCCCGGAACTCGGCGACGACCGTGCCGTCACCGCTGCGGACGGTGACGTCGTAGAGCCCGGACCGCCCGGTCAGCGCGCGCTCCACCGCCTCGGCGGTCAGCACGTCTCCGGAGCGGGCCGGGCGCAGGAAGGCGATGTCCGCGCCGGTGGCCAGCGCCGAGACACCGTAGGCGTTGCACGCGTACGCCATCGCGGCGTCGGCGAGCAGGAACAGGTACCCGCCGTGGCAGACGCCGTGGCCGTTCGCATGGTCCTCGCCGACGGTCATGGTGGCGGTCGCGCGGCCCGGCGCCACCTGCGTGACCTCGACGCCTGCGGCGCGGGCCGCGCGGTCGGCCGCCCGCATCGCCGCCGCGCTGTCCTCGGCGATCCGCTGCCCGTCCGGGCCGGCACTTCCCGTCGTCGTCACCGGGACAGTCTGACCCACCCCGGCGGCCACCGGCCGGCGGCGTGTCCCGACTAGGCTCGCCGCATGAACAGCGGGGCGGGGACCGTGACGGGCCAGCAAGGGCGTACGGCGCCGACCGGACCGCTGGAACGGGTACTGCTCGTCTGGGACGCCCCGAACATGGACATGAGCCTCGGCTCGCTGCTGGGGGCCCGGCCGACGTCGGCGTACCGGCCCCGGTTCGACGCCGTCGGCCGCTGGCTGCTCGATCTCGCGGGCCCCGAGGCCGAGGCCGAGGCGTGCGTGTTCACCAACGTCGCCGCGGGCAGCATCGAGATCGTCCGACCGTGGGTCGAGGCGCTGCGCAACGTCGGCTTCGCCGTCTTCGCCAAGCCGAAGAGCAGCGAGGACTCCGACGTCGACGACGACATGCTCGCCCACATCGACCTGCGCGCCGGCGAGGGCAGGCTGCGCCACGTCGTCGTCGCCTCCGGTGACGGGCGGGCGTTCAAGGAGCCGCTGGAGAAGCTCGTCGAGTCCGGCACCGACGTCTCGGTGATCGGGTTCCGGGAGTACGCCGGGTTCGCCCTGTCCTCCGAGGTGATCTCGTTCCTCGACCTGGAGGACATCGACGGGGTCTTCCGCGAGCCGCTGCCGCGGGTCTCGCTCGACACGCTGCCCGACGAGGGGGCCTGGCTGCCGCCGTTCCGCTCGCTGCGCTCCCTGCTCGAGCGGCGCTGAGGATGGCGGTGCTCCAGCGGCTCACCGCCCCCGTCGCGCTCAGCTGCGCGCCGGGTTTCCCGGTCGTCCGCGATGCTGCGCTCGACGTCGACGACACCGGCCGGATCGCGTACTTCGGCCCGGCGGCGGCCGCACCGGCGACCGACGCCGTCGTGCGGCCGTTACCCGGGTTGATCATGCCGGGCCTGGTGAACACGCACTGCCACACGCCGATGTCGCTGTTGCGCGGCATGGGTGGCGACCTGGGGCTGATGCCGTGGCTGACCGACGTGGTGTGGCCGGCCGAGGCGCTGCTGACCGAGTCCGACGTGTACACCGGGATGCTCGCCGGCTGCCTGGACCTGCTTCGGACCGGCTGCACGACCAGCGTCGAGATGTACTTCTTCACCGATGCGCTGACCGACGCCGTCCGGGCCGCCGGGTCGCGCGCGGTGCTGACACCGGGGATCATCGCGGCGCCCGGCTGGGACCGGCTGGGCACCTGGGAGCAGATGCGGGACGACGTGTCGGCCCGGATCGACGCACACGGGCTGTTCCCGGGCGGGGACGGCCGGATCGAGCTGGGTTACGGCCCGCACTCGGCGTACACGCTCCCGCCCGGCGCGCTTGCCTCGGTCTCCGAGCACGCCCGGGAACGGGGTGCGCTGGTGCACACCCACGTCGCCGAGTCCCGCGGTGAGGACTCCCACCTGCGCGCCGAGCACGGCTCCGTCCCGGCGATGCTGGACGCGGACGGGGCACTGGGCGGCCGGATCCTGGCCGCGCACTCGGTGCACCTGTCCGACGCCGACATCGCCACCTATGCCCGGCACGGCGTCGCGGTCGCGCACTGTCCCGGTTCGAACGCGAAGCTCGCGGCGGGCACCGCGCGGCTGCTGGACCTGCGCCGGGCCGGGGTGGCGGTGGGTCTGGGGACGGACGGGCCCGCGTCCGGCGACGACCTGGACCTGTGGCACCAGGCGCGGCTCGCCGGGTTGCTCGCCCGGATCGACGCCGACGACGCCGCCGCGATCACCGCCGCCGACGTGCTCCTGATGGGCACCGCCGACGCCGCCGCCGCGATCGGACGGGACGACCTGGGGGTGCTCGAAGCCGGCCGGTGGGCCGACGTGGTGCACGTGGACACCGACGACTCCGCCTTCGTCGCCCCGGAGGACGACGCCCAGCTGGTGTCGAACCTGGTGTGGGCGGGGGGTTCCCGCCTGGTGCGCGACGTGTGGGTGGGTGGGGAGCAGGTCGTCGCGGACGGCGAACCGACCACGGCCGACCGCCGGGAGGCGCTCGCCGCGGTCCGCGCCGTCTCCGCCCGGCTCAGGACGGCGCTGGCCGCCGGCTCCTGAGCCCCGTGTGCCGGGTCGTATGCGCTGTCACGGACCGATCACCGAGGCCAGGTAGGGATCGGTGAACAACCGGCCCGGGTCGAAGCGGTCGCGGACCTCGCCGAAGGCCGCCCAGCCGGGGTAGGCGACGGCCAGTTCGTCCGGCCCCCACGCGTGCCGGGTCGTCCAGCAGGGTCGCCCGCCGGCGTCCTCCACGACGGCGCCGGCCAGCCTGCGGACCGGTTCCTCGGCCGGCCCGCGGCTCCGGATCCGCAGGTACGCGGTGTCCCGTCCGGACGCCGGGTGCAGCAGGCCGCTCTCGGCCGGCCCCAACCGCACCCGCACCGGGCGCAGCTCGTGCCCACGGGTGGCGACGGCGGCGCCCAGCTCGCGGAGCACGGTGCCGAGCACCGCGCGGGGCACCGCCCACTCGGCGAGATCGGGGTCCCACGGCTGTGGATCGGGCAGCACCTCGTGCGGCGGGCCCGCGGTCCCCGGCGCCCAGCGGTGCGGCGGCGGCCGCGACGACCGCGACGCCCACCAGGACGACGCCATCCGCGACACCGCGCGCCCCCACGACCCTGCGTATCCGCCACGGCCCTCCGGGCTCTCCGCCGGGGCCTCGACGACGTCCTCGGGTTCGGCCCACCGCACGACCGCCTGACCGGTGTGCACCGCGACGTCGCACTCGGTCCAGGCGTGCGCGGTCAGCACGCCGTCGGCGAGCATCTCCGCCGTCCGGGTCTCCTCCTCGTGCACCCGCAGCCTGCGCAGCGGCACGGTCCGCAGCTGGACCGCGGTGAGCACACCGAGGGCACCCAGGCCGCAGCGGACGGCGTCCAGGTCCGGCCCGGTCACCTCGCGGACCCGGCCGAGCCCGTCGACCAGCCGGGCCGCCAGCACCTGGTCCGACAGTGATCCCTCGGCCGGTTCCCCGCCGTACATGCCGAGACCGGTCGCACCGGCGATGGTGGCCCGCGGCGCGTCCGGGACGGTCGCGAGCGCGCGCCCGGATGCGGCCAGGGTGGCGCACAGGTCGGCGATGGTCTCACCGGCGCGGACCCGGACGGTGTCCTCGGCGACGTCCACCACACCGGTCAGGGCGGACGCGTCGAGCAGCACGTCGTCGGTCCGGACGAGTGGGCCCGGCGCCCGGGCTCCCGCTCCGGTCGGGCGCACCCTGGTGCCCCGCTCGGCGGCACGGCGGACCGCGGTCGCCACGCCGGCCTCGTCCAGCGGGCGGTCGGTGCGACGGGGTCCGGTCGCCGCGGCATCGGTGCTCATCGACTGCAGGGTAGAACGCCCGGGCGTCACGGTGCGGATCGATTCGCCTACGACGCGGCCACGTCGGCACCGGGCGGCCACACGAACGGACCGGGCGAACGGACCGCCGGACGGGACCGGCCGGGGCGGCGGCCGTGACGGTGGTGACTGCGGTGTCCACCGGCTGCTGCAGGACGGACTGTGTCAGAACCCTTGTGACCCGGACGGCGGCCCGATACCGTCACACTCCGTGGCGATCATGTCGCCGCGTGAGGCCGGGCCGACGCCGTCCCGGCCCCGTCGAGCCGGTGGTCCCGGAATCGGGCTCCCCACGATTCCGGGCCGGCTCGGTCGCGTCCGGCATCGCCCGACCGTGCCGGGACGAGCACGTGCGAGGGCCGGGCCGCCCGGTCGGCTCCCTCCGACCCGGCGTCCCGGCCCTCGCCTTGCGTGCTGACGACCCTGCTCCCCAGCCGGTCGTCGCCACCCCGCGGCCCAAGGTCTCCGCGGGACGTATCACTCCGGTGCCCGGCGCACCGGACGGTTCACCTCTCCCGACGCCCGGGAGGTTCGCCGGTTGCCTGCTCCGCGAAGATCAGGCCGAACGGGTCAGCCGGTGCCGACCGGTGCCGCCGAGCAGATCGGCGATCGCCGCCCGGTCGGCGGCCCGCTCGGCGTCGCGGCGGCGCCGCAGCATCGCCAGTGCCGCATCGCCGGGGCGGTTCCAGTCGTCCCGGCGGGACGGCTCCGGCTGCTGCGGGACGGGGGAGACGAGCGGATCGGAGTGGAACGCGGCAACGGCGTCCGCGGTCTGCCGGATCGCACCCGCGGGGTCGCGGCGCGTGGTCCGGACGGTACCGCGGTGCACCCGCCGGACGGCGTTGCCCGCGGAGCCCGAGCGCTGGTGGTCCCGCCATCCGCCCACGGTGAGCGAATGGAAGATCGGGGTCTCGTCCTGGATCTCGTTGTGCGACTCGTGCCGGCCGGGGAACGGCCATCCGTCCCGGCCCGCCCGCCGACGCCGGATCGACGACTCGAGACCGCCGGAACCGTGACCGCTGGATCCACTCTCGAACTCGTACACCCGCCGTACCTCCTGCTCGCTGACGTCGATGTGCGCCGCAACGTGTTCGCCCGATACTCGTACTCGCTGTACCGCCGTTCGGCTCACTCACTCCGTCAACGGGTGACACACGAGCGGGGAAACGGCCGTTACAGCGGCATCGGGAAGTGCGCTCGTACGGGTGGCGCAACGCCGGCGTCACGCTGAGTTGTCTATACGGAGCGTGTCCGTCTGGCGCTCTTGTGGAGCAGCGAGTAACCATCATCCCGTCGCCAATCCGGCCCTCCGCCTGCTCTCCGGCCGCCGGCAGTGCCCTCCGAGCACGTCCCGGGCCGTGATCGGGCACCGCGTGACGACCGCACCACCCGTCGGTGCCGAGATCGGACGGACGGGTGTCCACTACACGGGTGTAGTTCGACGCTCGGTGAGCGTCGAGGGCGAACGCTGCTCCGTCCGCACGGCCACTGGGCCGACCGTGGCCGTGCGGCGTTCCCCCGGATCGGGGGCCGCGGACCGGTGCCCGCCCCGCCGTCCGGGTGGACGCCCACCGGGCCGCAGTACGCCGGCCGCCGCCCCGGCCGCCCCACTGCGCCGGCCGAGCGGCCTCGGTGTCGCGCAACGCGCGAGCGGTCAGCGAGGGCTAGCGTCGGGACAATGGCGGACCGGGCAGTACCAGGTGATGCACGGCCGGCCGGAGACACACCCGGACCGGATACCGGCGGCACCACGGGCGGGGCCGGCCAGGGACCGTCCCAGCCGGACGACGGGCCCCGGGACGCCGGCCACGATCCGTCGTCCCCCGCGGCGGCCCTCGCCGAGGGCGCCGGTCCACCGGAGGCCTCCGCAGGCCGGTCCGCGGCCGACCAGGATGCGGTCCTCGCCCGGTCCGACACCCCCCGGCCGGTCACCGGGCAGCGCCGGCCCGGCCGGGCCACGGGCCACCCCGACGTGCCCGTCCCGCTGCGGATCGCCTCGGAGATCTGCGCCCGGATGCTGGTCATCGCCGGCGGACTGGCCCTGATGATCTTCCTGGTGATCCAGCTGCGGGTGGTGGTCATCCCGGTCGCGATCGCCGTGCTGCTGACCGCGCTGCTCGCGCCACTGGTGCAATGGCTGCAGCGGCGCCGGGTCCCCCGCGGGGTCGCGACCGGACTGGTGATGGTCACCGGGCTCGCCGCCCTCGGGGGGCTGCTGACCCTGGTCGTCAACACGCTGGTCGACGGGACCGCCGACCTGATCGGCCAGCTCACCATCAGTGTGGCCTCGCTGCAGGGCCTCATGGACGCGACCCCGTTCCAGGTCGACGTCGAGCAGGTCGGGAACCAGCTGCTGGAGACCCTGCAGGCCAACCAGCAGATGCTCACCTCGGGTGCGGTGAGCACCGCGGTCACGGTCGGCGAGGTGCTCGCCGGGTTCGCGCTCTGTCTGTTCGCGCTGATCTTCATGCTCTACGACGGACGCCGGATGTGGGGCTTCCTGCGGCTGCTCGCACCCGTCCAGCGCCGGGAACGGGTGGACGTCGCCGGACGGCGCGCGTTCGCCTCGCTGGTCGGCTACGTGCGGGCCACGGTGCTGGTGGCGATCGTCGACGCGCTCGGGATCGGGCTCGGGTTGTGGATCACCGGTGTCCCGCTGGCGCTGCCACTGGCGGCGCTGGTGTTCGTCGGCGCCTTCATCCCGATCGTCGGTGCCGTGGTCACCGGCGCGGTCGCGGTGCTGATCGCGCTCGTCGCGAACGGGATCGGGACGGCGCTGATCGTGCTGGGGATCGTGCTGGCGGTGCAACAGCTGGAGAGCCACGTGCTCCAACCGGTGCTGCTCGGGCGTGCCGTGCGGCTGCATCCGCTCGCCGTCGCGCTGGCCGTCGCTGCCGGTGTGGTGATCGCCGGGATCGTCGGTGCACTGCTCGCGGTGCCCTTGCTCGCGGTCCTCACCGCTGCGGTGCGCTCGCTCGTCGCTCCCCGGGAGGCCGCCCCGGAAGCGGTCGACCCGTTGCGCCCGCGCGACGGCAACCCGCCCGCGGAGTTCACCGGGAAGGCGTGAGACCTGCCGGACGGGCGAACCGGTGGGACGATCGGCGCCGTGCGCTATCTCGTCACGGGAACGACCGGATACATCGGGGGCCGGCTGGCACCACGGCTGCTGGGCCACGGCCCCGAGGCCGACCTGGTGCCCGACCCGGCCACCGGACCGGTGCACGTCCGGTGCCTGGTCCGGGACCCGGACAAGCTCGCGGACGTCCCGTGGGCCCCCGACGCCGAGATCGTCCGGGGGGACCTGCTCGATCCGGACAGCGTCCGGGAGGCCTGCCGCGACATCGACGTCGTCTACTTTCTCGTGCACTCGTTGTCGGACTCCGACTTCGCGGCGACCGACCGGCGCGCCGCCCTGATCCTCGGTGAGGCCGCCCGCGAGGCCGGCGTGCAGCGGATCGTGTACCTGGGTGGCCTGCACCCCGACGGCGACCCGGCCGACCTGTCGGCGCACCTGGCGTCCCGGGTGGAGGTGGGGGAGACGCTGATGCGTTCCGGTGTGCCCACCGTCGTCCTGCAGGCAGCGGTGATCCTCGGCTCCGGATCGGCGAGCTTCGAGATGCTCCGCCACCTCACCGAGCGGCTCCCGCTGATGGTCACCCCGCGCTGGGTGCACAACCGGATCCAGCCGATCGCGGTGCGCGACGTGCTGCGCTACCTGATCCGGGCGGCCGAGATCCCCGGCCGGCCGAACCGGACGTTCGACATCGGCGGCCCGGAGATCCTGACCTACGTCGAGATGATGCAGCGCTACGCCGCCGTCGCCGGGCTGAGCAGACGACGGGTCGTACCGGTGCCGCTGCTGACCCCGTCGCTGTCGGCACACTGGGTCAACATCGTGACACCGGTGCCGAGGTCGATCGCGGCCCCGTTGATCGAGTCACTGGTGCACGAGGTGGTCTGCTCCGAACAGGACATCCTGTCGTTCGTGCCCGATCCGCCGGAGGGCCGGATCGGCTACGACCGGGCTGTCCGGCTGGCATTGTCCCGGATCACCGACGGGGAGGTGGAGACGCGGTGGTCCGGCGCGACCGTACAGAACGTGCCGTCGGACCCGCTGCCCAGCGACCCGGAGTGGGCGGGCGGCAGCGTCTATCTCGACGAGCGCGAGCGGGACTGCGACGCCGCACCTGAGCAGCTGTGGACGGTCGTGAAGGGCATCGGCGGCGAGCGCGGCTGGTACTCCTTCCCGTTGGCCTGGTCGGTGCGTGGCTGGATGGACCGGGCCGTCGGCGGTGTCGGGCTCACCCGCGGCCGCCGCGACCCGGACGACCTGCACACCGGTGACGCGCTGGACTGGTGGCGGGTGGAACGGCTGGTGGAGCCCGGTGCCGGGCCCGACGGAGCGGGGCTGCTGCGGCTGCGCGCCGAGATGAAGGTCCCCGGCCGGGCCTGGCTGGAGATGACGGTCCGGCCCCGCGACGGCGGATCGACCTACCACCAGCGCGCGGTGTTCATCCCGCACGGGCTACCCGGGTTCCTGTACTGGTGGGCGGTCGCGCCGTTCCACGGGATCGTCTTCGGCGGAATGGTCCGCAACATCACCCGGACCGCCGAGCGGGCCGGTGACGGCGAGGCGGCCCGCCGCGAGCCGGCCCGGCGGCGCCCCTGGCACCGGGCTGCCGGGTCCCGTCCCCGCCGACGGCCCGGCCGGGCCGCCTGACCGCCCGCTCACACCGGTAGCAACCGCGGGGCCGGTGTGCCCGGCTCACACCGGTAGCAACCGCGGGGCCGGGTCGAGGACCACCCAGCGGCCGCCCCGCGCCTCGATCCCGGGCAGCGCCACGCGCATCTCGTCGGCGAGCTCGGGAACGAACAGGGCGACCCGGTCCGGACGCAGGTCCACCAGCTCCGCGGGAGAGACGACCGGGACGTCCGTACCCGGCATCCGCCGCCCCTGCTTCGCGGGCGCCGCGTCACCGACGGCGAGGAGCAGGTCGGCGCGCAGCTCCGCGCGACAGACCAGCGGGATCGCCCGCGACGCCGCCCCGTATCCGGCGACGGTCCGCCCGGCGTCCCGTTCGGCCAGCAACCACCGGCGCAGCTCCCCGGCGCCGTCGGCCGCCCGCTGGAGTGCGGTGAACGCGGCGGGGCGCCGCACCCCCAGCGTCTCCTCCTCCTCGATCAACCGCCGGGCGGCGGGGTCCGGCTCGGCCCCGGCCCGGGCCGTCAGCAGCACGGTCCCGCCGGAGAGCGGGTAACGCCAGGCGCGGTGCACGCCCAGTCCCAGCTCGCCCAGCGCGTCGGCGAGCGCGGGCAGCGACCAGTAGGCGTGGTGACCGTGCCGCAGGTCGTACCACTGCCGCTGCCGTAGGACCGTGCCCAGCGGCAACAGCTGCAGGGCGAGCGTGCCACCGGGGGCGAGCAGCCGGGCGCGGCGGCGCAGTGCGGTCCGCTGGTCGGGTTCGTGCAGCAGCCCGTAGACGTCCAGCACCAGGTCGGCGGGCCGGCCGGAGTCCGGGTCGAGCGCGGTCATCCCGTGCCCGGTCAACCGGGTTCGCCACGACGGCCCGTGCGGACTGCCGAACTCCAGCACCGTGCGGCCGGGCCGAACCATGCCCTCGTCGGCGAGCCGGGTGATCGACCGGTCGCTCTGTTCGACGAAGGCCCGTGGCTCCACACCGTGCAGCTCCTCGGTCACCTCGACGTCGTCGGCCAGCTGCGCCAGGCCGCAACTGCGGCACAGCCACATCCGTAGCGGCGCGGTGGGATCGGGCAGCGGCGCGTCCCGCGCGGGCATCCGGTCCCACGGCGGCTGCGCACCCAGATCGAGGACGATCCGGCCGCGGTCGTCACGGCAGGCCCGGCAGCGCACCGGCTCGGACATCACGGCCCCCGTCCCCGACCGCCACGGCCGGTCATCGCGATCGTAGTGAGCGAGCCCGTTCCGATCCCGGACACCACCACGGACCGTGGACCCTGCGGACCCGTTCGGAGTAGTGCGATCTTGCCCAGCGTCACCGGCGGCGCACTCGCTCGTTGTCGTCCTGGGTACGCCGAAGCGAGCCGGAGACCGGCACGAACCACCGGGCGTGACCGGACCGGACGGAGGGGAGCGGCGGGTGAGCGTGCTGAGGACCGTGGTGCCGGGGTCGCTGCTCGTCGACCCGTCGGGAGCCGGCGGACCGGACGGGACGGCCACGTTCACCGTGCGCCGCAGGCGGCGGATCGCGCGGGACGCGGTGTACGGGCTGCACCTGGACCGCAGCGAGGCGGTGCTGCTCGGGGTCCGGCGGGGAGCCGGTTACGCGGTGGTGATCGACACCCGTCCGCAGTCCGAGTCGTTCGGCAGGCTCGCGGCGTCGCTGCTCGACGACGGGCGGATGCTGCTCGTACCGCCCGGGTGCCTCTACGGGATCCAGTCGTTGACCGACGGCACCGTCGTCGAGACCCGGTCGGCCGGCCGGTCCGCTCGCCGGGACCGGGTGAGCGTCGATCCCGACGACCCCGACCTGCAGCTTCGCTGGTTACGGGCTCGACCGGCCAGGACCACCGGCCCCGACCGGTCGTGGGCGGGACTGTGCAGGCGGTTGCGCGCCCCGGCCGGCCCGCGGCGGGACCGCGTCTCCATCTGGTGACCGGCCCGCGTGCAGGGTGAGCGGCGGCACCTGTGACGCCGTCCGCCCTGCGTTCAAGGTCACGATCAGGTCACGTAGCCTGCCGTGAACGCCCGGACCAACGACGCCCCAGGCTCCCCACCGGCGCGCCCGTGTGCCGGCCGAGACCTCCCGAGGGGTGCTCCTGTGCTGAGCGAACGCGAGACCCGACGGTTGCACGAGATCGAGTTCCAGCTGCGGCTCACCGACCCGCGCCTGGTCCGGCGGTTCGCCGCCCTGGCCGGTGCGCCCCGCCCGGCCGCGCCGGGAACCGTGCTGCGCGGGCCGGGCGGCGCCCACGGCCCGATCCGCTCGATGCACGGTGCCGGGCCGCTGCCGTCGGTGCTGCTGGGCGTCTCGCTCCTGGTGTTGCTGGCCGGAGCCGTGCTGCTGGCGGTGCCCGTGGTGATAGCCGGGAGCGTGCTCGCCGCGCTGTCGCTCGGCCTCGCGGCGACCATCCCGCAGCGGCGGCGCCCGGGGGGCTGAGCCGATCGACCGCGCAGGGCCCGTGCCACCCAGCCGCGCAGGGCCGTGCCGCCTGACCGCGCGCAGGGGCTGAGCCGCCCGGCGGTGCCGCGGGCGGCGTCGCTCAGCCGTGTGCGAGGTCGGAGAAGCGGCTGTAGTGCAGCTGGTGCGCCACGGTGATCGTGGTGGTCGGGCCGTTACGGTGCTTGGCCAGG
>NZ_JBFAON010000014.1:0-149365 GCF_040659795.1 Pseudonocardia sp. NPDC049635
CCGGTCCCATTCCGAACCCGGTAGCTAAGCCTTTCCGCGCCGATGGTACTGCACTCGACAGGGTGTGGGAGAGTAGGTCGCTGCCGACATTCAACCTTCAAGAGGGGGAGTCCGTGTCCGGTGTCATCACCGTGCAGGCTCCCCCTCTTTTTCTTTGTCTGTGACCGTCTCCGCTGTCCCGGCGCGATGTAGCGGTCCGCTCGTTGCGGTCGTCCGACCGCGGAAGTGATGGTGTCCCTTTGTACCCTGACCACGTGACGGACGGGGAACGTCCCGGCAGCGGCCGGGGAGGCAGTGACCGCGGACGGTCGCAGCGGCCCGGTGGGTCTGGCTCCCGGTCCGGCTCCGGCTGGGGACAGAGCGGCAGCGGCTCGTCGCAGAGCGGGGCCGCCGGACGATCCGGCGACCCGCGTGGCCGGCGTGACGACCGGGCCGACCGCAGGAGCGGTGACCGGCCTCGTGGCAGCGGCGGCCCGCACCGTGGCGGCTACCGCGGTACGGACGAGGGCGGCGCCCAGCGCGCACGCCGGGACACCGGCGATTACCGCGGCGGCGGCGGATCAGGAGGTGGCCGTTCCGACACCGGCGGCAACCGGGGTCGCGGGGCCCCGGCCGGCGATCGCGGCGGCTTCCGGCCCGGCGGGCAGCCCGACGGTGACCGGCGCGGACGCGACGGCGGTGGCTTCGGTCGTGACGACAGCGGCGGCTACCGCAGCCGCAGGAACGACAACCGCAAGGACGACTCGGCCGGTCACCGCGGGCGCCGCGACGACGGCGGTGGCCAGCGCGGCCGCGAGGGCAGCGGTGGTGGCTACCGTGGTCGTCAGGACCGCGACGGATACCGGGGCCGGGACGACGGGGACGGTGGCTACCGCCGTGCCCACGACGGTGGTGGCCGGTTCCGTGGCTCGCACGACGGCCCCGGCGGTTCCCGCGGACGTGGTGACGGTGCCGGTGGTGGTCATCAGCGCCGCGACGACGGTGGCCACGGGCGTCGCGAGGACGACCGGCGTGGCCGTGGCGCCGAGCGCGAGCGGTCCGGCGGCGGCGACCGGTCCCGTGGCGGAGCCGGTGGTCAGCGCGGGCGCGAGGATCGGGAACGCCGCGGCCATCAGCATGGTTCGGGCGGCGCCTGGGGCGGACGCGACGGCAGGCCCGACGAGGGTGGCGTGCGGCGGGAAGAGCGCGGCCGCCGTGACGACGCTCGTGGGCCCCGCCGGGACGACCGCCCCCGTGACGGTGGCCATCGCAGCGTCGAGGGCGGTGGACGTGCAGGCCAAGGCCGGCCGACCCGTTCCTACCGCGACAGCGGCGGCCGCCCCACCGGCGGACGGGACGACCGGAGCCGGTCGTTCGGAGACCGGGGCGAGCGCCGAGGATCCGGGCCCGGCCGCGACGACCGCGGCTTCCGTGGCCGGGACGAGCGCGGAGGAATCCCGGGGCCGGGCGACTCGCGCAGCAGGCGCCCCTCCTACGACGACCGGCGTGCGGGCGGGACCTATCGCGACGACCGCGCAGACCGGCCACGGCGCGACCGTGACGACCGGCGAGCACGACCGGAGCGCCCGTTCCGTGAGCGGGACACCGCGTCGCGCAGTGATCGGGACGTCCGGGCCGGTGGCGGATCGGCCGACGATTCGGCGGGCAGCCGCAGCGAGGTCCGTCACGACGCTGACGAGCAGGCTGTCCGCAGGGGCACCGACCCTGTCGGCCCCGAGCTCCACCGGGGCACGGCGGAGCACGGCGGCGACGTCCGCCCCGGTGAGCAGGTCGGGCCCGTCCGGTCGGAGCGGGACACCCGGCCGTCCTCGGCGGAGGCGCAGCTGCCGTCGGGTGTCGAGCCCGACCCCGGAGCGGACAGGACGGGCGGCGGAGCACCGCAGCAACCCCACCAGGCCGCGGCCGTGGCACCGACGCACACCGGCGACCAGCGCGCGTCGGGGGCGGTGGCCTCCGGCCGGCAGGCGCCACAGCGCGACCGGGCCGATCGCGGTCACCGGGACGACCGGCCGGCGCGCCGCGACGACAGCCGCGGCGGGCCCGGGCGACGGTCGCACGGCGGCCCCGACCAGCGTGACCGCCGCGAGCGTCCCCGTCGTATCCCCGAGTCCGCCGAGCGGACCTTCGTCGCCGAGCCGGATCTCCCCGACTCGGTCTCGGCTGCCGAACTCGACCCCGGGGTCCGGCGCGATCTGCGCGGACTGCAGAAGGAGACCGCGGAAAGCGTCGCCAGGCACCTGGTCGCCGCCGGTGTGCTGGTGGACGAGGACCCGGCGTTGGCGCTGGAGCACGTCCGGTACGCCCGGCGACGTGCATCGCGGATCGCGGTGGTGCGGGAGGCGGCCGGGATCGTCGCCTACCACGCGGGTGAGTGGAACGAGGCCCTCGGTGAGTTCCGTGCCGCCCGCCGGATGGGCGGGGGGCCCGGCCACGTGCACGTGATGGCCGACATCGAGCGTGCCCTCGGTCGCCCAGAACGGGCACTCGACCTGGCGCGCAGTCCCGAGGCGCGGGACCTGGGCCGGGAGGAGCGCATTGAGCTGCTCATCGTCGCAGCCGGTGCCCGGCGGGATCTCGGCGAGCTGGACGCCGCCGTCGTCGGGTTGCAGGTGCCCGAGCTCGACCCGGCCGCACGTGACCCGTGGAGCCCACGGCTGTTCTACGCCTACGCCGACAACCTGCTCGCCGCCGGTCGTGAGGCCGACGCCATCCAGTGGTTCGTCCATGCCCACGACGCCGACACCGAGGGACAGACCGACGCCGCCCTCCGGATCGCCGAACTGACGGGGGAGGATCTCCCGCCGTCCGACGACGACGAGCTGACCATCGGTTACGAGGAGCTGCCGGAGGAGGCGGGGCCGCCCCCAGGCCCGGGGGCCCACCGCGCGGCGGACGAGGCTCCCGCCGTGGACGAGGCTCCCGCCGTGGACGCGGCGGGAGCCGTGGACCTCACCGGGCGCGCGCCCGGTGAGCCGGTGCCGCCCGGTGAGCCGGCGCCGACCGACGGGCCGGCGCCGACTGACGGGCCGACGGACGGCGAGGGCCCGGCGGCGGAGTACCGGTCCGACGAGGACCCGGCGGCCCACGCGACAACGGCATCGGAACCGATCGAGGAGCCGATGGCCGGACGGCCCGACGAGATCGGCCCCGCCCGCGGGCGGGTCGACGAGCCGGTGGCGGGCGGGTCCGCGACCGACGAGGCCGCCGGGTCGGGCACGTCCGCCGAGGATGTTGTAGCGGAGAGCCCGGCCACCCAGGACGCTGCCGCCGAGGACGCGACCGCCGGCGACCTCGCGACCGGGGACCCGACGACCGAGGGTCCGGCGACCGAGGACCCGGTCAGCGAGGACCCGGCCACCGACGACGCAGCCGCTGAGGACACGCCCGGTGGGGACACAGCCACACAGGACACAGCGGCCGAGGGCACGGTCGTCGACCCGGAACGGCGCAGCCATGACCGATGATCTGTTGTCCCGGCACGACGTCCTGCTCGCCGACCTGGACGGAACCCTCTACCGCGGCCCCGAGGTCGTGCCGGGCGCGCTGGACGCCGTCCTCGCCGCCGCAGCGCGGGGAGTGCGGACGGTCTACGTCACGAACAACGCGTCCCGCAGTCCCGCGGACGTCGCGGCACACCTGACCGAGCTGGGTTTCCCGGCCGGGATCGCCGACGTGCGCACCAGCTCACAGGCCGCCGCCACGATGCTGGCCGAGCAGCTCCCGGCCGGCTCACCGGTCCTCGTCGTCGGTACCGAAGCCCTCGCCGACGAGGTCCGCGCCCGCGGGCTCACGGTGGTCGCCACGGCGGCCGAGGCCGTCGCCGTCGTCCAGGGACATTCACCGGACACCGGATGGCGGAACCTCGCCGAGGCCGTCGTCGCGGTCCGGGCCGGCGCGCTGTGGGTCGCGACGAACGTCGATCCGACCCTGCCGACCGACCGCGGCCGGTTGCCCGGCAACGGTTCCATGGTGCAGGTCGTGCGCACCGCGACCGAGGCGCAGCCGCAGGTCGCGGGGAAGCCGGCGGCCCGGCTGCTGCGGGAGGCGCAGGGGGATGCGACCCGCCCGCTGGTCGTCGGGGACCGGCTCGACACCGACATCGAGGGTGCGAACGCGCTAGGGGTGCCGTCACTGATGGTGCTGACCGGCGTGAACGGGGCGGCCGACCTGCTCGCCGCGCCACCCGCGCTGCGGCCCACCTACATCGGCGCCGACCTCGCGGCACTCGGCAGGCACCCGGACGAGCTGTCGCCCGGGCCGCGCCCCGGCTGGCAGGTCGAGCACGGACCGGACGGGTTGCGGCTCACCGGACGCGGTGGTGGACCGGACCCGGCGGTCGATGCGCTCCGGGCACTGTGTGCCCTCGCCTGGGAGCACGGCGAGACCCGGGTGAGCGCCGAGGGCGCTGCGGCCGCCGCCGCGCTCGCCGAGCTCGGCATCGGCGCCTGAACCGTCGGCCCCGCCGGCCGGGACCGGGCCACAACGGTGCCCGCGATCGCGCCCCGGCGTGTTCGGCTACCGTGGCCCGCGAGACCCCCGTCCCCGGAGATCAGCGATGAGCGTCCCCACCCCCGGCCCGCGCCCCGGTGACCCGCGGCAGGCGGAAGTCCGCCCGGTCAGCGCGCTGCGTGCCGACGTCGAGGCCGCGGTGGCCGGCCTCGACGATCTCGACGGCCGGCCGGTCTCCGAGCACCCTGCCGCCTTCGAGCGGGTGCACGGCGCCCTCGGCCGCGCGCTGGGCGCCGACTCGGAACGGGGCTGAGCGTGCCACCGATCCGTGCCCGGCTGGACGCCGAGCTCGTCCGGCGCAAGCTTGCGCGATCGCGGGGCCAGGCCGCGGAGTTCATCGCGGCCGGCCGGGTCACCGTGAACGGCATGCCCGCCGAGAAGCCGGCGACGGTCGTCGAACGGGACGCGCCCGTCGTGGTCCGGCCCGACGACGGCCCGGAGTGGGCGTCGCGCGGGGCGAAGAAGCTCCTCGGCGCGCTCGACGCGTTCACCGTGGTCGATCCCGCGGGGCTGCGCTGCCTGGACGCCGGCGCCTCCACCGGCGGGTTCACCGACGTGCTGCTCGATCGCGGCGCCCGCGAGGTCGTCGCCGTCGACGTCGGTTACGGACAGCTCGTCTGGCGGCTGCAGTCCGACGAGCGGGTGCGGGTGCACGATCGCACCAACGTCCGTGCTCTGGAGCCGGACCAGATCGGCGGGCAGGTCGACCTGACCGTCGCCGACCTGTCGTTCATCTCCCTGCGGACCGTGCTGCCCGCGCTCGCCGCGTGCACCGCGCCCGGCGGGTCGCTGCTCCCCATGGTCAAACCGCAGTTCGAGGTCGGGAAGAACCGGCTCGGTTCGGGTGGCGTCGTGCGCGATCCCGCACTGCGCGTCGATGCGCTGCGCGGTGTCGCCGTCGCGGCGGGTGAGCACGGCCTGCAGGTCCTCGGCGCGGTGGCGAGCCCGCTGCCCGGCCCGTCGGGCAACGTCGAGTACTTCCTGCACCTGCGCCGCCCCGACGGCGACCCCGGCCCCGCTGCCGATCCGGAGCCGATGCTGGCCGCCGCCGTCGCGGACGGCCCGGCATGAGGGAGGTCCTGCTCGTCCTGCACACCGGGCGCCCGGCGAACCGCAAGACGGCAGTGCGGGTGATGGGCGAACTGGCCGCGCTGGGCCTGCGGACCCGGGTGCTGGCCGACGAGTGGGCCGAGATCGGCGCCGATCCCGACCTTCCCGCACACCTCGCACCCCTGCAGGTGGCGGCCGGCCCGGACTGTGCGGCCGGGGCGGAGGCGGTCCTCGTCCTCGGTGGCGACGGGACGTTGCTGCGCGCGGCGGACCTCGCCCGGCCGTCCGGGGTGCCGTTGCTCGGGGTGAACCTGGGCCACGTCGGGTTCCTCGCCGAGGCCGAGGAGGACACCCTCGACGAGGCGCTCGACAAGCTCGCGGCAGGCGCCTACGAGGTCGAGGAACGGACGACGCTGCAGGCGGTGGTCCGCTCCAACGGTCACGTGCTGGGCCGGACCTGGGCGCTCAACGAGGCCGTCGTCGAGAAGACCACCCGTGGTCGGATCCTGGAGGTCGTGCTGGAGGTGGACGGCCGGCCGGTGTCGTCGTTCGGCTGCGACGGCGTGCTGTGCTCGACGCCGACGGGCTCGACCGCCTACGCGTTCTCCGCGGGCGGCCCGCTGATCTGGCCGCAGGTGCAGGCGATGCTGGTGGTGCCGAGCAACGCGCACGCCCTCTTCGCCCGGCCGATGGTGATCGCGCCGGACAGTGCGGTCGCGATCGAGGTCTCGGCGGAGGGGCCGTCCGCCGTGCTCGACTGCGACGGACGCCGGACGATCGCGGTCCCGCCCGGGGCCCGCGTCGAGCTGACCCGGGCGGCCGAGCCGGTGCGGATGGTGCGCCTGGCGGCGCAACCCTTCGCGGACCGGCTCGTTCGCAAGTTCGATCTGCCGGTGCGCGGCTGGCGAGGCGCGCAGCAACGCCGGTCCTCGAACACCTGATCGACCGCTCGTCGCACAGGAGCGACCGTACGAACATCTGTTCGCGTGCTCGCGCGTGTCGACGCTGATTTCGGTCGGGGTTCGAACGTATGGTCCCACTCATGTTGGCCGAGATGCGGATCCAGGGCCTCGGAGTGATCGATGACGCGACCCTGGAGCTCGACCCGGGGCTGACCGTGCTCACCGGTGAGACGGGCGCGGGCAAGACCATGGTCGTGACCGGGCTGAACCTGCTCGGTGGCGGCCGCGCGGAGTCCTCGCGGGTGTCGTCCGGGGCTCGGCGGGCCGTCGTCGAGGGCAGGTTCGCAGCCTCGCCGGGAGCGGTCGAGCTGGCCGAGGAGGTCGGTGCCGAGCCGGACGAGGACGGCACGCTGATCGCGGCCCGCACCGTGTCCGCCGACGGGCGGTCCCGGGCCCATCTCGGTGGCAGGTCGGTCCCGGTCGGGGTGCTCGGGCGGCTGGCCGAGGCGCAGCTGGCCGTGCACGGCCAGAACGACCAGCTCCGGCTGCTCCGCAGCTCCGACCAGCGGGCCCTGCTCGACCGGTTCGCCGGCGGGCCGGTCGCCGTCCCGCTGGCCGAGTACCGGAGGGTCCGCGGCGAGTGGCTCACCGTCGTGGCCGAGCTGGCCGAGCGCCGGGGCAATGCCCGCCGGCTGGCCCAGGAGGCCGACATGCTGCGGCACGGCCTGGTCGAGATCGAGTCCGTCGACCCGCAGCCGGGGGAGGACCGCGAGCTCGTCGAGCTCGCCCGCCGGATGGCCGAGGCCGACGACCTGCGCGCCGCGGCGGAGTCCGCCCGGGCCGCCCTGTCGGGGCCGGACGACGGCGAGGCCCCCGGTGCGGTCGATCTGGTCGGGCAGGCGCGCTCCCTGGTCGAGGGCAGCGGGGATCCCGCGTTGCAGGAGCTGGGGCCGCGGCTCGCGGAGGCGCTCGCCGTCCTCGCGGACACCGGTGCCGAGCTGTCCGGGTACCTGGACCGGCTCGACGCCGACCCGGAGCGGCTCGAGCAGGTGCTCGCCCGGCAGGCCGAGCTGCGTTCACTCACCCGCAAGTACGCCGCCGACACCGACGGCGTGCTGGAGTGGGCGCGGACCGCGCGCGAGCGGCTGAGCGGCCTCGACACCTCCGACGACGCGCTGGCGGCGCTCGCCGCCCGGCGCGACGAGCTGGCGGCGGAGCTGGCCGGGCACGCAGCGGCCGTGACCGCGGCGCGTACCGAGGCGGCCGGGCGGCTGGCCGAGGCGACCACCGCCGAGCTCGCCGGTCTCGCGATGCGCGACGCCCGGCTGCAGGTCGGTGTCGCGCCGCGCCCGGCCGGCGACTCCGGCCCGGTGCTTGTCGTCGACGGCCGCGAGTGCCATGCCGGTTCCGCCGGCGTCGACGAGATCGAGATCCGCCTCGTCGCTCACGCGGGGGCCGCGCCGCAGCCCCTGCACAAGGGAGCCTCGGGTGGTGAGCTCTCCCGGGTGATGCTCGCGCTCGAGGTCGCGCTGGCCGGCGCCGACCCGGTGCCGACCATGGTGTTCGACGAGGTCGATGCCGGTGTCGGTGGCCGGGCGGCGGTGGAGATCGGCCGCAGGCTGGCCCGGCTCGCCGCTCGGCACCAGGTGATCGTCGTGACGCACCTGCCCCAGGTCGCGGCTTACGCCGACCGGCACCTGGTGGTCCAGAAGTCCTCCGGATCGGGGGTCACCCGTTCCAGTGTGCGGCGGCTCGCCGAGCCGGAGCGCGCCGCCGAGCTGGCGCGGATGCTCGCCGGGATGGACGACACCGACACCGGCCGCGCGCACGCGGAGGAGCTGCTCGCCGCGGCGACCGCGCACCGTGAGGCAGATCGCCGGGAGCAGCTCGCAGCGGCCGAGCCCGCGGACCTGGCCGAGGCGCGATCGCGCCGCACCGGAGCGGCGACGACCACGGCGCGGGCCCGGCGACGCGGGGTTCCACGGGCCGGTTGACCGGGCCGGGCGGCCCTGCGCCGCGAGCGCAGCGCCGGTTGCGGCGGCCGGGGTCCCGGGGATCCGGCAACCGGGTGACAACACTGCACCGAGGGGCGGAAGCGCCGGGGCGGTGCGGCGTGCCTGCGTGGTCACAGCCGCCCCACCTGCCACAGTTCGCTCCATGAAGCTGTCCGGCCTGCTGCACCGTTCGCGACCGGAGCTGCCGGGCCTGACCGGCCCGGTCCGCACCGACCGCCGTACCGAGGCGCTGCTGCGCCGGCTCCGGCCCGGTGACATCGCCGTGATCGACCAGGTCGACCTCGATCGGGCCACTGCCGATGCGCTGGTCACGGCCCGGGTCGCCGCGGTCGTGAACGCCGCCCCGTCGATCTCCGGCCGGTTCCCCAACCTCGGCCCGCAGGTGCTCGTCGAGGCGGGCATCCCGCTGGTCGACGACTGCGGCGCGGACCTCATGCACGCGGTCAAGGACGGCGCGAAGGTCCGGCTGCACGACGGCGTGCTCTACTCCGGCGAGCAGCCGCTCGGCGAGGGCCGGGTGCAGACCGAGGACAGCGTCGCCGACGCCCTCGACGAGGCGAAGTCCGGTCTCACCCATCAGCTCGAGGCGTTCGCCGCCAACACCATCGAGTTCATGCGCCGGGAACGGTCGCTGCTGCTCGACGGGCACGGCGTCCCCGAGGTCGACGTCCCGCTCGACGGGCGGCAGGTGCTCCTCGTCGCCGCCGGGTTCGAGCACATCGCCGTCCTGAAGCGGCTGCGCTCCTACATCAAGGAGTACCGCCCGGTGCTGATCGGGGTGGGCGCGGGCGCCGACGCGCTGATGAACGCGAAGTACCGGCCGGACCTGATCGTCGCGGACCCGTCCGAGGTGTCGAACCAGGCGCTGACCAGCGGCGCCGATGTCGTCGTGCCGGCCTTCCCGGACGGGCACGCGCCCGGCCTGCACCGGGTGCAGGACCTCGGCGCCAGCGCGGTGACGTTCCCGTCGATGGCCAACCCGGAGGATCTCGCGCTGTTGCTGGCCCACCACCACGGCGCCTCGATGATCGTCACCGTCGGGTTGTCCGCGTCGATGGCCGAGTTCCTCGACCGCGGCCGCTCCGGCAGCAACGCCTCCACCTTCCTCACCCGGCTGCAGGCCGGTGGATCGGTGGTGGACGGCGCGATGATCGCGCAGATGTACCGCAGCCGGTCGTCGTTCGCACCGTTGCTGCTGCTCGTCGCGGCGGCGGTCGTCGCCGTGGTCGTCGCGGTGCTGGTCTCCGGAGCGGGGCCCGCGGTGCTGGAGTGGGCGCGCGGGCTCATGGAGACCGTGCGGGCCTGGTTCCCGGCGTGATCTCGCGCCGCTACCACCGGATCGCCCTCGTCACGGTCTTCGTGATCGCGCTCGCGGCCGGCGTGGTGATCGCGACCGTCGGACTGCCGCAGCGGGTCGCGGCATCGCTCGCCGCCGCCACCGCCACGAGCGAGGTCGACCAGCTGCGGATCGAACGGGACGTGCTCGCCGACCGGCAGGCGTCCGCCGACGAGTTCACCGCGCGGATCGGGCCGGACGTCGTGCGCGGCGCGCTCACCGGGGTACCGGTCACCGTCGTCGCGCTCGGTGCCGATCCGGCCGACACCCGAGCCGTCGCCGAGCTCCTCGCCGCGGCCGGGGGGAGCGTCGCCTCCGAGATCGTGCTGACCCCGGCCGTCACCGATCCGGCCCGGGCCGACCAGCTCCGCGATCTCTCGGCGCGACTGCTTCCCTCCGGTGCGCAGCTGCCCGAGTCCTCCGAGGCCGGCGCGCTCGCCGGCGGACTGCTGGGCGCGGCGTTGCTGACACCGCCGGACGGACCCGCGCCCGATCCGCAGCAGGCGTCCGCGGTGCTCGCCGGGCTCGCCGGCGGGGGGTTCGCCGAACAGCCTGCGGCCGACCCGGCAGCGGGACGGCTCGCCGTCGTCGTCACCGGGGGGCCGTTCGGCGGGGTCGACGCCGCCGGGTCGGCGGCCACCGCGACGGCACTCGCCGCCGAGCTGGACCGTCGCGGCGCCGGTGCCGTGCTGGCCGGGAGCGATGCGGCTGCGCACGGCGCGGTCGGCGCGGCCCGCGGGGCCGGCGCCCCGCTCTCCACGGTGGACGGCGTCGGGACCGGCGCGGGACGGATCGCGACGGTGCTCGCGCTGGCCGAACGCAACGGTGGCGGGACCGGCCACTACGGCTCCGGTGACGGTTCGCAGGGCCCGGTTCCGGCCGTTCCGCAGCGATCGGTAGGCTGAAACTCCGTGCAGACTCGCGCCACCCGTCATCTGTTCGTCACCGGTGGGGTCGCCTCCTCGCTGGGCAAGGGACTGACCGCCTCGAGCCTCGGTCAGCTGCTCACCGCGCGCGGGCTCCGCGTCACCATGCAGAAGCTGGATCCCTACCTCAACGTCGATCCCGGGACGATGAACCCGTTCCAGCACGGTGAGGTCTTCGTGACCGAGGACGGCGCGGAGACCGACCTGGACATCGGCCACTACGAGCGGTTCCTGGACCGGAACCTGCAGGGCCGGGCGAACGTCACCACCGGGCAGGTCTACTCCGAGGTGATCGCCAAGGAACGCCGCGGCGAGTACCTCGGCGACACCGTTCAGGTCATCCCGCACATCACCGGTGAGATCAAGGACCGGGTGCTGGCGATGGCCGCGCCGGACGCCGAGGGCATCGCCCCCGACGTCGTCATCACCGAGGTCGGCGGCACCATCGGTGACATCGAGTCGCTGCCGTTCGTCGAGGCCGCCCGGCAGGTCCGGCACGAGGTCGGCCGGGACAACTGCTTCTTCCTGCACGTCTCGCTGGTGCCCTACCTGGCGCCGTCCGGCGAGCTGAAGACCAAGCCGACCCAGCATTCGGTCGCCGCGCTGCGCAACATCGGTATCCAGCCCGACGCGCTGGTGCTGCGGGCCGACCGGGAGATCCCGGACGCGATGAAGCGCAAGATCTCGCTGATGTGCGACGTCGAGATCGACGGTGTCGCCGCTGCGCCCGATGCGCCGTCGATCTACGACATCCCGAAGGTGCTGCACCGCGAGGGCCTCGACGCCTACGTCGTCCGACGGCTCGGGCTGCCGTTCCGCGACGTCGACTGGACGGTGTGGGGTGACCTGCTCGACCGCGTCCACCACCCCCAGGAGACCGCGACGATCGCGCTGGTCGGCAAGTACGTCGACCTGCCCGACGCGTACCTGTCGGTGACCGAGGCGCTGCGCGCCGGCGGGTTCGCCCATCACGCGAAGGTCGGCATCCGCTGGGTGCCCTCCGACACCTGCGAGACCCCGGCCGGAGCGGCCGAGGCGCTCGACGGTGTCGATGCCGTCCTCGTGCCGGGCGGGTTCGGCATCCGCGGCATCGAGGGCAAGCTCGGTGCGATCACCCACGCCCGCACCCGGCGGATCCCCACCCTCGGCCTGTGCCTGGGCCTGCAGTGCATGGTGATCGAGACCGCCCGCAACGTCGCCGGTCTGGCCGACGCGAGCTCATCGGAGTTCGACCCGGACACCCCGCACCCGGTGATCTCGACGATGGCGGCCCAGCGCGACGTCGTCGCTGGGGAGCGCGACATGGGCGGCACCATGCGGCTCGGCGCCTACCCGGCGGTGCTGGCGCCGGGGTCGGTCGTCGCGAAGGCCTACGGCGCACGTGAGGTCTCCGAGCGGCACCGGCACCGCTTCGAGGTGAACAACACCTACCGCCAGCAGCTCACCGATGCCGGACTGGTGTTCGGTACCTCACCGGACGGTGCCCTGGTCGAGTTCGTGGAGCTGCCGGAGCAGGAGCACCCGTTCTTCGTCGGCACCCAGGCGCACCCCGAGCTGAAGAGCCGCCCGACCCGGCCGCACCCGCTGTTCGCGGCGTTCGTCCGGGCCGCGTTGCGCTACCGGGCGGAGGACCGGCTGCCGGTGGAGCTGCCGGGCCGGCACGGCAGCGTCCCGGAGGAGACCGGGGCGCAGGAGGCCACGAACGGCGTCGCCCCGGCGGAGAGCACCGCAGGACCGACCTGACGGCCGGCCCCCGGCGCCCGGAGCGAGACCGGATCGCGACCCGCACGGGTGAACGCCGCGGCGGGGCGGGGCGGGGCGGGACGGGAGCAGTAGTGTCCCGTGAGGTGAAGATCAGGCGCTGGCCGGCCACCGGCCCCACCTCCCCGGTCGCCGGACCGTGACCCGCCCCGGAGAGCACGACTTCCCGGTCCGCTCGGCCACCGACATCTACTCGGGCCGGGTCATGGCACTGCGGTCGGACCGGGTGGTCATGCCCGGTGGCCGGGTCGCCACCCGGGAGATCCTGGAGCACCCCGGTGCGGTCGCCGTGCTCGCCGTCGACGACGACCGGCGGGTACGGATGCTCTACCAGTACCGGCACGCCGTCCGGCGCCGGCTCTGGGAGCTCCCGGCCGGTCTCCTGGACGTCGCGGGGGAGGACCCGGTCGTGACGGCCGGCCGCGAGCTCACCGAGGAGGCCGGGCTGGCGGCGGACGACTGGTCGGTCCTGCTCGACGTCGTCCCGTCGCCTGGGTTCTCCGACGAGTCCGTCCGGATCTTCCTGGCCCGCGGGCTCACCGAGCGCCCGCGCCCGGACCTCGGGGACGACGAGGAGGCCGACATCGAGCTGCGCTGGATCCCGATCGACGACGCCGTCGCCATGGTCTTCGCCGGTGAGATCGTCAACGCGGTGACCTGTGCCGGCCTGCTCGCGGCACGGTCGGTGCTGGCCGGGGACGCCGAGCCGCGGCCGGTCGGGGCCGAATGGGTGGACCGGCCGGAGCGTTTCGCCCGCCGCCGCGACGGCGACTGATCATGGGCGCAGCGGCCGCCCGTCCGGGTCGGTCGGGTTCCCGGCCAGGATCACGATCCCGTCGATGAACGACCAGATCGCGCCGAACCCGAACGTGAACAGGGTGACCAGCAGCTGCGCGACCGCCATCGCGGTGTGCCCGGTGTAGAACCGGCCGACGCCGAAGGGCAGGAACATCTGCAGCAGACCGCCGACGATCCGCTGCCGGTCCGAGTACGGCCGCCCCGAATAGGGTTCCCGCCCGAACGGTGCGGCCGGGTCGTACCCGGCGTACACCCCGTAGGTGGGTGGGCCGGGATGCGGCGGGTAGGCGGGCGGAGACCCGCCGTGCTGCCACGGGGCGGACTCGTACCCGGGCGCGAACCCGGGAAAGCCTGGCTGCTGGGCATCGGGCGCCGCAGGCCACGGCGGTGGCGGGTGACGGTGCTCGGCGCCCCGGCCCGGGTAGGTGGCCGGGTCCTGGGCATCGCGGTACGGGTAGGGCTGCCAGGTGTGGGCGGTCGGGCCGCTCCGGCTCGTCGGAGCCGGAGCGGCGGAGCCCGGGGTGGCATCGGCCGGGACGGCGGGGTCGGGAGCCGCCGCCGTCCCGGCTGGTGCTGCGGTGCCGGTGGGCGCCCCTGCGCCACCGGGGGCCGCCGCGGTGTCGGCGGTGCGGGTGGCCGGGTCCGGTGCGTCGGCCGGGGACGCCGCCGTCGTCCCGGACCGGTGGGTCGCGCCGTCCGCACCGCCGGGCCCCGGCACGGCTCCGGGCGGGAACACCGGGTGCGGCTCGGGCAGGTCGCTGAACAGCGACGCCAGTTCGGCCCAGGTCCCGGCCGCCCGTGCCCGCCGGACCCGGTCGTCGAACGCCTCGACCTCCAACCGGCCGCCGGTGTAGTGCTGGGACAACACCCGCACCGCGTCCTCCTGCTCGGCGTAACCGATCTCCCCGGTGCTCATGGTGGCGACGGTATCCCCGGGCGTGCCGCGGTCCGAGTGCCGGTTCTAGGCTCGGTCCATGCGCTTCGGACTCTTCGTGCCCCAGGGCTGGCGACTCGATCTCGTCGGAATCGACACCAACGCCCAGTGGGACGTCATGCGTGGCCTCGCCGAGTACGCCGACCGCGGCGACGTGTGGGAGTCGGTGTGGGTCTACGACCACTTCCACACCGTCCCGGCGCCGACCGACGAGGCCTGCCACGAGGCGTGGAGCCTGATGGCCGCGTTCGCCGCCAGCACCGAGCGGGTGCGGCTTGGCCAGATGTGCACGTGCATGGCCTACCGCAACCCCGCCTACCTGGCGAAGGTGGCCGCGACCTGCGACGTCATCTCCAAGGGCCGGGTCGAGATGGGCATCGGCGGTGGATGGTACGAGCACGAGTGGCGGGCCTACGGCTACGGCTTCCCGCGTCCGGGTGAGCGGCTCGGCATGCTCGACGAGGGCGTGCAGATCTTCGCGCAGGCCTGGCGGGAGGGCCGGGCGACCCTGGACGGGAAGCACTACCAGGTCGACGGTGCCATCGTCGCCCCGAAGCCGCTGCAGGACGGCGGCATCCCGCTCTGGATCGCCGGTGGCGGTGAGAAGGTCACGCTGAAGATCGCCGCGAGGTACGCCCAGTACACGAACTTCGACGGCACCCCCGAGGGCTTCGCCCACAAGTCCGAGGTCCTCGCCGGGCACTGTCGCGAGCTGGGCACCGACTTCGACGCGATCGTCCGGTCGGCGAACTACAACATCGCGATCGGTCACACCGAGGACGAGGTGGAGGACCGGTTGCAGCAGCTCGTCGCGCGCCTCGAGCCGCTCGTCGGGGAGGAGAAGGCGCAGGGCGCGCTCGGTGCGTTCCGCGGGATGCCCGGCTGCGGCACGCCGGAGCAGATCATCGAGAAGCTCTCGGCGTTGCGGGACAAGGGGATGAGCTACGCGATCTGCTACTTCCCGGAGGCCGCCTACGACCGGTCCGGGATCGAGCTGTTCGAGCGCGAGGTCGTCCCGGCGCTGCGCGGCTGAACCGCCGGTGCCGTCCCCGGAGCGGGTCGTCGAGGACTACCTCGGGCACCTCGCCGTCGAGCGCGGGCGGGCGCAGAACACGCTGCGCTCGTACCGGCTCGACCTGGCCCGCTACACCGGGCATCTGGCGTCGTCGGGCCGTGACGATCTCGCCGCGGTGCGCGAGGCCGACGTCGCGGCGTTCGTGACGGCCCTGCGGACCGGGGAGCGGCCGCTCGCGGCGTCGTCGGCGGCACGCGCGCTGGCGGCGGTGCGCGGGCTGCATCGGTTCGCGGCCCGGGAGGGGCTGGTCCCGACCGACGTCGCCGCCGCGGTGGCACCGCCGTCGTTGCCGTCCCGGCTGCCGAAGGCACTCTCGGTGGACCAGGTCGATCAGCTCCTCGCCGGCTGCGTGGCCGACGGCCCGACCGGGTTGCGGGACCGGGCGCTGCTGGAGCTGCTGTACTCGACCGGCGCCCGCATCTCCGAGATCGTCGGCGCCGACCTCGATGACCTCGACCCCGGAGCTCGGACGATCCTGTTGCACGGCAAGGGGAACAAGCAGCGGATCGTGCCGGTCGGGCGGCCTGCGCTGGCCGCGGTCGACGCCTACCTCGTACGGGCCCGGCCGGTCCTCGCCGGCCGCGGCACCGGCAGTCATGCGTTGCTGCTCAACGCCCGCGGCGCAAGGCTGTCCCGGCAGAGCGCGTGGCACGTGCTGCGCGCGGCGGCCGAGGCCTCCGGTCTGGAACCGGCGGTGGTCGCATCGGTGTCCCCGCACACCCTGCGGCACTGCTTCGCGACGCACCTGCTCTCCGGCGGGGCGGACGTGCGCGTGGTGCAGGAACTGCTGGGGCACTCGTCGGTGGCGACGACCCAGGTCTACACCCACGTCGCGGTCGACACGCTGCGCGAGGTCTACGCCACCGCACATCCGCGCGCCCTCGGCTGATCACGGATCCGGCACCCGAACCCTCGCGCGGCGAACGTCGGGGTGCCGGATCCGTGATCACCGGGGCTCGCGCGGGCGAACGGTCTCGCCCGGTCCGGTCCCGGGGCGGCGGGAGCCGGGCAGCGTCGGGGCATGGATCCGGCCCGGGTGCTTCGCGAACAGGACGGCGTGATCACCGCCGCCCAGGCCGCTGCCTGCGGGATCGCCGCGCAGGCAGCCCGGCGGCGGGTCGCGGCCGGCCGGTGGTCGGCGCCGTTCCCCGGCGTGTTCCACGACCGCGGACAGCAGTTCGGACCGCGGGCGCGGATCCGCGCGGCCGGTCTGTGGGGCGCCGATGCCGTGGTCTCCGGGCCGGCGGCGGCCTGGTGGTGGGGGATGCTCGACGTCGCGCCCGCGGTCGTCGATCTCACGGTGCCCCGGAGCCGGCGCCGACGGCCCCGAACCGGGGTCCGGGTGCGGCGACGTGACCTCGACCCCGTCGACCGGATGCTGCGTCATGGTCTCCGGCTCACCGGCCGTCCGCTGACGGTCCTGCGGGTGACCTGGCACGACCTCGACACCGCGCCGGCTCGCGTCGTCGCCGAAGATCCGGCACGCCCTCCGCCTCGCACGCTGATCCCGGATCGGGCACCCGAACCCTCGCGCGGCGAACGGCGGGGTGCCCGATCCGTGATCACCGGACCCGGCGGTCGGCCCCGCGGCCGGAGGTACTACGTTCCGGGATCGATGCGATACGGAGCGTGGGTCGTCGGGGTCGTGGCGTGCCTGGTGGCGGCCGGGTGCGGGAGCAACGGACCCGAGCAGCAGGAGAACGTCGACGACCGGATCGACAGGACGGTGTCCAGGGTCGAGATCGACTCGGACGCGGGGCCGGTGCGGCTCGTCGCCGGTGCGGAGTCCTCGGTCGAGCAGGACCTGCGCTGGACCGGGGACGCGAAACCGCAGGTCGAGCACCGGCTCGACGGGGACGTCCTGCGGATCACTGCACGCTGCCCGGACCCCGGGACCGACCGGTGCCAGGCCGGGCTGGTGGTCACCGTGCCCGCCGCGGCCTCGTCGCGGGTCGAGCTCTCCGCGGGCGGGATCGAGATCTCCGGGCTGACCGGTGAGCAGGACGTGCGCACCAGTGCCGGCGGCGTGACCGGCACCGGACTCGGGCCGGGGTCGGTGACCGCCTCGTCCACGGCGGGCGGTGTCGATCTCCGGTTCGCCGAGGCCGCACCGGAGGTGACCGCGGAGTCGACGGCCGGGCAGGTCGACGTCCGGGTGCCGATCGGGCCCGCCTACTGGGTCACCGCCGAGACGACCGCCGGGAGCAGCACCGTCGAGGTGCCCGACCAGCCCGGGGCGGACCACCGGATCATCGCGCGCAGCACGGCCGGGGGCGTGTCGGTCACACCCGGCTGAGATGCGTGGCGACACGCCGGGCCCGGGCGCCGGGGAACCGCCACCGTGCGCGGGTAAGGTTGCGACATCAGTTCGCGAGGTGCACGGCGAGGCGCGTTGCCGCACGTGGGGGCGGTTCCTACAGTGCGGGTCGGGATCAGTGCAGTTGACCGAGGACCCGGCACGCACCCCACGACGAGACCGGAGACCGCATGAACCCGACGCGGCCGGAGCCCCAGGACCGGCTCGACCACTCGGTTGACGACTCGGCCGACGAGTCGTCAGCGACCCCGGGGCGAGGCATCCCCAGCACCAGCAGCCGAGCCCCGGAGCCGGAGCCGCTGACCGTGCACGGCCCGGCCCGGGTGATCGCCGTGGCGAACCAGAAGGGCGGCGTCGGCAAGACGACGTCCACCATCAACCTCGGGGCCGCGCTGGCCGAGTACGGCCGGAAGGTCCTGCTCGTCGACTTCGACCCGCAGGGCGCGCTGTCGGTGGGGCTCGGCGTGCAGCCGCACCAGCTCGAGGCGACGGTCTACAACCTGCTGATGGAGCGTGACGTCGAGGTCGACGAGGTGCTGCAGGACACCGGTGTCGAGAACATGGACCTGCTGCCGTCCAACATCGATCTGTCCGCGGCCGAGGTGCAGCTGGTCACCGAGGTCGGCCGGGAGCAGGCCCTCGGCCGGTCCCTGAAGCGGTTCCTGCCCGACTACGACGTCGTCCTGATCGACTGCCAGCCCTCGCTCGGCCTGCTCACGATCAACGCGCTGTCCTGCGCCGACGAGGTGCTGATCCCGCTGGCCTGCGAGTTCTTCTCGCTACGCGGGGTCGCGCTGCTGATGGACACCATCGACAAGGTCACCGACCGGCTCAATCCGGACCTGCGGCTGCTCGGCGTCCTCGCCACCATGTTCGACACCCGGACGCTGCACACCAAGGAGGTGCACGACCGGGTGGTCGAGGCGTTCGGTGACAAGGTGTTCGACGCCGTCATCAACCGGACGATCAAGTTCCCGGAGACCACGGTCGCCGGCGAGCCGATCACGGTGTGGGCGCCGAACTCCCACGCGGCTGCCTCGTACCGGATGCTGGCCCGGGAGGTCATCGCCCGGTGACGTTGCTGGCCGACGGCCCGGGTGGGCCCGTCCCGGAGAACCTGGACGACGGCGACGTCGCCGCCCCGCGGTCACGGCGCTTCACGGTGCGCCTGGTGAACTTCGAGGGCCCGTTCGACCTGCTGCTGCAGCTGATCGGCAAACACGAGCTCGACGTCACCGAGATGGCGCTGCACAAGGTCACCGACGACTTCATCGCCCACCTCGCCGATCTCGGCGACGACGCCGATCTCGACGAGACCACCGAGTTCCTGGTGGTCGCGGCGACCCTGCTCGACCTGAAGGCGGCCCGGCTGGTGCCGGGTGCCGAGGTCGAGGACGACGAGGACCTCGCCCTGCTCGAGGCCCGCGACCTGCTGTTCGCCCGGTTGCTGCAGTACCGCGCCTACAAGCAGGCCGCGCAGCTGTTCGTCGAGCTCGAGAAGGGCGCGATGCGCCGTTTCCCGCGGTCGGTGTCGCTGGAGGACCGGTACGCCGAGCTGCTGCCCGAGGTGCTGCTCGGGGTCGATGCGAACGCGTTCGCCGAGCTCGCTGCCGCGGTCTTCCGGCCGCGACCGCCGCAGGAGGTCGGTGTCGACCACCTGCACGCGGTGCACGTGTCGGTCGCCGAGCACACCCAGTTGCTGCGCGAGCGGCTCGCCGCGGCCGGTACGGCCACCTTCGCCGAGCTGACCGCGGACTGCGTCGGCACGCTGGAGGTCATCGCCCGGTTCATGGGGCTGCTGGAGCTCTACCGGGAGCGCTCGGTCGCGTTGGAGCAGCCGGAGCCGTTCGCGGACCTGACCGTCACCTGGACCGCGGACCGCGCCGATGACCCGGTCGCCTACGCGGCCGCGCTGGAGGACGAGCGGACCGCGGCGGAGGAGGCGGTGCGGGCGAGGAACCGGCGGCGCAGGAAGAAGAACCGCGACGGGGACGGTGCGGCGGGTCCGGAAGCCGCTACGGACGGCGACGGGGCGGGCGCGCAGGACGCCGATGCGGATCCGGACCTGGACGGCTCGGACCTGGACGGCTCCGGGGCGCCGGACGACGACGGGGACATCCGCCAGAGGGACGGCGGCGTCACGACGTCGGACCGGGCCGCGGGCAGCGGCTCCGACGACCCGGCGGCCGGTGCGGGACCGTGGGACGGGACAGTGCCCGATCGCGAGGGGACCGGGACGACCGGTGACTGACCCGGACGACCGGCCGGGCTCCGACGACCCGGAGGACCCGTCCGAGCTGATGCGCCTGATCGGCCGCACGGTGCCGCGCAGCCCGCACGCCGACAGGGACCGCAGCGCAGCAGGTGACGGCGGTGCTGCGGACGGCGGTGCTGCGGACGGCGGTGCTGCGGACGGCGGTGCTGCGGACGGCGGTGCGCCACGGCCAGTGACGGGCCACCGGCCCCGATCCGGTCGGCACGACGACCCGACCGTGGTGCCGGGCCCGCACCGGCCGGGTCCGGGTGGTCGCGGCAGCGCACCCGTCGCCGGTCTCGGGACGCCGGACCAGGCGGCGGGGGCGGAACCGGACGGGGAGCGCTCCGCCCCGGAGAAGCCGCCGTTCACCGAGCTCCCCGGTGACACCGAGTTTCCCGGTGACACAGAGCCTCCCGATGAGGAGGCCGGGCGGGAGCTCACCGATGACACCGAGCTGGAGAAGGTCCTCGAGGCACTGCTGCTGGTCGTCGACACCCCGGTGGACGAGGCGTCACTCGCGACGACCCTCGACCAGCCCCCGGCCCGGATCCGGCAGACCCTGAACCGGATGTCGCTCGCCTACACGGCCGACGCCCGCGGCATCGACCTGCGCCGGGTGGGTGGCGGCTGGCGGTTCTACACCCGCGACCGCTACGCCCCGTACGTCGAGAAGCTGCTGCTCGACGGCCAGCGGGCCCGGTTGACCCGGGCCGCACTGGAGACCCTGGCCGTCGTCGCCTACCGGCAGCCGGTGACCCGGGCGCGGGTCGCCGCCGTCCGTGGGGTGAACTGCGACGGCGTCCTCCGGACACTGCTCACCCGGGGGTTGGTGGAGGAGGCGGGTGCCGAGGAGCACACCGGGGGCACACTGTTCCGCACGACCGAGCTGTTCCTGGAGCGGCTCGGGCTGTCCTCGGTGCAGGAGCTGCCGCCGCTGGCACCGCTGCTGCCCGACATCGACGCGATCGACGACCTGGAAAGCTAGAGGACATGAGCAACACACACGACCCCGACGGAGTCCGGCTGCAGAAGGTGCTGGCCCGCGCGGGTGTCGCCTCACGGCGGGCCGCCGAGGAGCTGATCGCGCAGGGCCGCGTGCAGGTCGACGGCGTGACCGTCCGCGAGATGGGCCGCCGGATCGATCCGGACACCGCCGTCCTGCACGTCGACGGTGCGCGGGTCACGCTGCGCGACGACCAGGTCTACCTGGCCCTGAACAAGCCGCGCGGCCTGCACTCGACGATGTCGGACGACCTGGGCCGCCCCTGCATCGGTGATCTGCTGGCCGACCGGGTCGAGCTGATGAACGAGGCGCAGCGCCTGTTCCACGTCGGACGGTTGGACGCCGAGACCGAGGGCCTCCTGCTGCTCACCAACGACGGGGAGCTGGGACACCGGTTGATGCACCCGTCCTACGAGGTGCCGAAGACGTACCTGGCCGAGGTCGAGGGCCGTATCCCACGGGACCTGGGCCGGCGGTTGCGGGACGGGATCGAGCTGGACGACGGGCTCGCCCGGGTCGACTCGTTCAAGCTCGTCGACTCGCTGCCCGGCCGCGCCACCGTGGAGCTGGTGCTGCACGAGGGGCGCAAGCACATCGTCCGCCGGCTGCTCACCGAGGTCGGGCACCCCGTGCAGCGGCTGGTGCGCACGGCGGTCGGCGAGGTGCGCCTGGGCAACCAGAAGCCGGGCAAGCTGCGCCCGCTGGACCGGGTGGAGATCGGCTCCCTCTACAAGGCCGTGGGGTTGTAGCGGTGGCCGTGCGCGCACTGCGCGGTGCGACCCAGGTCGACGCCGACGAGCGGCAGCAGATCCTGGACCGTTCCGCCGAGCTGGTGACCGCCGTGCTGGAACGCAACGAGCTCGTCGCGGCGGACATCATCTCGATCTGGTTCACCGCCACCCCGGACCTGACCGCCGAGTTCCCGGCCTACGCCGCCCGGCTGCTCGGGCTGACCGACGTGCCGCTGATGTGTGCCACCGAGATGGCGGTCCCGGGGGCGTTGCCGCGGGTGCTGCGGTTGCTGGCCCATGTGGAGACACCGAAGGAACGCTCGCAGATGCGCCACGTCTACCTGCACGGGGCGCGTGCACTGCGGACCGACCTGCCGCAGTAGAGACCCCGCCCCGGCCGTGCCACACCGGACCGGCGAGAATGCCCCACGCATCATCGGCACGACAGTGTGGGGGACAGGTGGCCTTGCGGGGCGTCGTCGCGATGGACGGTCCGTCCGGGACGGGCAAGTCGACCGTCTCCCGGCGGCTGGCGCAGGCCTGCTCGGCCGCCTACCTGGACACCGGTGCGATGTACCGCGCTGCGACCCTGGCGGTGTTGCGCGCCGGGCTCGGCGAACAGACCCCGGCGGCCGAGCTGACCCGGGTCGCCACCGCGGCGACGATCGAGTCGGGCACCGACCCGGCCGCACCGACGATCACCCTGGACGGCGAGGACGTCTCCGCCGAGATCCGTGGCCCCGAGGTCACCACTCTGGTGTCCGCGGTGTCGGCGGTACCCGAGATCCGCGCGGAGCTGGTCGGGCGCCAGCACGCACTGATCCGGGCGGCGGTGGACGGCGGCGGCGGAATCGTGGTCGAGGGCCGCGACATCGGCACCGTGGTGGTGCCGGAGGCACCGCTGAAGGTGTACCTGACGGCGTCACCGGAGGTTCGCGCCGCACGCCGCGGCAGGCAGGACGCGCGAGCGGGCCGGGAGTCCGACCTGCACCGCACCCTCGCCGACGTCGAGCGACGGGACCGGCTGGACTCGTCACGCCGGGTGTCGCCGCTGTACGCGGCGGCCGACGCCCTCGTGCTCGACACCGACCTGCTCTCCGCCGACGCCGTGCTGGACCGGTTGCGCCAGCTGGTCACGGAACGGGGGCTGGACGGGTGAGCCGGGCGGGTGCCGCGCCGCCCGGGCTGCCCCCCGGCAGCATCGGATGGCTGCACGACCTGGCACGATGGCTCGGTACCTGGATCTTCACGCCGTTCTACCGGATCCGGGTGCGGCACCGGGAGCGCATCCCGGCCGAAGGGCCGGTGGTCGTCGTCGCGAACCACAGCGCGTTCGTCGACGGGCCGCTGCTGTTCGGCATGTTCGGGCGGCGGGTGGTGTTCCTGGTGAAGCAGGAGATGTTCCGGGGGCCGCTGCGGCTGCTGTTACCGGCGCTGGGACAGATCCCGGTCCGCCGGGAGGTGGCCGACCGGCGGCCGCTGGTCGCCGCGCTGGACGTGCTACGCGGTGGTGGTGTGGTCGCGGTGTTCCCCGAGGGCACCCGTGGCACCGGCGAGGTGGCCGCGGCCCGGCAGGGTGCGGCCTGGCTGGCCAGGGCGGCGTGTGCACCGCTGCTGCCGGTGGCGGTGCGCGGGACCCGGCGTCCGGACGGGTCGGGGCGCAGGTTCCGGCCTACGGTGGACGTCCTGGTCGGTGCGCCGCTCCCGGCCCCGTCCGTCCCCGGGCGGGCCGGGTTGGCGGCCGCGACCACGGACGTCGCGCAGGCGCTGCGGGCCCTGGTCGGCGAGCTCGCCGGGCCGCGCAACGACAGACAGCTATGAGGCCGGATCGAACCCGGCCGGGACGTGAGTGACAGGTGAGTGACGACAGGAGCGGCGCCGACATCGTCGGGGACGCCGACCGAATGGAGATGGACCGGCTGGGGCTCGACCCCGCCGAGTTCGTCGCCGTCGACGAGGAGGGGCACGCCGCCGCCGGGATCGACCCGGACGAGGTGCTGGCCACGCCGACCCTGGCCGTGGTCGGTAGGCCGAACGTCGGCAAGTCCACGCTGGTCAACCGGCTGCTCGGCCGCCGGGAGGCGGTCGTGCAGGACGTGCCGGGGGTGACCCGGGACCGTGTCGTCTACGACGCGTTGTGGAACGGCCGCCGCTTCAAGCTGATGGACACCGGCGGGTGGGAGCCGGACGCCTCCGGATTGCAGGCGTTCGTCGCGCAGCAGGCCGAGACCGCGATGCGCACGGCCGACGCGGTCCTGCTCGTGGTGGACGCGTCGGTCGGTGCCACCGCCACCGACCAGGCCGTCGCCCGGGTGTTGCGCCGCGCGGACGTCCCCGTCCTGCTGGCCGCCACCAAGGTCGACGACGACCGGCTCACCTCCGACACCGCCGAGCTGTGGCGGCTCGGGCTCGGCGAGCCGCACCCGGTGTCCGGCCTGCACGGGCGTGGCTCCGGTGACCTGCTCGACGCGGTCCTCGAGGTGCTGCCGGAGACCCCGCGCGACGACTTCGGGGCGTCCGGCGCCGGGCCACGGCGGGTCGCGCTGGTCGGCAAGCCGAACGTGGGCAAGTCGAGCCTGCTCAACAAGCTGTCCGGGGAGATCCGGTCGGTCGTGCACGACGTCGCGGGCACCACGGTCGACCCGGTCGACTCGCTGGTCGAGCTGGACGGCGAGGTGTTCCGCTTCGTCGACACCGCGGGCCTGCGCAAGCGGGTCAAGATGGCGTCCGGGATGGAGTACTACGCGTCGTTGCGCACCAGCTCCGCGATCGAGGCCGCCGAGGTCGCGCTGGTGCTGATCGACGCCTCCGAGCCGATCGCCGAGCAGGACCAGCGGGTGCTCACGATGGTCGCCGAGGCCGGTCGGGCGCTGGTCATCCTGTTCAACAAGTGGGACCTCGTCGACGAGGACCGCCGGGAGCAGCTGACCCGGGAGCTGGAGCGGGACCTGATCAGTGTCCGCTGGGCGGAACGGGTCAACGTCTCGGCCCTCACCGGGCGCGCCACCCAGCGGATCGCTCCCGCGATGCGCCGGGCGTTGGCGTCCTGGGAGACCCGGGTGCCGACCGGGCGGCTCAACCAGTGGCTGAACGACCTGGTCGCGGCCACCCCGCCGCCGGTGCGCGGCGGCAAGCAGCCGAAGATCATGTTCGCCACCCAGGCACAGACCCGTCCGCCGACGTTCGTGCTGTTCACCTCGGGCTTCCTGGAGGCGGGGTACCGCCGGTTCGTCGAGCGCAAGCTCCGGGAGGAGTTCGGCTTCGGCGGCACGCCGATCCGGTTGTCGGTCCGGGTGCGCGAGAAGCGCCCGCGGAACAAGTGACGATGCGCGTCCTGCTCGGCCGGCCAGGGGCACGTTGCTGGGAGCCCGGTGAGATCGCCACGCCCGAGCCGGGACCCGGCGAGCTGCTCGTGCGGGTCCGCGCGGCCGGGGTGAACCGGGCCGACCTGCTCGCGCTCGCCGGCCGCTACCCGGTGCCGCACGCCGGCCCGGACGGCGTGTTCGTCGCCGGGATGGAACTGGCCGGGGAGGTCGTGGCGGCCGGGCCGGGGACGGCCGGTCGCGGCCTGGGCGACCGGGTGTGCTGCAGCGCCGCGGCCGCGTTCGCCGACTATGCCGTGGTCGACGCCCGCCGCGCGCTCCCGGTGCCCGCCGGACTGCCCTGGGCCGACGCCGCGGCCCTGCCGGTGGCGCTGGAGACGGCGCACGACGCACTCGTCACCCAGGCCGGTTTCGGCTCCGGCTCGGTGCTGGTGCTGGGTGGGACGACCGGCGTCGGGCAGGTCGCGATCCGGTTGGCGCGCGCGCTCGGCGCCGAGCCGGTGCTGGCGACGACCACCTCCCCGGCGAAGCGAGACGCGCTCGCGGCAGCCGGAGCGGTGCCGTTGGTGAGCCCGGACGGGCTCGCCGACGCGGTCCGCTCCGCGACCGGCGGGGAGGGCGTGGACGTCGTCCTCGACCTGGTCGGAGGCGAGCATCTCGCTGCTGCGCTCACCGGTGTCCGGGTCGGCGGGACCGTGGTCCAGATCGGCCGGTTGGCCGGGCCGGCCGCCACACTGGACCTGAACACGCTGTCGTTCCGCCGGCTGCGCCTGATCGGGACGACCTTCAGCGTGCGGTCCGCGGACGAGCGGGCTGCCGTCACGGCTGCGCTGGCCCCGGTGCTGGACCTGGTCGTGGACGGCCGGGTCCGTCCCACCGTCGACCGGGTCGTCCCGTTCCACGAGGCGTCCGCCGCACTCGATCACCTCCGGTCCGGCGCGGCGATCGGCAAGGTCGTCCTCGACCTGGGTGAGTCTGCTCCAGGGCAGGCGTAACCGACGCGTCCTGTCCGGCGAGGTCGCAGGCGGGACGGTGTTCGAGCGGTGGTGGCCCGCCGTCCTGGCGGTTCGACGGGCCCTGGCCGAAAGGTCCTTTTCCCTGGATCCGAGATGTCACCCTCAGTAGCCTGTGCCCGGTGAGAGACACATCGGTGGGGCGCCCCTTCCACGGCCGCACCGCCGAACTCGAGCTGCTCAGATCCGCATTGCGAGCAACGATCGCCAACGGGGTGTCGGCGGTGCTGCTCGGCGGTGACGCCGGTGTCGGCAAGACCAGGCTGGTCACCGAGTTCGGCCGGACCGCCGTCGCCGAGGGCACCGTCGTGCTGACCGGGCGGGCGCTGGACATCGCCGAGGCACCGTCGTTCTGGCCGGTCGTGTCCGCCCTGCGCGAGCACGCCCGGACCGGGACGGGGGAGGCGGCGCGGCTCTTCGCGGCTGCGCTGGACGCTCTCGAGGGCAGCGGCGGCACGTCGGCGTCGGGCCGGGTGGAGATGCTCGGCGAGCTGTGCGGGCTGGTCGGGCGAGCCGCCCGCGACGCACCGGTGGTGCTCGTCGTCGACGACCTGCACTGGGCCGACCGCTCGACCCGGGACCTGTTCGCCTACCTGCTGGCCGGGTTGACGACCGAACGCGTCCTGCTGGTCGGGACCTACCGCGACGACCCCGCCGGCGGCACACCGGCCGCGCTGCTGCCGCTGGTCACCGAGCTCCGCAGGCACCGCACCGTCACCTTCCGCCAGGTGCAGCCGCTGCCCCGCGGCGAGCTGGCCGAGCTCCTCGGCATGTGGGCGCCCGACCGTCCGGACCTGGAGCCGATGGTGTGGGCGCACTCGGCGGGGAACGTGTTCCTGGCCGAGCAGACCGTGCGGGCGGTGCTCGACGGAGATCCGCGCGGGGTGCCGCAGACCGTGCGGGAGCTCGTGCGGGCCGGGGCCGCCGGGCTCTCCGCGGGAGCCAGGGACGTCGTGCGGGCGATCGCGGCCGGTGTCGGTGACGTCGAGCACCCGCTGCTCGCCGCCGTTCTCGACCGGTCGGGGGCCGAGCTCGCCGTCGACGTGCGGGAGGCCGTCGACGCCGGGTTCGTCGTGGTCGCGGGCAGCGACGGCTACGCGCTGCGGCACGGGTTGATGACCGAGGTCGTCGCGGGGGACCTGCTCCCGGCGGAGCGGGTCGACCTGCACGAGCGGTACGCACGGGCCCTTGCCGACCGCGAGGGCCCGGGTGTCGCGGCCCGGCTCGCGCACCACTGGCACCGCGCGGGGCACCCGGCGCAGGCGCTGGCCGCCACACTGGCGGCGGCGGAGGAGGCGGAGCGGCTGCGGGGTTACGCCGAGGCGCATCGGCACTGGCTGCGTGCGGCGACGCTCCCGGTGGCCGGGTCCGCGGTCGCCCGCGGCGGGTTCCTGGAGCGGGCCGCCGCCGCGGCCGAACTGGCCGGGGACCACGAGTCGGCGGTCGCCCTGCTCTCCGAGCGGTTGGCCGGGCCGGAGGCGCCGACCGGGATGGACGAGGCGGTGCTGCGCTGCCGCCTGGCCCGCTACCTGATGTCGGCCGGGCAGGCAGGCGAGGCGGAGGAGGCCGCGCGGCGGGCGGTCGCCGCGCTGCCGGTCGCTCCCGCGGACGGTCCCTCCACCGGTGCGGCCACCGAGGCGGCCCGGGCCGAGGTGCTCGCCGGGTACGCGACGGCCCTTCTGGCACGGGCCGAGTTCTCGGCCGCCCGGAAGGTCGCCCAGGAGGCACTCGTACCTGCCCGCCGGGTCGGTGAACCGCGTGCGTTGGCGTCGGTGTTGTCGGTGCTCGGCTTCGGCGCGGCCTTCACCCGGGACGGCGGGGCCGGGTTGGAGGCGCTGACCGAGGCCGTCGGGATCGCCGAGGCCAGCGGGGATCCGGTGACGTTGGGGGAGTGCCTGCAGCAGCGCGCCGAGCTGTTGTCCGGCCCGCTGAACGCGCTCGACGAGGGGGTCGCCGAGGCCCTGGCCGGGGCCGAACGGATGGCGGAGCTCGGGCTCGGCCGGACGGCCGCGGTGTCGCTGCGTGCGCTGGCGGCGAACGCGATGTTCCGGCGCGGCTCCTGGGACGAGGCCGAGCACCAGGTGATGCTGGCCTGGGCGGCAGCGCCGGCGGGTGCCCAGGCGGTCGAGGTGCGGCTGGCCAGGGCCCGGCTGCGGATGGGCCGGGGGGACCTGGACGGCTCCGAGGAGGACCTGGCGGCCGTCGAGCTCGTCGCGGGCTCCGCGGGGCTGCCGAAACTGCGGCTGCCGCTGCTGATCCTGCGGGCCGGGCTGGAGATGTGGCGGGGTCGCCCGGAGGTCGCGCGCGAACACGTCGACGCCGGGCTGGACGTCGTCGAGTCCGGGATCGACGACGTCTGGGCCTACGCACCGCTGCTGTGGCACGGTGCGCGGGCGCACGCCGAGGCGGTGATCGCCGGGCGCCCACCGGACCCCAGCGGACTGCGCAGGTTGCGCAGGCACCGCGGTGAGCTGATCGCCCGGGGCGACCGGTCCGTCCCGGCGCTGCGTGCGGTCCTGGCGACGTACGAGGCGATGTGCACCGCCGAGGACGCGCGGATCACGCCGGGTGCCGACACCGGCACCTGGGCCGGGGTCGCCGACCTGTTGGAACGGCTGGGCCAGCCCTACCCGACGGCGTACGCCCGGTTGCGCAGCGGTGAGGCGCTGCTCCGCGCGCGGCGGTTCGGGGCCGGTGCCGACGAGCTCGGCCGCGCGGCGACCGGGGCCCGGGAGCTTCGGGCGGCACCGCTGCTGGCCGAGATCGCCGAGATCGCCCGCCGTGCGCGGGTGCAGGTCCCGGAGCTCCCGGTGATCGTGGCCCAGCCGTCCGGCGTCCGGGTGTCGCAGTCCGACCCGGCCCCGGACAACCCGCTCACCCTGCTCACCGACCGCGAGCTGGAAGTACTGGAGGTGCTGGCGGACGGGGCGACGAACAAGGAGATCGCCGCGGCGTTGTTCATCGCCCCGAAGACCGTCGGCGCCCACCTCGCCCGGATCTTCGCCAAGCTGGGCGTCACCAACCGGACGCAGGCCGCCGGTGTGCTACGCCGGTACGTGCCGGAGCGCGGTGTGACGGAATAGGGCGCACTTGGCGCAACGCTAGGGCATTCACCCGATGGCCCGGTGCGGGCTCTCGGTGAGGCTGGTGCGCACGCCGACCAGCTCGAGGAGGCCCGGGTGAGGACGCTGTTCGAGACACCGTCGGACGGGCGGGGCGCAGGCCCTCCGGGCGGGCCCGCACGGATCGCCGCCCTGCTCGCCACCACGCCCGAGGACATCGACGGCGTCGTCGCCCACCTGGAGCAGCTGCAGGAGATCCTGGAGCAGGAGTACGGGCCACGTGACGGCCTGGCCTGCTTCAACCACCTGTACCTGCACATCACCCGCGGCATCCGGCACCAGCTCGACGGAGACCACTTCTCCGACCGGGACTTCCTGGTCCGGCTCGACGTCGAGTTCGCCCGGCGCTACTTCCGCGCGCTGCTCGCCGACGCGAGCGGCTCCGAGCCGCCCCGCTCCTGGGGTGTGTTGCTCGAACGACGCTCGCACCCGCGGATCGACCCGATGGAGTTCGCCGTCGTCGGGGTGAACGCGCACGTCAACTTCGACCTCGCGCCGGCCGTCGTCCGGACCTGCACGGTGCTGGGCCGGACCGCGCTCGGACCTGCCGAACGGGCCGACTACCGGGCCGTCAACGACGTCTTCGCGCTGCACATGAACAAGCTGATCGAGCACTTCGAGGGGTGGCTGGGCGACGCGCTCGACGGGACGGTCGCCGAGCAGCTCATCGGCGCGGTCGCCGACGTGCCCGTGGTGCTCGCCCGCGAGGTCGCGTGGCGGCAGGCGCTGGAGCTGTGGGAGCTGCGGTCGCGGCCGACCGAGTACGAGCGCGAGATCGACGCGCTGGACCGGCGCACCGCGCTCATCGGACGGGGACTGCTCACACTGGGGTCCCTGACATGACACCCGCCCGCGTGAGGGACGGGCGGGTGTCATCGTCACCGGCAGGTGCACCGGAGCCGGTCACCGGTGACGTGTTGCTGGTCGACGACCACGAGCTGGTCGGCGCGTCGCTGGCGGAGGCGTTGTGCCAGGGCGGCGAACGGGCCCGCTTCCGGCCCGCGCACTCGGTGTCCGACCTGTACACCGCCGTCCAGGGAGCCGAACCGGGGTTGCTGGTCCTCGATCTGGACCTGGGGACCGACGAGCACGGCCGCCGGATCGAGACCATCCCGGTGATCCCCACGCTGCGCAGCTGCGGCTGGCGGGTCCTCGTCCTCTCCGGCAGTTCCAACCCGCTGCGCATCGGCGCGGCCCTGCACCACGGCGGCTTCACCTGGGTGTCGAAATCCGCGCCGATGGCGACGCTGCTCGTGGCGATCCGTGAGGCCAGGGCCGGCCGCTCGCTGCTGCCGCAGGCGAGGCGGGAGGAGCTCGTCCACCGCTACCTGGAGTGGGACCGTCGGCAGCGCGCCGTCCGGGCCAAACTCGCCACCCTCACCCGGCGGGAGCGGGAGGTGCTGGACCTGCTCGCGTCCGGGATGCGGGTCCAGGCCATCGCCGAGCACTTCGTCGTGTCGCTACCGACGGTCCGGACACAGGTCAGGGCGGTGCTCGCGAAGCTCGAGGTGGGAGCGCAGCTGGAGGCTGTCGCGCTGGTACGGAGCGTAGACGCGGGGGAGGAGGCCCCCGGCGTTCCGGGGCGGAGGGTGCGGTAACCTACGACTGCCCCGCGAGGGGTGGCCGGGACGTGGCGCAGCTTGGTAGCGCACTTGACTGGGGGTCAAGGGGTCGCAGGTTCAAATCCTGTCGTCCCGACAGGCCGAACAACAGCCCGTTGATCTGGGAAAAGACCAGGTCGGCGGGCTGTTTCGTTGCCGGGGTTTCGATCATCGTTCTGGTCATCCCGCAGCCTCCTGGGGACCATGTGGGGACCGCGGGGCTCGTAGGAAGGCCGTCAGCGAGTCCCCGGCGGCCGACACTGCGGCCTGATCCGGGTGCAGGTAGCGCTGCGTTGTGGTCAACGACCCGTGCCCGGCGATCTTGCGGAGCACGTGCACCGGGACACCAGCGTCGGCCATCCACGTCAGGCCGGTGTGGCGGAGTCCGTGGCGGCGCAGGTGCTCGAAACCGAGGGACGCGACAACCTCGTCCCAGTGGGTGGCGTCGCGGAACACCGCGGTGGTGATCCGGCCACCGCGGGGCCCGGTGAACAGCCGGGCGTCGGGCCGGCCCTCGACGACGTCGATCCGGTGCTGGACCAGGTCGCGTACCTCCGCGATCAGCGGGACGAACCGCGCTCGCTTGCCCTTGGTGCCCTTGTCGACGAGGCCGCCGGGGGAGGGGGTGGTCTGCCGACGGACCGTCCAGAGCCACCGGCCAGTGTCGATGTCGGCGACCCGTACTCCGGACACCTCACCGATCCGGGCCGCGGTGCACGCAGCGAAGATCGTGACGTCACCCCAGCCGCGGAAGTGCCCGGAGGATCGGGCGACCAGCGCGTCGGCCAGGGCGCTCAGCGCCTCCCAGTTCGGCAGCGCCAGCGCACGGGGGTTGTCGAGCTCGTCCTCCGCCTGGCGGAACGCATACTGCCAACCGGTGACCCGAGCGGGGTTGCGGTCGACGATCCCGTCCCGGACAGCCTGTTCGAGCACACGCACCAGGACGGCCAGGCTGTTCTTCACCGTGGAGCGGCTGCACTCGTCGGCGATCCATTGCTGGACCGCGCGGTCGACGGCACCGTTCGTGACCATCCGCACTGAGAGATGACCGAGCGTCGGAACCACTCGGTACTTCCAGCCCGCGAGGTATGGGTCGTGGGTCTTGGCCTCCAACCCGCGCAGCGCGAGCGGCATCACGGCGTCGCCGTAGTCGGCGAGCGTGCGGGTCGCGGTGAGCGGGTCGACCCCGGACGTGGCGAGCCGCTGGACCTGCTCGATCCAGCTCTGTGCCGCGGCGGCGGTGTCGAACGCCTCCGACTTGGATCGGCGCTGCCGCGTGGCCGGGTCCATCCAGCGGACACGGGCCCGGTACGGCTGCGGGCGGTCCGGCCGGTGCTCGACGTCTCCGCGGATCGTCACTCCCAGGGGGAGCCCCTGGCCCGGAGAGGCCATCACGCGGCCCTCCCGGGATCGACGCGGCGGCTCCGCAACCAGGTCTCGACGTCAGCGGCCGAGTACATGGTCACCCGGGACGAGACCCGGACGAACGGCGGTCCTTGTGGCGGCCGCGCGGTCCGCCAACGACGCACGGACGACGGGTCGACGTTCAGCAGCTCCGCCAGTTCCTCCGTGGAGTACCAGCGTCCGAGCAGTAGTTCAGCAGTCATGGTCATCACCTCCAGTTGCGGGGCTTGGTCAGGCTGTCGTGCTGGTCAGTTCCTCGCGGGCGGTGCGCCTCCTGGCCCGTGCTTCTGCTGCGGCGGTGTTGGCCAGTACGGCGTCGGCGGTGGTGTGCCAGCCGATCCCGGCGAAGTGCAGCGAGGAGATGACGACCTCGGTCGTGTCCTCGCCGTCGTCCAGGCGCTCGACCTCATCCGCGGCGGGGCGGGGGTTGGCGTGGTCGCGCTGCCAGTCCCGCCGTGCCTGCCGCAACGCGGTCAACGTCGTGGAGTAGCGCCGCGAGCGGGTTGAGAAGTGGCCGGCGAACCCGAGCATGTGCGCCCACCGCCACAGCCGCCCCCAGGACGTCGCCCAGTCCTCGGGGTCCCAGCCGACAGGGCGTTGGCCGAGGCGCCAGCAGGCGTCGATCTGGCGGCCGGTGTGGGTGGCGTGGTCGGTGTAGGAGCGCACCGTGTCCGGCCGCAGCCGGGTCGAGAGGTGCCCGGCGGTCTCGGTCGCCTTCGTGGCGTACTTGGCGAGGTAGGCGGCGACGGCGGTTGTGGTGATCTCGGCGGCGTCGTCGAGGTCGCGGGCGGCGAGCCGGACCGGGCGGGGGTCGACCTGCTCGCCCCACGCGATCGGCCAACCGTGGGGCCGGTAGGGGTGCGAGGCGGTGGCGAACGAGGTCTCGATGACCGCTCCACGGAGCAGCAGTGCGACCTGGGCGGCGGAGATCCCGGGCGGGGGCGGCAGGGTCAGGTGCGACAGGGCAGGGTCGGGGTCGCGGCCGTCGAGGCGGACCAGGGCGTGGAGGTGGACCGCGCCGCGGGCCTGGAACTCGGCGACCTTGGTGTAGCTGAGCCGGAGCTTGGCGCCGGTGAGCTTCTCGAGTTGCCGGAGGTGGCGGGTCGCGGCGATCATCGTGCGGCGCCAGAGTTCGCCGACGTGCAGGTTCCACACCGCCTGGTGGGGGTGGTCGTAGCAGTCCAGGCACAGCGGCTTCCCGACGCGCGGGTCGTCTTCGGCGTGGCGCTCCCAGCAGGCGTGCCCGGTCCCGTGCTCGCAGCTCGTGTCGTCGCGGCGGGGGCGGCACGGAAGAGGCCGGCCTTTCCGGTCGGTGCGGTGGGTGTGGACCGGGCCGAACGAGGGTGCGGTGACGGTCAGGAACACGCACGGATGCCCGGCGACGCTGGCCGGGGTGCCCTTGCCGCCGACCAGTCCGGCGGTGACGAGCTGGAAGGTGTCGGCCCGGTAGGTCTCGGCACACGACGGGCACACGGACGCGCGGCGGTTGCCGCAGGCGGTGTAGATCAGCCCGTCAGGCATCTCGGCGGTGTGGCGCTCGGAGGTGATGCGGCCGGTGGCTTCCTCGACCCGGAACACCGTCCCGGACAGGCGGATCGGGTGGGCGCACCCGGCGGCGGGAGTGACGTGACGCAGCCACCCAGCGAAGTCCTCCCGGCGACCTGCGGCGGCGACCAGGTCGGCAGCGGGAGTGGTTCCGGCCAGGCGGGACAGCCGTCGGGCCGCGAGGCTGTCGACGGTCGCCGAGCACTGACCGGTGCTCATCACGCCACCCGAGCCGCAGCGGCGGAGCGGGCGTGGTCGCGGGCCGAGTCGGCCCAGCGAGCAGCGTCAGTGAGCGCTGCGCCCTGAGCGGCGGCGACGGCCGAGATGTAAATCTGTGGGATCGAGTGGTCCTGTACCGCGACGCGGGCGAGGACTCCCCACCACCGGGCCTCCCGGGCGTGGGAGTGGGCCAGCTCGGTGCGCCACTGCACCGGGCTGATCGCTCCCCTCTGGTAGCGGGCGGTGGCCGCCCGGCGAGTCTCGGCGGCGCGGTGAAGTCCGGCGTGGACCAGCTCGGCGGTCATTGGTCGCGCGGTCATGCCGCACCGCCGGTGGCGTCGTCGAGGTCCTGGTCCCCGGTGTGCTCGGCGATCCCGGCGGCGAGGCGGCGCAGCGCGGCGCGCTCGGCCAGGGCGTAGACCTGCTCGTCGGACAGGTGCGCAGCCTTGATCCGTCGCGGGACACCGCCTTCGGCGAGCAGGAACCCGATGCCCTTGGTCTCCGGAGCCACGCTCGCCGCGGAGTGACCACGGGAGGCCCAGCCGTGACCGAGCACGATGTCCGAGCTGGCGTCGGTGGTGCAGCGGAACGCCCACCGATAGCCGAACAGGTCCCGCAGGCTCGTCGGGATGATGTCCGAGGACGGGCGCTGGGTCGCGGCGACGACGATGATCCCGGCCGCGCGGCCCCGGGCCACGAGGTCGCGGACCAGGACTGAGAAGGCTTCCTGCTCGCGCTTGGTCCCGACGGTGGCGGAGAAGTAGGCCAGTTCGTCGAGGACGACCACGATCGGGGGGACGCTGTCGGCGGGGGCGATCTTGCGGCGGCGCTCGTCGTCGAGGACGGCGTAGCGGGAGTCCATCTCCGACTGCAGGTCCAGCAGAGCCGCGATGGCGTCGTCGAGGCTGTTGGCGACGAACCGATCCGCACACGACCGCCACAGGCCGAGTTCGACGATCTTCCCGTCGAACAACCACAACCGGCAGTCCGTCGCCAGGGCGGCGTGGGCGACGATGTTGTTCAACCCCACCGACTTCCCGGCGCCGGGCTCCCCGGCCAACAGCATGTTGCGGTAGATCAACGGGATCCGGACCTCCCGCCCGTCTTCGTCGGTGCCGAGGTGGATCGGCTCCCAGATCGACGGCCCGGCGTCGGTGCGACGGGCCCGGCGGCGGGCGGTGAACTCCTCGGCCCATCGGGCCAGGACCAGCAGCGGCCGGACGAGGCGGTCAGGCGCCGCGGTCTCGGCCAGAGGCAGCGGCAGGGTCGGCGGGTTGCTCGGCTCAGACATAGTCCGACCAGTCCCCACCGCGCCCGTTGTCGGATGGGCCGTCGAGCGCAGGCGCCGGGGTCGCGGGCAGCGCCGGGCGGGACGGCTTCCGGCGCGGGGTCGGGACCGGCGCGTCGGGGCCGTCGTGAGTGGGCCAGCCCGGGTCGTGGATGTCGCCGGAGGCGTAGCGGAACAGGTCCGAGCGGATCAGGTTCGGCGCCAGCGGGTCCCGGCGGATGATCTCGACCCGGACCACGGTGGTGAACCGCGGCCACGGGATGACCCGGGCCTCACGGGCGAAGCACGCCGACGCCAACTCCTCCACCTGTTCGGCAACCGCCGCCGGGGAGATCCCGGCGCGCAGGACCACCCACACGGCTTCCCCGACCCGGGTCGAGCGGGCCCAGACGGTGAGGGGGCAGGCTCGGGAGCGGGAGTTGAGGACCCGGCATTCCAGGAGCGTCTGGCGGACCCGGTGGCGGGTCAGGACGGCCTGAGCGCGGTGGAACAGGTAGCGCCGTGTAAAGGGCAGCCCAGCCAGCACCAGCGCGACGGCGACGAACACAGCGATGCGGGTCGTGGTGTCCCAGCCGGTGTCGGGTGCAGCGACCCAGCGGCCGGCGGCATCGCGGACGTGGTCGGGGCCCAGCCACACCCATACGGTCAGCAGGACCGCGACGACGGCCAGCTCGGCCCGCAGCCGCAGCAGGAGCGCCAGGACGCGGACAGCGGGGTTCCGAGGTGGGGCGGAGATGATCTCGAAGGAGTCCACACGGGACTTCCCGACACCGAACGAACGGGACGGAGCAGCGGCGCGAGCCATGATCAGGGCCTTCCGAGCGCAGACGGGCTAGAACGGCGGGCGCCGGGGTGCGGGGCGGGACCCCGGGGAAGACAGCCCCGACCCGCACCACCGACCAGACGAGCGGTCAGGAGGCCTTGGACGCCTGCGCGTGCGCGGGCTCGATCCGGTCGGCCTTGAACGCCACACCGGCCCGCTGGCCCTGCTGCCACGGGATCGCGATCAGCCCCACCGGGCGGACCTCGGCGCCCTGCTCGACCTGCGGGGCGCCCGGGGTGGTGATGGTCAGGATCTCGGCGCCCTCGGCGTCGACCTTGACCAGCTGCGTGGTGAACAGCGGAGTCCCGGTCTGGCGGTCGGTGCGCTGGCGGCCGTCCATGTCGTTCTTCGGGCGCGGAGCCGCGCCCACTGTGTAGCGGGTGCCGGTGGTGTCGACCTTGATCGTGGCCATGACGGTCCTCCTGGGACTCGCGCTCTGTCGTCCCGACTCTCGGGGAGCGCCCACCTAGGAAACCGCCAGGTCAGAGGCTCAACCCGCACAAAAATGCGACCCGCACAGGAGTGCGGGTCGTGTGGGGTCCGGCGTCAGGAGTCGCGGTCGGGAAGAGCAGCCACGGCATCGACGATCCATCGCGGATCGAAGTTCTTGACTACCTCTCCACCTCTACCAGAGGGCACGGGCGCCGGCCTCGTGACGTAGCCGACACGGGGGTCCAGGAACCGGACCCCGGCGGCGGTGAGCCGGTCCAGTGTGGCGGTCCAGGCCGGGTGCCCCCACAGCCGGTCGTTGACCATCACCGTCGCCAGCACAGGAGAGCCTGTCCCGAGTGCGTCGCTGAGCATGCCGGTGACATCGTTGTCCATTACCCCGGTGGCGATCTTGTTCGCCGTGTTGAACGTCAGGGGGAACGCGAGGACCCGGTTCGGCCGTGGCGTTCGCCGCTGCTCGCTATCCGATCCACGAGTCGAAGAACGGCTAGCGGCGGCAAGCTTGTCCGGATCGGCCCACTCGGTGCCGGCATCTGTGATCCCGACGGCGAGTTCCCAGCCATGCGCGACAAGTGCCGCGGCAACCTCGGGTGCGCGGGCGGCCAGCGGAGCGCCACAGACCACGAACCCGAGAGGTGCCGTCACGGGTCCTAGTCCAGCACACCAGCCCGGGTCGCGAGGGCCTGCAACGCGTCACCGTTGCCGCGTTTCGCTCGGGCGAGCATCGTTCGCATGATCTCGCGGGGCCACGATGTTCTGCGCCACGGCTTCCGGGGCCGCCTTCTCCGCAGCCAGCAGGTTCAGCGTGGCCTCGGCATCCCGCCGTCGCTGTGACTGCGCCCAGGCCAGGTCCAGGTTGACCTGCGCACGCCGGGACAGCAGCCCGGTGGGGAGTGCGTCGAGGTCCACCGCGGCGGCGGCATCGAGTGCCGCACCCGGGTTGCCGAGCTCGGCTGCGACGGAGACGCGGTGGATGGCGACGTTGGTGGGCCCGAAGGCCGTCCAGGCGTAGTTCGCGTCGTGCCCCAGCAGATCGGCCAGTGACGACGCCTCCGCCAGCCGACTCTCGGCCTCCCACTGCTCGGTGCGGCGGGCAGCGATCACCGCAGCGATCAGCCAGAGCGCACCCGTGACCGACACGAGCGCCGGGTCATCGGATCGCACCAACGGGCCGAGCTGCTGGACCATGCGCATCGCGAGCTGTTCGGCCTGTTCGACCTGGTCGGAGCGCAGGAGCGCGGTCACAACCTGGTAAACCGCCATCCCCTGTGCCGCGGGGGAATCCGATCGACCGGCTGCCATCGCAGCTCGATCTGCGGTGACCGCTCCCAGGTCGCCCACGCCGAGCTTTGTCAGGGGCTTCGACGCGACCACGTACGTCTCGACATAGGAGAGCGCGGCCTCTCGGTCGTCGGGCCCGGCGTGCAACAACGCCGAATCCGCGTCGGCGATGAGTTTCGGAATGCTACGCATGACGCTCGCGTATCGGGCTGCCTGGTAGTGCGAATGAGCATCAGAGGCGGAGCGACGTATTTGAGCAAGACGTGGAATCGTTTCGGAGCCGCCGAGAAGGCCCGTGTACTGATTCAGGGCGCTGCGCACCTCCTCAATCCCATCGGCACGCTGAGCACCGTTGGGCGCGAGCTGCCACGGGGTGCCGGTCAGCGCTTGCACGTCCACGTGCAGCAGGCGTGAGAGGTCAAGCAGCACAGACATTCTGTCGACCGACCGGACGCCTCGCTCGACCTGCGAGAGCCACGACTCCGAGCGGCCGATGAGACCCGCCAGTGCAGCTTGGCTCAGACCGCGGCGGCGCCGATATGTAGCGATCCGCTTGCCGATCGAGTCCCCGGTCATGTCCCCATTGTCCCACGAGTCCGTTGATCATCTCCGCTGTTCGGCACGGAAAGTTCGGAAATAAGCTGCTGGATCCGCTGCTCGATCTCGTTTCGGATGGGGCGGACTCCGGCGACGCCAAGATCTGCTGGGTCCTCGAGTTGCCAGTCGAGATAGCGCTTGCCAGGGAAGACCGGACAGGCGTCGCCGCAGCCCATGGTGATGACGACGTCGGACGCCTCCACCGCGTCGGTGGTCAGCTTCTTCGGAGTGGCGTCGGCGAGGTCGATGCCGATCTCGGCCATGGCCTCGCGCACGGCGGGGTTGATAGAGTCCGCCGGAGCGGACCCCGCTGAGCGGACGACGACAGCGCCAGCAGCATGGTGGGCGAGCAGGGCAGCGGCCATCTGGCTACGGCCGGCGTTGTGGACGCAGACGAACAGCACCTCGGGCACATGGGTCATGACGGGACTCCGTCTCGGAAGAGCCGGCGGCGTAGCCACAGGGAGACGTAGACCAGGGCCACGAGGACGGGGACCTCGATCAGCGGGCCGACGACTCCTGCCAGCGCCTGGCCTGAGGTGACGCCAAAGGTGCCGATGGCGACGGCAATGGCGAGTTCGAAGTTGTTGCCTGCGGCAGTGAACGCGAGGGTGGTGGTGCCCTTATAGCCCATCCCGACGGCGCGGCCGAGGGCGTAGGACCCGGCCCACATCAGTGCGAAGTAGGCCAGCAGGGGGAGAGCGATACGGGCCACGTCGAGAGGCTGCGAGGTGATGGCGTCGCCCTGTAGGGCGAACAGCAGCACGATCGTGAACAGCAGTCCGTAAAGCGCGAACGGCCCGATCCGCGGGATCAGGCGGTTCTCGTACCAGGTGCGACCCTTGGCGCGTTCGCCGATGCGGCGGGTCAGGTAACCGGCCAGCAGCGGGATGCCGAGGAACACCAGCACGGACCTGACGATGTCCCAGGTGGAGAACGCGACGTCGGTGACCGGCAGGCCGAGCCAGCCGGGCAGGACGACGAGGTAGAACCAGCCCAGGGCGCCGAAGGCGATGACCTGGAACACCGAGTTCAGTGCAACGAGGACGGCGGCGGCTTCGCGGTCGCCGCAGGCGAGGTCGTTCCAGATGATGACCATGGCGATGCAGCGGGCGAGCCCGACGATGATCAGTCCGGTGCGGTACTCAGGCAGGTCGGGCAGCATCAGCCAAGCCAGCGCAAACATCAGGGCGGGCCCGAGTACCCAGTTGAGCGCCAGTGAGGTGACCAGTAGCCGTCGGTCGCCCGTGACGGTGTCGAGACGGTCGTAGCGGACCTTGGCCAGGACCGGATACATCATCACGAGCAGGCCCAGTGCGATCGGCAGCGAGATCCCGTCGACGGTCAGCGCGTCGAGCGCGGGGGCGAGTTCAGGCACCAGGCGGCCAAGCAGGAGCCCGGCAACCATGGCGGCGACGATCCAGACAGGCAGGTACCGGTCGAGGGTCGAGAGTCGGGCGGCGACAGGAGCGCTGCCGGGTGCGGTGATGTTCTCGCTGCTCACTGAGTTGCTTTCGCCTTCGTCGTAGATTGACGCCTGACGGAGGTCGGCGCGAGTACATCGGCGAGCTGACCGAGGACGTCGGGCAGCACGCGGTAGTAGACCCAGGTCCCACGCCGTTCCCCTGCGATCAGGCCGGCCTCTCGGAGCACCTTCAGGTGGTGCGAGATCGTGGGGCCGGACAGGTCGAACACGTCGGTCAGGTCGCACACGCACGCCTCACCTCCGGCGTGCGAGGCGATGAGCGACAGCAGCCGCAGGCGGACCGGGTCTCCCATCGCCTTGAAGACCCGTGCCAGCTCACCGGCCTGACTGCCGGACAGAGGCTCGGCGACGAGGGGAGAACAGCACTCGATGCCGCTGTCCAGCGACAGTACCCCAGGGGCTTGTTTCGACACACGTCTATCTTGACAATCGTCGAGACACGAGCGCAACCTCTGTCTCGATAGTCGTCGAAGCAAGGAGGAGTCATGTCTCGTGTGCAGCTCGCTCTGCGAGTGTCGGACCTGGAGGGTTCGATCGCGTTCTACCGGTCGCTGTTCGGCGTGGAGCCGGCCAAACGCCGCCCTGGCTATGCGAACTTCGCTGTCGCGGAGCCGCCATTGAAGCTCGTCCTGATCGAGGGTGAGCCCGACAAGTCCACGGTGCTCGACCACCTCGGGGTCGAGGTCGAGGAAACCTCCGCGGTCCAGGAAGCCACTGAGCGACTGTCCGAGCTGGGACTGTTCACGCAGGTGGAGAACGACACCACCTGTTGCTACGCCCGGCAGGACAAGGTGTGGGTGCACGGTCCCGGCGACGAGCCGTGGGAGGTCTACACCGTAACCGACGATTCGTCCGAGTACGGCCGCGATGGCGCGGTGATGCCGATGGCAGCCCCCGAGACCGGCGAGGGCGCCGAACGGTCCGCATGCTGCTCGTCCTGACCCGACTTACCTGATCGCTGACGCGCCGTCGGCTGACGTCGTCCGTCCGGTGAGGACTTTCTTTACGTCTTCAAGCCGGCCCTGACGGGCCGGACGGGCGGCGTCGCTGCCGTCCGCCTATCGCCTCCGGCCCGGCGGCCGGCGCGCGCACGCCCGCCACCGCGGACCAGCTCGAACCGCAGAACGACCGTCACCCCGGAATTCACCGTTCGCGTACACTCGACGGCCACCATCGAAGGAGCGTCATGGTCGTCGCGCGACTGAGCGCCGAAGAGATGGCGTGGTTCGCTTCGGTGCCAGCCGACGATCCGGCGCGCATCGCCGACGCCCGGATCCGCGACCACGCTGAGCGAGAAGGCGGCCGAACGCTGGCCTATTGGAAGCTCGAACTCGGCCGCATCTGGGGCGACCCGATCATGATGACGCCCGACGAAGCGGCGGCACGTCTGGGCTGGACTGAAGCCGAAGCGGAGGAGATCCGCCAGGCCACGTTCCGAGCCTGCGGATACGCATGACCGGCAGTGTCGACGGGTCCCTCTGACAGCGCAAGCTGTGCGTCTCTGACGGCCGGACTTCGTGCTCAAGGCCGCACGGGCCAAGCGATCGATCAGGCGGACCGCCTCCGGCGGGGACCTGACGGCCCCGAAGCGTCGCACGGGCTCACTCAGCATCAAGGGTGCTGCGCATCGGCTCCGCCGACCGCCTCCGGCGGCCCTTGACCCTGAGCCTCCGAGCCCTTGTCAGGCGCTCCGCGCGGAGGCGGGGGAACGCACCCCGCCCCCTCAACTCGGGGCCACCAGGCCCACGACGTCGCGGAGGCCAGGATCATGCCCACCTACTCGCACATGTTCGACACGATCCGCAACTGGATCGCCTGGAACGGAGCGGACTACGGCGCCCGGGTCGCTGAGGCCGCGGGCAAGCGTGTGAGCGCGCAGAGCTACCGGGGCAGCCCGCGACGAGCACACCGTCGACCCGCTGCAGGTCCTGCGGACCGTGGTCGATCTCGTCGAGTCGCTGAACGCCGGTCGCTGGGACACCATCACTGAGGCCCGTCTTCGCTGAGCTAGCTGGGACGAGATCGGTCGCGCGGCCAACGACCCAGTCGGAGCCGTGCGCTGGGAGTACGCCGCGATGGTCGACTGGGTCGCCGCCAACCGGGCGAGCTTCGTCGACCTTGACTGGTATCGCGCAGCTCGCTGAGGTTCGCAACGATGGATTCATGGCTCTCACCGCGACCGTGGCCGCCGTCAGCTCCAGTCCATTTCCTGCGTGGCCAGGTTGGGTTGGAGCCGCTGGCCTGCTGATCATGGCCCTGGTGGATCCGGCACAGACCCGATCACCTCTGTTATGACTGCTCCTCCCGTCGAGGCGCTCGACGTGTCGGACCAGTTGCACCAGAGATCGGACAAGTCCCCCAGTGCGGTTACTCCCGGGTGGGGCACCACGGTGCCGCGGGGCGGTGGGTGGATGCGCACCTCCTCGGTCGGTGCGGTCCGGCTACTCGATCGTCGCCACCGTGTCGTGCACGGCCACCCGGTCACCTGCCGCCACGTGCACGCTCACCACGGTCCCGGCCCGCGTCGCCAGCACGGGGATCTCCATCTTCATCGACTCCAGGAGACAGAGCACGTCGCCCGCCCCGACCGCCGTACCGGGGCGGACGGTCACCTCGAGGACCACCCCGGGGATCTCCGGGCTCACCGCACGCAGCGCCCGGCGGGTGATCACCCTGTCGTCGTGTTGACGCATTGTCACCAGTCCCGTCACAGAGGAATGTTGCGCTGGTCGGAGCGCCCGCCGGCAGCCGAGTCCAAGGCCTCGGCGATCCGTGCGGGGGTCTCCGCGGGATCGATGACGCGGTCGACGTGGCCGTGGGCGACGAGCCGGTCGAGCGAGGTGGCCGTGCGTTGCCCGGTGACGAGCTCGGCGCGCCGGGCCGCGGCCTCCTCCTCCGACAGGGCGGCGAGGGCGCGCCGGTGCAGGACACCGACCGCCGCCTCCGCCCCCATGACCGCGATCTCTGCCCCCGGCCAGGCGAACACCGCGTCGGCGCCCATGGACCGGGCGTTCATCGCGAGATAGGCGCCGCCGAACGCCTTCCGGGTCACCAGCGTGATCCGCGGTGTCGTGGCCCCGGCGAAGGCGTGCAGCAGTTTCGCGCCGTGCCGGAGCACCCCGCCGTGCTCCTCGGCCGGGCCGGGGAGGTAACCGGGCACGTCCACCACGGCCACGACCGGGACACCGAACGCGTCGCACATCCGCACGAAACGTGCCGCCTTCTCCGACGCCGCCGCGGTGAGACAACCGCCGAGCCGGATCGGGTTGTTGGCCACCACCCCGACCCTCCTGCCACCGAGGCGGCCGAGCCGGGTGACGATGTTGGGGGCGCGGTCCGATTGCAGCTCGATCCCGTCGTCGTCGAGCAGCAACCGCAGCAGCGGGCCCACGTCGTAGGCGCGCACCGCGCGTTCCGGGAGCACCCGCCGCAACGCGGGCCGATCCTCCGGCGCGCTCGGCTCGTCGCGTCCGGGGGTACGCAGCAGGGCGGCCAACTGACGGGCGGCACCGACAGCCGCGTCGTCGTCCCGGGCACGGACGTGGGCCACCCCGGACATCTCGTGGTGCACGTCGGGTCCCCCCAGCTCGCGCATCCCGATCTGCTCGCCGGTGACCTGGCGGATGACCTCCGGGCCGGTGACGAACATCCGGGCCTCGTCGGACATGACGACGACGTCGGTCAGCGCCGGACCGTACGCCGCCCCGCCCGCGGCGGGACCCAGCACCACCGAGATCTGCGGCACCACCCCAGACGCCCGCACCATCGCCCGGAAAACCGACCCGACGCCGTCGAGCGCGTCGACACCCTCGTCGATACGTGCCCCACCGGAGTGCCAAAGCCCAACCACCGGCACGCCCTCCCGGCTCGCCGCCTCGACGACGCCGACGATCCGGGCACAGCCCGCCCTGCTCAGCGCCCCGCCCCGGACACCCGGGTCGATACAGAACGCGTGCACCGGGCGCCCGTGCACCGGGCCGCGGGCCACGGCGACGCCCGAGCTGTCGGCGTCCGAGCCGCCGCTGTGGTCGAACAACAGCGAGAGACGGCGTCGCGGGCAGCGGTCGTCGGCAGGCCGGGGCCGGCTCGTGTCGGGAGGCCGACCGTCGTGCCCGATGGGAAGGGTGTGTGTCACCGGTCGCTCCTGCGGGGTCGTGGCCGATGGTGCCCCGGTCATCGCATGCGGGCGATCACTCGGCCGAAGCTCTCCAGGTCGTGTTCCATCACGGTGACCGAGCTGATCCCCAGCTCCTCGCGATGGCGATACATCTGCTCCTCGATCGCGTCGAGGCTGCCGACCCACAGGCTCGGCAGCTCCAGTAGCTGGTCGTCGGACAGGGCGCGGCCGTAACGGCGCAACCCGGCCACCGCGGACGCCCGGTCGCCGGTGATCACCGTGGCCTTGGCCAGGACGTCCAGACGCAGGTCCGCGGCCCGGTCACCGGCCATCGCGTGCACGTACTTCACCCGTCCGGCGAGCTCGTCGCGGTCCAGCAGGTCCATCCGGCCCAGCTCCGGGCGGAACGTCGTCCCCACCAACCCGACGGTCTCGGCGTACCGGGCCGCCAGTGCGAGGACGCGGTCGCCGTTCCCGCCGACCAGCAGCGGCGGCCGCGGCGACTGCCGTGGCCGGTACACCGCGAGGTCCGGGCCGGCGGTGAGCGCCTCGAGCGCGGCGGCCAGCCGGTCGACGCGCTCCCGCGGGGCCCACGGCCGCCCGACGGCCTCGAACTCCCACGGCACGTAGCCGCTACCCAGTCCCACCTCGAGCCGCCCGTCGGTGAACCGGTCGAGCGTCGCGATGTCACGACGCAGCAGCGCGGGTTCGTGGAAAGAGGCGTTGAGCACGTAGGTCCCGACCCGCACCCGCGACGTCACCTCTGCCGCCAGCATCACCGCAGGCAGCGGCGAGCACAGGTTGACGTGATCGGCCGCGGCCACCAGGTCGTAACCGAGGTCCTCCGCTCTCCGGCAGGTGCGGACGAAGTCCGCGCGGGAGCGACCCTCGGCGATCAGGCAGACCCCGAACCGGAACGGCCTGACCATCAGACGACGTGGACGTCGGGCACGTAGAGGATCCAGCGGCCGCCGGCCTCGCGGAAGGCCCGTTCCTTGGCCATGATCTCCTCGGCGTGGTTCCAGGCGAACAGCAGCGCGTGGTCCGGGTGGGCCTCGGCGAACGCCTCCGGCGGGCGGACGGGGATGTGCGTGCCGGGGGTGAGCCGGCCCTGCTTGGCCGGGGTCGAGTCGGCGACGAACTCGACCAGGTCCGGGCCGAGCCCGCAGTAGTTGGCGACGGTCGCGCTCTTGGCCGTCGCTCCGTAGGCGACGACCCGCCTGCCCTGTGCACGCAGCTCGGACAGCAGCGCGACCAGGTCCGTGCGGATCCTGGCGACGGCGTCGCCGAACGCGCGCAGCGTCGCGGGTTCGCCGAGACCGCGCTCCGCCTCCTCGGCGAGGAGCGCCTCGACGGCCGCGTCCACCGGCCGGGATCCGGCCCGGGCGACGGTGTAGCGCACCTCGCCGCCGTGCACCGGGAGCCGCTCCACGTCCACGAGCTCGAAGCCGTGCCTGCGCGCCATCTCCCGCACCGAGCGGGCGGTGAACAGGTAGAAGTGCTCGTCGTAGATCTGGTCGAACGAGGTCCGCTCGACGATGTCGCCGAGGTAGGGGTCCTCGAACACGAACACCCCGGACGGGCGCAGCAGGACCTCCAGCCCCTGGAAGATCGAGTTCAGGTACGGGATGTGGCAGATCGTGTTCGCCGCGTAGACGACGTCCGCGTGCCCGTGCCCGTCGGCGATCTCCCGGGCCGTGGCCTCCTCGAAGAACGCGGTCCGCACCCGCACCCCCAGTCGGCGCGCCACCTCGGCGACGCCGTCGGAGGGGTCCACCCCGAGGTGCCTGACGCCCTGCTCGGCGACGGTGCGCAGCATGATGCCGTCGTTGCAGCCGATCTCGACGATGAACGGGTCGTCACCGTTCAGCTCGGACTCCAGGAAACGCCGGGCGGTGAGTTCGAAATGCTTGCGCATCACCGTCGAGCCGGAGGAGTGGTACGGGTAGTCCTCGTGGAACATCTTCTCGCGGGGTACCTCCTCCATCAGCTGAGCCATCGTGCAGGTACCGCACAGGCCCACCGCGAGACGGAAGAAGAACTCCTCCGAGGAATCGTCCGGGACGCGGAATGCATCGGACAGCGGCTGCCGTCCGAAATCGACGAGTTCGGTCACCTGGCCGCCGCAGATCTGGCACTCGGTCATGGTCGAAAAGTAGGTCGGCCGGTCGGCCGCGGCCAACCCCAGAAACGGTCTCCCGCCGCGGGTAGGGGTGTCGGCGCCCTCGGGACCGCCGCACGATCGGGAGCGGCACACGGACCGCCGCGGGAGCCGTGACGTTCGTCAGGTCACCTCGATGACGTCCGGGAGCGGTCCGCGCGGACGAACCGGACGAAGGTGAGGGGTATGACCACAGGGGATGTCGTCAGGACGGACGGGCGGGACACCACGGCGCCGGCCGAGGCCGCGGTCCGGCTGCGCGGCCTGGGCAAGGACTACGGGACCGTCCGAGCGGTCGACGCTATCGACCTGAGGATCGAGCCGGGGGAGGTGGTGGCGCTGCTCGGCCCCAACGGTGCCGGCAAGTCCACCGCCATCGACATGGTGCTGGGGCTGACCACACCGGACCGCGGCGAGGTGACGGTGTTCGGCGCCCCGCCGGCCGAGGCCGTCCGGGCGGGCACCATCGGCGCGATGCTGCAGGGAGGTGCGCTGCTCGACGATGCCACCGTCGGCGAGGTCGTCGGCATGGTGTCCTCGCTGCACCGGTCCCCGATGGGGGTGTCCCGGGCGCTGGCCGTCGCAGGTATCTCCGACCTCGCCGGGCGTCCCACCACCAAGCTCTCCGGCGGCCAGCGCCAACGCGTGCGCTTCGCCCTCGCCGTGGTGAGCGATCCCGACCTGCTGATCCTGGACGAGCCGACGGCCGCGATGGACGTCGTGACCCGGCGCGCGTTCTGGGAGTCCATGCAGGAGCTGACCAGCACCGGCCGCACCGTTGTGTTCGCCACCCACTACCTGGAGGAGGCCGAGCAGTTCGCCGACCGGGTGGTCTTCCTGCGCGCGGGCCGCATCGTCGCCGACGGTTCGGTCGCCCAGGTGCGGGCGCTGGCCGCCGGGCGCACCGTTCGGGCCGCCGTCCCGGAGACCCCGGAGGACGTGCTGCGGGCACTGCCCGGCGTCGTCGACGCCGAGATCCGCCAGGGCGTGGCCCGGCTGATCAGCTCCGACTCCGACCGCACCCTGCGGGCCCTGGTCCGGGAACTCCCGGACGCACACGACATCGAGGTCGTCGGGGTCAGCCTCGACGAGGCGTTCGTCGCCCTGACCGGCGCCGACGCCACCCCGACCGACACGAAGGGAACCACGGCATGACCACCCAGGTCCGCGACCGTGGCCGGGCACCGGCACGGGCCGGGTTCGGTATCGACCCCGGCTACCTCTACCTGGAGATCCGGCGCGCCCTGCGGGCACCGGGCACCCTGCTGTTCACCATCGGCTTCCCCGCCGGGTTCTACCTGCTGGAGGTCATGTTGTTCACCGACGTGGCGGGCGCCGACGCGTCGGCCACGGACTTCCCGCGCACCGTCATGGTCGGCATGGCCGCCTGGGGCGTGATGACCGCCGGCCTGCTGATCGGGACCAGGGTCGTCAACGAACGGGTCGCCGGCTGGCAGCGCCAGCTGCGCCTGACCCCGTTGTCCGGCTTCGGCTACCTGGTCGGGAAAGTCGCCGTGGCGATGGCGGTCGCGCTGCCGACCGCCGTCGTCGTGCCGGTGGTGGCGGTGGTGCTGGAGGGGGTGCGCCTCGACCTCACCGGCTGGTTGCACGTCACCGTGTTCATCTGGCTCGGCGCGCTGCCGTTCGCCGTGCTGGGCCTGCTCATCGGGCAGGTCGCCACCAAGGACAACGTGCAGAACTTCGTGATCATGGCGATGCTGCTGCTCGCCATGTTCGGCGGCCTGTTCATGCCGCTGGAGATGCTGCCCGCCTGGTGGAACGACATTGCCTCGTTCGTCCCGAGCTACTGGCTCGCCGAGCTGGGCCGGGCCGGGATCCTGCCCGACCGCAGCCCGGTGACGGCGGCGCTGATCCTGCTCGGCTGGACGGTCGTCCTCTCCGCGGCCGTGGTGTGGCGTTACCGGCGCGACTCCGCACGGACCTGACGGGCGCCGCGACCGGTCCGGGATATCGTCACCTCATGTGGTCGAACGGCGGCGGGCTGTCGCGGGACCGCGGGGCACGGGTCGTGGCGCCGCTGCTCAGCGGGGTGTTCAGCGTGGTGCTGGTGCCCGCCTGGGTGGACGCGCTCGGCCACGTCGAGCCCGCGCTGCGGATCCCGGCCACGATCCTGGGCGTGCTCTACACCCTGGCCTGCGTGCTGGCGGTCCCGCTGTCGGTGCGGATGAGCGAGGTCGCCCGGGGCGTGTTCTGCATGACGCTGGTCGCGGCCGGCGTCACCTTCGTCGGGGTGACGGGGATCGGCAACTCCTGGGTGCTGCTGTGCGGGCTGGGCATCGTCGCCGCCCTCATGCCCACCTGGGTCGTGACGGTCGTCACGACGGTCGTCGCGGCCGGGCTCACCGTGACGGCCTGGGAGACCAGCGACCTGTCCGACCAGTTCGCGAACGTCGTCGTGCTCGTCTCGGTGACCGCCGCAGTGGCACTGATGGTCCGGCTCACCGAGGCGAACGAGGAGCTGCAGACGGCCCGCGACCAGGTCGCCGAGCTGGCCGCCGTGCGTGAACGGCAGCGGGTCGCGCGCGACCTGCACGACATCCTCGGGCACAGCCTCACCACCATCACGATCAAGGCCGGCCTGGCCAGGCGGGCGCTGGAGACCGGGTCCGCCGAACAGGCTCGCGGCGAGATCGGTGACGTCGAGCGACTCTCCCGCCAGGCCCTCGGCGACGTGCGCAGCACCGTCTCGGAGTTCCGCGAGACGTCTCTGGCCGCCGAGCTCGCCGGGGTACGCGAGACGTTGCGCGCCGCCGGCATCGACGACGACCTGCCGACCTCGGTCGACGACGTCGAACCGCACCTGCGGCAGGTCTTCGCGCACGTGCTGCGCGAGTCGGTGACCAACGCGGTCCGGCACTCCGGGGCGGGCACCGTCACCGTCCGCCTCGGCCGCACCTGGGCCGAGGTCGAGGACGACGGCGCCGGTGTGGCCGGCGCCCCCGAGGGCAACGGCCTCACCGGACTGCGGGAGCGGCTGGCCGCGGTCGACGGCACGTTGCGCGTCGGGGCGGGCAACCGGGCGGGGACCCGGGTCCGGGCCGAGGCCGGCTCCGGGCGGGCACCGCGGACGGACGACGACGGGACGGCGGAGACGTCATGATCGAGGTCCTGGTGGTCGACGACCAGGCACTGGTGCGGGGCGCGCTGGCCGCCATGCTCGACCTGGAACGTGACATCACCGTGGTGGGCCAGGTCGGGTCGGGGGAGGACGCCCTGGCCGCGGTCGCGCAACGCCCGCCCGACGTGGTGCTGTTGGACGTGCAGATGCAGGGGCTGGACGGGCTGGCCACGGCCGAGCGCCTGCACCGCGACCACCCGTCCTGCCGGATCCTCATCTGCACCACGTTCGGCAGGCCGGGTTACCTGGCCAGGGCGATGACGGCCGGTGCCGCCGGGTTCGTCGTCAAGGACGCCCCGCCCGAGCAGCTCGTCGACGCCGTCCGCCGAGTGCATCAGGGACTGCGTGTCGTCGACCCCGGTCTCGCCGCGGAGTCCCTGACCATGGGCGCCAGCCCGCTCAGCGAGCGCGAGCGCGACGTGCTGCGTGCGGTCGCCGACGGCCGGACCGCCGCGGCGGCCGCCGCCGACCTCCACCTGACCGAGGGCACGGTCCGCAACTACCTGTCCTCGGCGATCGGGAAGACCGGGGCCAGGACCCGTGGCGAGGCGCTGCGTATCGCCGAGGAACGGGGCTGGCTGTGAGGGGGTCAGGGGTGCCCTAGGGGTTGTCGGTCACGGCCAGATGGATTGAGCTGGATTCGCGGAGCAGAACTGCGCGCCGAACTCCATGCCGACCATTCGGAGGATGCCACGTGACCACCCGCGTGTGGGACTACCTGCCCGAGTACGAGAGCGAGCGCGAGGACATCCACGACGCCGTGGACACCGTTTTCCGGTCCGGCAGGCTGGTACTCGGGCCGAGCGTCGAGGCATTCGAGTCGGAGTTCGCCGCCTACCATTCACTGCCGCACTGCGTGGGTGTCGACAACGGGACCAACGCGATCGTGCTGGCCTTGCGCGCGCTCGGTGTCGGGCCCGGCGACGAGGTCGTGACCGTCGCCAACACCGCCGCGCCGACCGTCGTCGCGATCGACCAGGTCGGCGCCACCGCGCGGTTCGTCGACGTCGGCGAGGACGACTTCCTGATGGACGTCGGCCAGGTCCGCGCCGCGGTCACCGAGCGGACCCGTGCGCTGCTGCCGGTGCACCTCTACGGCCAGTGCGTGGACATGGCCGCTCTGCGGGCGGTCGCCGACGAGACCGGCGTCCCGATCATGGAGGACTGCGCCCAGGCGCACGGCGCGACCCAGGACGGGCGGCTCGCCGGGACGTTCGGCCGGGCCGCCGCGTTCTCCTTCTACCCGACCAAGGTGCTCGGCGCCTACGGCGACGGCGGCGCCGTCGTCACCGCGGACCCCGAGCTGGACGCGACCCTGCGCAGGCGGCGCTTCTACGGCATGGCCGACGTCTACTACGTCGTCGAGACGCCCGGGCATAACGCTCGCCTCGACGAGGTGCAGGCAGAGATCCTGCGGCGCAAGCTGACCCGGCTCGACGCCTACGTGCAGGGCCGGCGCGCGGTGGCCGCCCGCTACGCCGAGGCGCTCGCCGGCACCGACCTGGTACTGCCCTCCGCCAACCCGGGCAACGAGCACGTGCACTACGTCTACGTCGTGCGGCATCCGGAGCGCGACCGGATCCTCGCGGCGCTCGCCGAGCGCGACATCCAGCTCAACATCAGCTACCCGTGGCCGGTACACACGATGACCGGTTTCGCACACCTCGGCTACGGCGCCGGTGACCTGCCGGTCACCGAGAAGCTGGCCGGCGAGATCTTCTCGCTGCCGATGTACCCGAGCCTGCCGGCGGGCACCCAGACCAAGGTCGTCGACGCGCTGCTCGAGGTCCTCGACCGGCTCTGACGCACCTCACCCTGCGACATCGACCGGAGGTCGACCCGTGCGCATCCTGTTCACGACCATGGCCGAACGCTCCCACGTGCTGACCATGGTCCCGCTCGCTTGGGCGCTGGCCACGGCCGGACACGAGGTCCGGCTGGCGGGTTCCCCGATGATCACCGAGACGACCGCATCGGCCGGCATCACCGCCGTCGAGGTCGGCAAGGACCACACCTACCACGAGCTGCTCGGCGCCCAGGACACCGTCGAGCACGAGATGGCCGACTGGAGCGAGCCGTTCGCCGATCGCCAGACCTGGGAGCAGGTCCTGCTGAAGTACCAGGCGGGCGTACCCTACGGCTTGGCCCCGTTCAACGACCCGATCGTCGACGACCTGGTCGAGTTCGCGCGGTGGTGGCGGCCCGACCTGGTCGTGTGGGACCCGCTGACCTATGCCGGCCCGGTCGCCGCGGCCGCCGTCGGCGCCGCCCATGCGCGACTGCTGTGGTCGATCGACGTCTACTCCACCATGCGCTCGGTTTTCAACGGGCTGGCCGCGGACCAACCGGCTGACGAGCGCGAGGACCCCCTCCGCGAGTGGCTCGAACCGCAGCTGGAGGCGGTCGGATCCGGTTTCGACGGCCGCGCCCTGCACGGTGACTTCTCGATCGACCAGGTTCCGCCGGGAATCCAGCTCGACCTGGGCGACCTGCGCCGGGTCCCGATGCGCTACACCGCGTACAACGGGCGCGCCGTCGTCCCGCCGTGGGTGTACGAGCCGCTGGAGCGCCCGCGGGTGCTGCTGACCCCCGGCACCTCGTTCGCGACGGCGCTCGGGGAGACCTACATCCCGTTGAGGGACTCTCTCGATGCGCTCGCCGACCTCGACGTCGAGGTCGTCGCGACGCTCTCCGCAGAGGAGCAGGAGCAGCTCGGGACGGTACCGCCGAACACCCGGCTCACCGAGTTCGTCCCACTGCACGCGATGGTCGGGAGCTGCTCGGCCGTCATCCACCACGGCGGCTTCGGCACCTGGTCGACCGCGGCCCTGCACGGCGTCCCGCAGGTTCTGCTGCCGATCCGGCACGGCGACATGTGGATCAAGGCCATCCGGACGGCGGAGCTCGGCGCCGGGCTCTACGCGCACCCGTCGTCGGTGGGCGTGGGCGATCTGCGCGACATGGTCCGCAGGCTGCTCAACGAGCCGTCGTTCACCACGGCAGCCGGGAAGCTACGGGACCGGATGCTCGGGATGCCCGCACCGAACGAGATCATCGGCGAGATCGAGTCGCTGACCCGCGAGCTCCGCCGCTGAACCGTCCCGCACGACGCCCCCGCGCCCGGACCGGCCGCGGGGGCGTCCCGCGTTCAGGCCGGGCCGGGGGAGGCGAGGCTGTGCAGGCAGGCGACCAGGGTCCGGGCCTGCACGTTCACGTAGTGGCTGTGCCGCAACAACCCGACCAGCTGGTGCAGGGGCATCCAGCGGTGGTCGGGCCGCTCGGCGGGCGTCACGTCCTCGTCGATCTCGACGATCAGGTAGCGCACCCTGGCGTGGTCGAACCGGCCACCCTCCTCGGAGAGCACGACGTCGTAGCGGACCGCGCCGGGCGGGGCGTCGAGCACCACGTCGAGGAACGGCGGCCGCAGCTCCGCCGGGCCCGGCACGTAGTTCTCCACCGTGCACTGCACGGTGGGGGCGAGCTCGACGACGTCCATCAGCCCCGGCTCGACCCTCGCGTGCACCAGCGCGTGCAGCACCCCGTCGATCCGGCGTACCAGGAACGCCGACAGGCCGGTGCCGACCGGTGAGAACATCGGCTGCGACCAGCGGGCGACCTCCCGACCACGGGCGACGATCTCCAGCCCGCGGACGGTGAAGTGCCTGCCGGTCTCGTGCCCGATCTCGCCGTCCCGGTGCACCCAGCGTTCCAGCTGGTTCAGCGGGACCCGGGTGGCGGTGATCTCGTGCCGGGTGCGGGCCCCGGTGATCCAGCTGAGGATCTCTGCCGAGGAGTGCCGCGCGGGTGCTGCCTCGTCGCAGGACCGGGCCACCGCGGCCGCGAAGTCACCCGCGCCGGACGGCAGCAGTGCCGCCGGATCGGGCCCGGCGAACGGCAGGCAGGACAGCACCGTTCGCAGGTCCATGTTGACGGTGTCGGTCGTGCCGAGCAGGGCGTGCACCTGGCCGAGGGTCAACCAGCAGAAGTCCTCGTGCACCGGCGGCGCGGGCTCGCCGGTCAGGTCGACGACCATGTTCCGGTTCCGCTTCTGCAGGAACCAGGCGCCCTGCTCGGACTGGCGGACGTCGGCGACGACCCGGTGCCCGGCCGGTTCGCGGAAGTGCTCCAGGTACGGGATGGATCGTCCACCGTGGACTCTGGTGTAGTTGCTGCGGGTGGCCTGCACGGTCGGCGAGATCTGCACGCCGTTGCAGTTGCCGGGCTCGACCTTGCCCTGGACCAGGCAGTGCAGCACCCCGTCGAACTCGCGCACGAGCAGCCCGAGGATGCCGATCTCGGGCTGGTTGATGATCGGCTGGGACCAGTGTTCGACGACCGCGCCGGGCCGCCGCACGTCGAGCCCCTCGACGACGAAGAAGCGGCCGCTGACGTGCGCGAGATTGCCCGTCTCACGGTGCATCGTCCATCCGTCGAGCCGGTCCAGCGGTACCCGGGTGGAGGTGGTGTGGTTGCGCTCGGCGCAGCCGTCGTACCAGTCCAGGTAGTCCTGCGGCGAGGTCGCGCCGGAGCGGGTGAGCGCGGACACCGCGATCCTCGCCGGGTTCGTCGGTGCAGGTCGGGGTACGGCGGTCAGGGACACGGTGGCCTCCAGGGCGGTCCACGGGCGGTCCCGGCCGCCCGCGGGGGCGTGGTCAGGGTCGGTGGTGGGCCGGGAGCAGGCCGGCGGCGGCGGCGTCACGCAGCATCGGTGCGTCGCGGTCGCGGGCGGAGAGCACCGGGGCCGGTCCGCCGGTCCACGGCAGTGCCAGCTCCGGGTCGAGCGGATGCACGGTCCGCTCCAGCTCCGGGTCGTAGTTCGTGGTGACCAGATAGGACATGACGGTGTCGTCGGTGAGCGCGCGGAAGGCGTGCCCGGTGCCGGCCGGGAAGTACAGGCCGCGGAACGCGACGTCGTCCATCTCGACGACGTCCCAGCGGCCGAAGGTCGGCGAACCCTCCCGCAGGTCGACCACGACGTCCAGGGCCCGCCCGCGCACACAGTGCACGAACTTCTCCTGGCCTGGCGGGTCGGCGACGTAGTGCACGCCGCGGACCACCCCGGCCGCCGAGCGGTTCTGATTGGTCTGCACCACCGCCAACGGGTGTCCTACCGTCTCGACGAAGGCGGGCTCCTGGTAGGGCGAGACGAACACGCCGCGGGCGTCGCCGTGCACCGGAGGGGAGAACTCGACAGCACCCTCGACGGCGAGCGGACGGATCCGCATCCCGCCGGTGAGGGTGCGCGGCTCAACCGGCCGGGCGGACATCGCGATACCCGTGCTCGGCGGCGATGGCCATGACGTAGCGGCCGTAGGCGGTGGCGCCCAGCCGTTCGCCCAGCGCGTGGCAGGCGGCGGCGTCGATGAAGCCCATCCGCAGCGCGATCTCCTCCAGGCAGGCGATCCGCACGCCCTGCCGGTGTTCGAGGGTCTGCAGGTACTGGCCGGCCTGCAGCAGCGAGTCGTGGGTGCCGGTGTCCAGCCAGGCGAAGCCGCGGCCGAGGTCGATCAGCCGGGCGTCGCCGCGCTCCAGATAGACGCGATTGACATCGGTGATCTCCAGCTCCCCGCGAGCCGACGGGCGGATCCCACGGGCGATCTCGACGACGTCGTTGTCGTAGAAATACAGGCCGGTGACCGCACGGTTGCTGCGCGGGTGGGTCGGCTTCTCCTCGATGTCGGTCAGGCGACCCCACTGGTCGGTGATCGCGACGCCATAGCGCTCCGGGTCCCCGACGGGATAGCCGAACAGTACGCAGCCGTGCACGTCGGTCGCGGTGCGTTCGAGCAGTTCGGAGAAGTTCGGGCCGTGGAAGATGTTGTCGCCCAGCACCAGGGCGGCGGTGTCGTCGCCGATGTGGTCGGCCCCGATCAGAAAGGCGTCGGCCAGCCCGCGTGGCTCGTGCTGCGCGGTGTAGCTCAGGTTCAGACCCAGGTGACCACCGTCGCCGAGCAGCCTGTGGAACAGGGGTAGGTCCCGTGGCGTGGAGATGAGCAGGATGTCCCGGACGCCGGCCAGCATCAGGACCGAGAGCGGATAGTAGATCATCGGTTTGTCGTAGACCGGGAGCAATTGCTTGGAAATCGGCAGCGTCACCGGATGCAATCGAGTCCCGGCGCCACCTGCCAGCACGATCCCCTGCACGAGACGTTCACTTCCCCTCCGTCGCGACCCGCTGTTCGGTCCGTGGTGTGCCGGGCCCGACCCTAGGGGCGATTCGGCCGCCGGGAGACCCTGTGACCTGCTTTCCGGGGGTGGACAGGGGTGGTCCCGCGCGCGGCGGCGGGCCGGCGGGGGCGTTAGGGGTTGAGGTTAGGGGTGGGTTCCGACATAGCGTCCGCAGTTGTCGATCACCGTGTCGGCGGGCCGCGAATCCTGTTCCGTCCGGTCCGGGCCGAGCGTACGGACAATCGTCGGGGGAGTCGTGTCAGAAACGGGTCATGGAAACGGTGCGGGACCGATCGCCGTGGTCGGGATGGCGTGCCGGCTGCCGGGCGCCGCCGACCCGGCGGAGTTCTGGCGGTTGCTGTGCGACGGCGTCGACGCGCTGTCGGGACCGCCGCCCGGCCGCCGCCCCGCCGGGCCGGCGCTCCGCGCGGGCTACCTCGATGCCGTGGAGCGGTTCGACGCCGCCTTCTTCGGGATGTCCCCCCGGGCTGCGGCAGCCACCGACCCGCAGCAGCGGCTCGCCCTGGAGCTGGGCTGGGAGGCGTTCGAGGACGCCGGGATCGTCCCGGGGGCGGTCGCCGGGCGGCGCGTCGGGGTGTGGTTCGGGGCGATGGCCGACGGCTACGCCGCACTGCTCAGCAGAGACGGTGCCGCGCCCGACCGGCACACCTTACCGGGACTGCACCGCACCATGATCGCCGGCAGGCTGTCACACGCGCTCGGGCTGCACGGTCCCAGCATGGTCGTCGACACCGGGCAGTCGTCCTCGCTGACCGCGGTGCACGCGGCCTGCGCGGCGCTACGGGGCGGGGAGGCCGGGCTCGCACTGGCGGGCGGCGTGCACCTCAACCTGGACCCGGCCGGGGACGAGGCGACGTCGGCGTTCGGCGCACTGTCCCCGCACGGGCGGTGCGCGACCCTGGACGCCGACGCCGACGGCTACGCCCGCGGCGAGGGCGGCGGTGCGGTGCTGCTGCGCCCGCTGGCCGACGCCGTGGCGGCGGGCGACCGGGTGTACTGCGTGATCACTGCGGGCGCGGTCAACAACGACGGCGGCGGGCCGGCTCCGACCGTGCCCAGCGTCGAGGGCCAGCGTGAGGTGGTGCGGGTCGCGCACCGGCGCGCGGGCGGTGACCCGCACCGGGTGCAGTACGTCGAGCTGCACGGCACCGGCACCGCGGTCGGTGACCCCGTCGAGGCCGCTGCGCTCGCCGCCGAGCTCGGCGCCGGACGCCCGGCAGGAGAGCCGCTCGTCGTCGGGTCGGTGAAGACCAACATCGGGCACCTGGAGGGCGCCGCCGGCATCGCCGGGCTGCTGAAACTGGCGCTGGCCGTGCACCACCGCTCGCTGCCGCCGTCGCTGCATCACCGCACCCCGCACCCGGTGCTGCGCGGCAGCGGGTTGCGGGTGGGCACCGAACGGTCCGGATGGCCGCGGCCGGACGAGGGACTGCGCGGGGCGGTCAGCTCCGTCGGGATGGGCGGCAGCAACTGCCACCTGGTCGTCGACGAGGCTCCGCCGGTTCCCGCCACCGCCGAGCCGACCGGGGGCCCGCGGACCGACGGGCCGCACCTGGTGGCGGTGTCCGGTGCGACCGCAGCCGGGTTGCGTGTGCAGGCCGCCCGGCTCGCCGAGCATCTCGAGGGAGGCGCGGAAGACGGGCTCGCCGACCTGGCCCGCTCCGCCGCCACCACCCGCACCGCCCTGAGGCACCGGGCCGCCGTGGTCGCGCAGGACCGGGCCGAGCTGACCGCGGGGCTGCGCGCGCTGGCGGCGGGTGAGCCCGCCGAGCACGTCGTCACCGGGCGGGCCACGGACGGGACGACCGCGTTCGTGTTCAGCGGGCAAGGCTCGCAGCGACCCGGCATGGGGACCGGTCTGGCCGCCGCGGACCCGGTGTTCGACCGCCACCTGGACACCGTCTGCGCAGCGCTGGACGAGCACCTGCCCCGGCCGCTGCGCCCGGTGTTGGGCACCGGCGGCGACGGCGCGCTCGACCGGACCCGCTGGACGCAACCCGCCTTGTTCGCACACGGCGTGGCACTGGCCAGGACCCTGCTCGACCGCGGTGTGGCCGTCGACCACCTGCTCGGGCACTCGGTCGGCGAGATCGCCGCCGCTCAGCTGGCCGGCGTGCTGTCCCTGCGCGACGCCTGCGTGCTGGTCACCGCACGCGGCCGGCTGATGGACGAGCTTCCCGCAGGCGGCGCGATGCTGGCCGTGGCCGTGCCCGAGGCGGAGCTCGCCGACCGGCTCGTCGGCCGCCGGGACGTCGCCGTCGCCGCGGTCAACGGGCCGGCCGCCTGCGTCGTCTCCGGCACCGCCGCGGCGGTCGACGAGATCGCCGGGTGGGCCGCGGCGGGCGGGTTGCGGCACCGCAGACTGCCGGTCAGTCACGCCTTCCACTCCCCGCTGATGGACCCCGCGCTCGACCGGTTCGCCGAGGTCGTCGCCGGGCTCGATCTGCAGGTCCCGAACCGCGGATTGGTCTCGGCGGTCACCGGTGCGCCGGTGGGGGCCGAGATCACCGATCCGGGGTACTGGGTGCGCCACGCCCGCGACGCCGTCCGGTTCGCCGACGCCGTCACCGCGGTGGAGGAGCTGGGTACCACCCGCTGGTGCGAGGTCGGGCCCACCGCCGGGCTCACCGCTGCGGTCCGGGACTGCCTCACCGGCTCCGGCCCGGCCGTGGTCGTCGCCGCGCAGCGGCACGACCGGCCCGAGCCCCGGACGTTGCTCACCGCGGTCGGCGCACTGCACGCGCACGGCGCTCAGCTCGACCCCGCCGCGCTGTTCGACGGCCGCGGCGGGCGCCGGGTGCCGCTGCCGGGTTACGCCTTCCAGCGGTCCCGGTACTGGCTGCCGGAGCCCGTCGACACCGCACCGGGCGTCGCCGGCCCGGCGGTCACCGACACCGCCGGGGAGAACGCACCGGACGGGGACCGGACGGAGGACACCCCGGCCATGGCCCGGCTGCGCGCGGGGACCGGCGCCGCGCACCGCATCCGGATCGCGCTGGAGCTCGTGCGCGGTACTGCCGCGAGCGTCCTCGGCCATCCGGCGGCCACCGACGTCGACCCGGACCTCACCTTCGGCGAGCTCGGTGTCGACTCGCTCGGTGCCGTCGAGCTGCGGGACCGGCTCGGCGCCGCGCTCGGGGTGCCGCTGCCCGCGTCCCTGCTGTTCGACCACCCCCGGCCCGGGACCCTCGCCGAGCACCTCGCCGCACGCCACGGCGGCGGGCGCGCCCCCACCGCCGTCACCCCGGGCGGCGCGGTGGACCCGGCCACGGACGACGACCCGGTGGTGATCGTCGGGATGGGCTGCCGGTTCCCCGGCGGTGTCGAGACCCCGCAGCAGCTGTGGGCCGTCGTCGCCGGGCGGCGCGACGTCACCGGGGACTTCCCGGCCGACCGGGGCTGGGACCTCGGCACGCTGTTCGACGACGACCCGGACACCCCGGGCACCAGCTACGCCCGCCGCGGTGGCTTCCTGACCGGCGTCGCCCGGTTCGACGCCCCCTTCTTCGGGATCTCCGCCCGCGAGGCGAGGGCGATGGACCCGCAGCAGCGGCTGGTGCTGGAGACCACCTGGGAGGCCTTGGAACGCGCCGGGATACCGCCGCACAGCTGGGACGGCGAGCGGGTCGGGGTCTACCTCGGCGCGACCGCGGGCGAGTACGGGCCGCGGCCCGACGCCGGGGACGACCGCACCCAGGGCTACGTGCTGACCGGAACCACCCCCAGCGTGGTGTCCGGCCGGGTCGCCTACACCCTCGGGCTGCGCGGACCGGCGCTCACAGTGGACACTGCATGCTCGTCGTCGCTGGTGGCGATCGACCTTGCCGCCCGCGCGGTGCGCTCCGGCGAGGTCACCGCGGCCGTTGCGGGCGGTGTCGCCGTGCTGTCCGGGCCCGGCATGTTCGTCGAGATGAGCCGCCAGCGTGGGCTCTCCGCGGACGGCCGCTGCCGGGCCTTCTCCGCAGACGCCGACGGCACCGGCTGGGCCGAGGGCGCGGGTGTCGTCGTCCTGGAGCGGCTGTCGGTGGCCCGGGCCTGCGGGCACCCGGTCCTGGCGGTGCTGCGCGGCTCGGCGGTGAACTCCGACGGAGCCTCCAACGGGCTCACCGCACCCAGCGGTCTCGCCCAGCAGGCCGTGCTGCGCGCGGCGCTCGACGCGTCCGGGATCGGCCCCGACGGCGTCGACGCGGTCGAGGCGCACGGCACCGGCACCCGGCTCGGCGACCCGATCGAGGCCCAGGCGCTGGTCGAGGTCTACGGCACCGGCCGAACCGGAGCCCCGCTCGGGCTGGGCTCGCTCAAGTCCAACATCGGGCACACCCAGGCCGCGGCCGGCGTCGCCGGGTTGATCAAGATGGTGCTGGCGCTGCAGCACCGCGTGCTGCCCGCCACCCTGCACGCCGAGCGGCCCAGCGAGCTCGTCGAGTGGAACGGGGTGCGGCTGCTCACCACAGCCACGGACTGGCCGGACCCCGGCCGTCCGCGCCGCGCCGGGGTGTCCTCGTTCGGGATCTCGGGCACCAACGCCCACCTCGTCGTCGAGGAGGCCCCGGCGGCCTCACCGTCCGCCACGCCCGCCCCTGCCGGGCCACTGGCCTGGCGGGTGTCCGCCCGCGACCCGCAGGCGCTGGCCGACAGCGCCCGCCGTCTCGCCGACGCCGTCGACGCCGACCCGGCCGGGCTCACCGCCACAGCCGTCGCCGCGGGCACCGCGTACGGCCGCACCTGGTTCCCCCACCGAGCCGTCGTACTCGGCCACGACCGGGACGCGCTCCTGGGCGGTCTGCGCGGGCTCGCCGACGGCCGCCCCGACCCGGCCACCGTGCTGCGCGGCACCGGCCCGGCGCGGGCCGGGGTGGTGTTCGTCTTTCCCGGCCAGGGCGCCCAGTGGGCGCCGATGGGCCGTGCGCTGTACCGGGAGAGCCCGGTGTTCGCGGCCGAGCTGGACCGGTGCGCCGCCGCCATGGCCCCCTACCTCGACGAGGACCTCGTCGAGGTGCTCACCGGCGACGACGACGGCTGGCTGGAGCGGGTGGAGACCGTCCAACCCGCCCTGTTCGCGATGATGGTGGCGCTGGCCGCCACCTGGCGGGCCTGCGGCGTCGAGCCCGCCGCCGTGATCGGGCACTCCCAGGGGGAGATCGCCGCCGCCCATGTCGCCGGTGCACTGTCCCTGCCGGACGCCGCCCGGGTGGTCGCGCTGCGGGCCCGCGCCGTCCGCCGGATCGCGGGCGACGGAGCAATGCTGTCGGTCGGGCTCGGCCGTGACGAGATCACCCCCTGGCTGGACACCGAGCCGGGCCTCGCGCTGGCCGCGCACAACGGGGCCCGATCGGTCGTCGTCTCCGGTTCCGCGGACGCCGTCGGACGGTTGCAGGCCGCACTGGACGGGGACGGCGTCCGGGTCCGGCGGGTCCCGGTCGACTACGCCTCGCACTCCGCTCACATCGAGTCGATCGCCGACCGGATCCTCGACGACCTCGCCCCGATCACACCCCGGCCACCGGTCGTCCCGATGTACTCGACCGTGCACGCCGCCGAACTCGGCCCGGAGACACCGCTCGACGCCGCGTACTGGGTGGCGAACCTGCGCCGCACCGTGGAGCTGCACGCGACCGTCGAGGTTGCGCTGGGCGACGGGCACGACCTGCTCCTCGAGGTCGGCCCGCACCCGGTGCTGCTGCCGGTCGTCTCCGAGACCGTGGACGCCGTTGCCGGGGACGCCGTGGCGACGCTGCCGACCCTGCACCGCGACGACAGCGACCTCGCCGCTTTCGCCCGCGCCTGGGCCCGGACCCAGGTGGCGGGCGCACCGCCGGCCCCGGTCCACGACCATCCGTTCAGCCCGCGGGCTCCGCATCCGCCCACCCTGCCCACCTACCCGTTCGCAGGGGAGGAGTACTGGATCACCCCGTCCGCGACCGCCCGCCCGACCGGGCCCGCGCTGCACCGGTTGGACTGGGTGCCGGGTCCCGCCCCGCGGCCGCTCACCGGGCGGTGGGCCCGCGCGGGCGAGCCGTGCGGACACGACCGGACCGACCCGCCGGACCTGCTGGTCCACACCGTGCGGCCGGGCGGGGACACCCCGGTCCCGGACGCCGTGCGAGCGGCGACGGCCACGGCACTGCAGGTGCTGCAGCGGCTGCTGGCGGACCCGGCCGCCGGCGACACCCGGCTGCTCGTGCTGACCAGCGGCGCGGTCGCGGCCACCGACGGTGAGGCCCCCGACCCGGCGGGCGCCGCCGTCTGGGGGCTGCTGCGCTCGGCCCGGTCCGAGCACCCCGGCCGCATCCTGCTCGTCGACACCGACCCGGCCGTCGGCCCACAGCTCCCGGACCGGCTGCCCGACGACGAACCGGAGGTCGCGCTGCGCGGGGACCGGGCACTGGTTCCCCGGCTCGCCACCGTCGCCCCCACCGTCCCGGCGCCCCCGGACCTCACCGGAGGGACGGTGCTGGTCACCGGGGCCACCGGGACCCTCGGCGGCCTGGTCGCCGAGCACCTGGTCGCCCGGCACGGTGTCCGGCACCTGTTGTTGCTCGGGCGCCGCGGCCCGGACGCCGCCGGAGCCACCGAGCTGGTCGCCCGGCTGGAGCGGGCTGGTGCCCGGGCCACCCTGCTGGCCTGCGACGTCGCCGACCGTGTCGCGCTCACCGCGGCGCTGCGCACCGTCCCCGGCGACCGCCCGCTCACCGGCGTCGTGCACACCGCGGGTGTGCTGGACGACGGCGTGGTCACCGCGCTCACCCCGCAACGGCTCGACACCGCGCTGCGCCCCAAGGTGGACGCGGCGGTGCTGCTCGACGAGCTGGCCGGTGACGTCACGGCATTCATCGTGTTCTCCTCGATGGTCGCGACGCTCGGCAACCCCGGGCAGGCCGCCTACGCCGCCGCCAACGCGGCCCTGGACGCACTGGTCGCGGCCCGCCGCGCGGCGGGCCGGCCGGGCATCGCCCTCGCCTGGGGGTTTTGGGACGAGCGCACCGGGATGAGCGAGCACCTCGCCGACCGCGACCTCGCCCGGATGGCCCGCGACGGGCTGCTGCCGCTGCCCACCGGCCCCGCCCTCGACCTCCTCGACACCGCCACCGGCGGCCCGTACGCGCACGTGCTGCCGCTGCACCTGGACCGGGCGGCTACCACCCACCGGCCGGCAACGGAACTCGCACCACCGCTGCGCGGCGGCCCGGCCGACCGGACCCCGGTACCCGGCACCGACGACGACCCACCGGTCTCGGACTGGTCCGGGCTCGCCGCCGAGGACCGCGCCGCGGCCTCCCTCGACCTGGTCCGCGGGCTGGCCGCGGAGATCCTCGGCCTGACCACCGCCGACCTCGCCCCGGAGCGGTCGTTCCGGGACGCGGGCTGTGACTCGCTCACCGCCGTCGAGCTGCGCAACCGGCTCGCCGCGGCCACCGGGCACCGGCTCCCGACCACCGCCGTGTTCGACCACCCGACACCGCGGGCGCTCGCCGACGAGCTGTGCCGGGTCGTCGCCGGCGCCGGCCCGGCGGTCCCGTCCGCCAGGGCCGTGGCGTCCCCGGCCGCCCCCGCCGAGGAGGACCCGGTGGTCGTCGTCGGCACCGCGTGCAGGCTGCCCGGCGGGGTCCGTTCCCCCGAGGACCTGTGGGAGATGCTGCTGGCGGGCCGGGACGGCGTCGTCGACCTGCCCTCCGACCGCGGCTGGCCCGCGGACCTCTACGACCCCGACGGCGACCGGGCGGGCACCACCTACGTGAGGCGCGGCGGATTCCTGGCCGACGCCGCCGACTTCGACGCCGAGTTCTTCGGCATCGCCCCGCGCGAGGCGCTGGCCATGGACCCCCAGCAGCGGATCCTGGTGGAGACGGTGTGGGAGGCCCTGGAACGGACCGGGATCGCACCCGGCTCGGTGCGCGGCCGGCGCTACGGCATCTACGTGGGTGCCAACGGTGAGGACTACACCGCAGGCCGCGACGGCTCCACCGAGCTCGAGGGCTACCTGCTCACCGGCACCGCCGCCAGCGTCACCTCCGGGCGGGTCGCCTACCTGCTCGGCACCGAGGGCCCCGCGGTCACCGTCGACACGGCCTGCTCGTCGTCACTGGTAGCACTGCACCTGGCCGCACAGGCACTGCGGGCAGGGGAGTGCACCGTCGCCCTCGCGGGCGGGGTCACGGTGATGTCCAGTCCCCGGCTGATGATCGAGTTCAGCCGGCAGCGCGGGCTCGCCCCGGACGGGCTGATCAAACCGTTCTCGGCCGACGCGGACGGCACGGCGTGGGGCGAGGGCGCCGCCGTCCTGGTGCTGGAGCACCTGTCGAGGGCCCGCGCACACGGGCACCGTGTCCTCGGTGTCGTCCGCGGCTCCGCGGTCAACTCCGACGGTGCCTCCAACGGGCTCACCGCACCCAGCGGACCGTCCCAGCAGCGGGTCGTCACCGAGGCGCTGGCCCGCGCGGGGGTGGCCGCCGCCGAGGTCGACGTGCTGGAGGCGCACGGCACCGGCACCCGGCTCGGCGACCCGATCGAGGCGGGCGCGGTCCTCGCCACCTACGGCCGCGACCGCGATCCCCGCCACCCGCTGCGGATGGGGTCGGTCAAGGCCAACACCGGCCACACCCAGGCCGCGGCCGGCGCCACCGGTGTGATCAAGCTGCTGCTCGCGATGCAGCACGGTCACCTGCCGGCGACCCCGCGCACCGGGGAGCCCACCGGGCACGTCGACTGGAGCGGTGGGGCCGTCGAACTCGTCCCCACCGGCGTCGACTGGCCCGAACGCGACGGCACCCGGCTCGGCGCGGTGTCCGCGTTCGGCATCGGCGGGACCAACGCCCACGTGGTGCTGGAACAGGCACCACCCGCACCACGGTCGTCACCCCCGGTGCCACCCGCACCGCCGGTGCCGGCGTGGCCGCTGTCCGGCCGCTCACCCGAGGACCTCCGGGACCAGGCTGCGCGGCTCGCCCGGCACCCGGCCGTCGCCGGCACCGACCCCGCCGACCCGGCGCGGCTGGGGCACGCCCTGCGCACCACCCGCACACACGGCACGCACCGCGCCGTCGTGCTCGGCCGGACCCGGGACGAGCTGCGGGCCGGGCTGGCCGGGCTCGCCCGTGACGGCGCCGCCGGTTCCGTCGTCACCGGGTCCACCGGTGACGGCCGCACCGCGTTCCTGTTCACCGGGCAGGGCGCCCAACGGGCCGGGATGGGCGACGCCCTCGCCGCGGCCTGCCCGGAGTTCGCCGAAGCGCACCGCGAGGTCCGCGCCGCGCTCGACGCACACCTGCCGCGCCCGCTCGCCGACGTCGTCACCGACGGCACCGACCTGCACCGCACCCGCTGGACCCAGCCCGCCCTGTTCGCACTCGAGGTCGCCCTGTTCCGGGTGCTCGACGCCTGGGGGGTCCGCCCGGACCGGGTCGCCGGTCACTCGATCGGCGAGATCGCCGCCGCCCACTGCGCCGGCGGCCTCACACTCGACGACGCGGCCGCCCTGATCACCGGACGGGGCAGGCTGATGGACGAGCTCCCCGCCGGTGGCGCCATGCTCTCGCTGCGGGCCGGTGAGGACACCACCCGCGAGCTGCTCGCCGGCCTGACGGGTGTGCTGGACGTCGCCGCCGTCAACGGCCCGGACGCGACCGTGGTCGCCGGCGAGCGCGCCGCCTGTGACGCGCTGCGCGCCGTCTGCGCGGACGCCGGGATCCGCACCCGTGACCTGCAGGTCAGCCACGCGTTCCACTCCCGGCTGATGGACCCGGTGCTGGACGCCTTCGCCGGGGTCGCGAACGCGCTCACACCGGGCCCGCTCCGGATCGGCCTGGTGTCCACCCGAACCGGCGGGCGCATCGACGCCGCCGCGCTCGCCGACCCGGCGCACTGGGTGGCCCACGCCCGCGACACCGTCCGGTTCCGCGACGCCGTCACCGCTCTGGAGGCCGACGGTGTCACGCGCTTCGTCGAGATCGGACCGGACGCCGTGCTCACCGCGGCCGTCGGGGACTGCCTCTCCGGGACCGCCGCGCTGCGGGTCCCGACGCTGCGCCGCGACCGCGACGAGCCCCGCACGCTCAGCTCCGCGGTCGCCGCACTCTGGGCGCACGGTCACGAGCCGGTCGGCGACGCCGCCCGCCCCGCGGGCGTCGCCGACCTGCCCACCACCGGGTTCCGTCCGCGCCGCTACTGGTACGACCCCGCCCCGGCCCCCGGTACGACGGCCGGCGAGGCGACGGGCACCGGCCCGGCCGATGACGCCCGGTTCTGGGAGCTCGTCGGTGACGGCGACCACCGGGGGCTCGCGGACCACACCGGACTCGACGCCGGCCGCCCCCTCGCCGCGCTGCTGCCCGACCTGGCGCGCTGGCGCGACCGGCGGACCCGCCGGGCCGCCGCCGGACGCCGGACGTACCGCCTGGACTGGCGGACGGTGCGACCCGCAGGCGGCCGTGGCCCGGACGGGCTGTGGGTCGTGCTCGGCCCGTCCGCCGACCCGGCCACCGGCCTCGCGGTGCAGCGGGCGCTGTCCGCCGCCGGCACCCGGGTGGTCACCTGCGACGAGCAACCCGGCCCGGACGACGACCCGGCACGGATCGCCGACGCCGTGGCCGCCGCAGCCGGCAGCCCGGTCACCGATGTGCTGTGCCTGCTCGGGCTCGACGAGACCCCGGATCCGGGTCGCCCCGGGCTCACCCGCGGCCTCGCCGGCACCGTGCTCGCCGCGCGGGCGCTCGCCGGCGCCGTCCGCGGCCCGGCCGCGGGAGCCCGGCTGTGGGTCGTCACCCGCGGCGGCGTGGGCGTGGCCGGGGAGGGCGCCCGCCCGCACCAGGCTGCGCTGTGGGGGCTGGCCCGCACGCTGTCGCTGGAGATCCCCTCCCACTGGGGCGGGATCGTCGACCTGCCGGCGGGAGAGCCCGCGACGCCCGCCCCGGCCGGACTGGTCCCGGCCCTCGCCGACCGGGCCGCCGGTGGCGCCGAGGACCAGGTCGCGCTGCGCGGGGAGACCGTGCACGTGCCGCGGCTGGTCCGCCCCGCGCCGGACGGCGACGGTCCGGGATGGACGCCGCGCGGCACCGTGCTCGTCACCGGGGGGACCGGGGCGCTCGGCGGGCACGTCGCCCGCTGGGCCGCCGGCGCCGGGGCAGAGCACGTGGTGCTGGCCGGGCGGCGCGGCCCGGACGCGCCGGGTGCCCGGGAACTCGTCGCCGACATCGAGCGGGCCGGTGCCCGCGCCACCGTCGTCGCCTGCGACACCGCCGACGCCGCGGCCGTCACCGCGCTCCTGGAGCGGATCGACGACGACGGCGACGCGCTCACCGCCGTGGTGCACGCCGCGGGCACCGGCGGGTTCGGTGACCTCGCCGGGACCGACGCGGCCGCGCTCGCCCGCGTGCTCGCCGGCAAGGTCGGCGGCGCGCTCGCACTCGACGCCGCCTGCGCCGACCGGGACCTCGATGCGTTCGTGCTGTTCTCCTCGGTCGCCGCGACCTGGGGCAGCGGCGGTCAGGCCGGCTACGCGGCCGCCAACGCGGCCCTGGACGGCCTCGCCACCGCCAGGCGCGTCCGCGGCCAGGCCGCCACCTCCGTCGCCTGGGGCCCCTGGGCCGACTCCGGCATGATCACCGGGCTCGGGGTGGCCGAGCACCTTCACCGCCGGGGGCTGCGCCCGATGGACCCGGCCCTCGCCCTCGACGCGCTCGCGGCCGTCGTCGGCGGACCGGACCCGGTCCCCGTCGTCGCCGACGTCGACTGGCCGCGCTTCGTCGTCGGCTACACCGCTGCCGGTCGGCGGCCGTTGCTCGACGCGCTGCCCGAGGCCGCGGAACGAGCCGCGCAGGACCCGCCGGTGCCCGCAGCGGCGGCCGCCGCCGAACCGGTGCTCGCAGAGCGGCTGGCGACCCTGCCCGCGGCGGAGCAGCGCTCGCTCGTCCTCGACCTGGTGCGCGCCGAGTCGGCAGCGGTCCTCGGGCACGCCTGCGCCGCCGACGTCGACCCCGACCGCGGATTCGCCGACCTCGGGTTCGACTCCCTGATGGCCGTCGAGCTGCGCGACCGCATCGCGGCCGTCACCGGCGTCGCGCTGGGTGCGGCGGCCGTGTTCGACCACCCCGACCCGGCGCTGCTGACCACCGCACTGCTCGAAGAGCTGGTGGGGGACCCGGCCGACGGGCCCGCCCTGCCTGTGTTCGCCGAGCTCGACCGGGTCGAGTCCGCGCTGCCCGAGCTGGTCGCCGACACGGCGCTGGCTGCCGCGCTGGCCGACCGGATGCGGCAGCTCGCCGCCGCCCTGAGCGACCCCGGACCCGCGCCGGAGGGCAACGGGCGCCACGGTGCTCCCGGTGGTGCCGACACCGGCTCCCGGCTGAGCACCGCCTCGGCCGACGAGCTCTTCCAGATGATCGACGAGTGGGGGAGCGCATGACCACGACAGAACAGGACCGGTTGCTGGAGTACCTGCGCCGGGTGACCGCCGACCTGCACCGGACCCGGACCCGGCTGGCCGAGGTGGAGCGGGCGGCGCACGAACCGATCGCCGTGGTCGGGATGGGCTGCCGATTCCCCGGCGGGGTCCGCTCACCGCAGGACCTGTGGGACCTGGTGATCGCCGAGCGCGACGCCGTCGGACCGTTCCCCACCGACCGCGGCTGGGACCTGGCCGCGCTGTCCGCCGACACCACCGTCCCCGGCCGAGGCGCGTTCCTCGACGACGCCGCGGAGTTCGACGCCGGCTTCTTCGGGGTCACCCCGCGCGAGGCCCGGGCGATGGACCCCCAGCAGCGGTTGCTGCTGGAGGTGGCGTGGGAGACCGTCGAGCACGCCGGCATCGACCCCCGCACGCTGCGCGGCACCGCCACCGGGGTGTTCGTCGGCGGCACGTCGTTCCAGTACGGCGGCGACCTCCTGGACGCCCCCGAGGAGCTCGGCGGGCACCTGCTCACCGGCACCGTCACCAGCGTGCTGTCCGGGCGGATCAGCTACCTGCTCGGCACCGAGGGCCCGTCGATGAGCTTCGACACCGCCTGCTCCTCGTCGCTGGTGGCGATGCACCTGGCCGCGCAGGCGCTTCGCCGCGGGGACTGCACGGCCGCGCTCGCCGGCGGGGTCGCGGTCATGTCCACCCCCGGCGTGTTCGCCGAGTTCGCCAAACAGGGCGGGCTCGCCCCCGACGGGCGCTGCAAGTCCTTCGCCGACGCCGCCGACGGCACCGGCTGGGGCGAGGGCGCCGGTCTCGTCCTGCTCGAACCGCTGTCCGCGGCCCGCGAGCGCGGCCACCGGGTGCTGGCCGTCCTGCGCGGGTCGGCGTGGAACTGCGACGGTGCCTCGCACGGCATGACCGCGCCCAACGGACCCGCCCAGCAGCGCGTCGTGCGCGCCGCGCTGGCCGACGCGGGCCTGACACCCGCCGACGTCGACGCGGTCGAGGCGCACGGCACCGGCACCCGTCTCGGCGACCCGATCGAGGCCGGCGCGCTGCTGGCCACCTACGGCCGCGACCGCGACCCGGCCCGGCCGCTCCACCTCGGTTCGGTGAAGTCCAACATCGGTCACACCCAGGCCGCCGCCGGCGCCGGCAGCGTGATCAAGACGGTGCTCGCGCTGCAGCACGGCCGGCTCGCCCGCACCCTGCACGTCGACGCACCCTCCACCGGTGTGCCGTGGTCGACCGGCGCCGTCGAGCTGCTGTTGCAGGCCCGCGACTGGCCGGACACCGGACGGCCCCGCCGTGCCGGGGTCTCCGCCTTCGGGATCAGCGGTACCAACGCCCACCTCGTCCTGGAGCAGGCCGAGCCGGAGGCCGAGCCGGCAGGCGACGCGCCCCCGCAGCCGCGGGCGTGGCCGCTCGCGGGTCGTGGCCCGGCCGCTCGCGGCGCCCAGGCTGCCGCGCTGGCCAGGGCCTGGGACGCCGGGACCGTGGGCACCGACCCGCACGACATCGCGGCCGCGCTCGCGAACCGCACCGCCTTCGAGGACCGGGCGGTGGTGCTCGGCACCCGGCCGGACGAGCTGCGGTCCGGCCTCGACCGGGTCGCCGACCCCGGCCCTGCGACCCTCGCCGGGCTGCCGGCCCACGACGACCCGAACGGCCCCGCGGTCGTGCTGGGTACCGCCGCGCGCCCGGCCCGGCCGGTGTTCGTGTTCCCCGGGCAGGGCTCGCAGTGGACCGGAATGGCGGTGGAGCTCATGGCCGCCGTCCCCGCCTTCCGGGAGCGCATGGACGCCTGCCTCGATGCGCTCGGCGCACACACCGACCTCGACCTGCGGGCCGCGCTGCACGGTACGGGACCGGCCGCCGACCGGGTAGACGTCGTGCAGCCGCTGCTGTTCGCGGTGATGGTCGCGCTGGCCGGGACCTGGCGCGCGCACGGCGTCGAGCCCACCGGCGTGATCGGCCACTCGCAGGGCGAGATCGCCGCCGCGCATGTCGCCGGGGCGCTGACCCTCGACGACGCCGCCCGGGTGTGCGCGGTCCGCTCGCGGGCACTCACCGCCATCGCCGGCAGCGGCTCGATGCTGACCGTCGCCGCCGCCCCGGGCGCGGCGGCGGACCTCGCCGCGGCCGTGGACGCCGAGGTCTCGGTGGCCGCCGAGAACGGCCCCGGCTCCACGGTGCTCGCCGGGACGGTCGCCGCGCTGACCGCGGTACGCGAGACGTGCGCGGCGCGCGACGTCCGGACCTGGTGGATCGACGTCGACTACGCGTCCCATTCCCCGGCCGTGGAGGTGCTCACCGGCAGGCTCCTCACCGAGCTCGACGGCATCGCGCCCCGCGACACCACCGTGCCGCTGTACTCGACGGTGACGGGGGAGCCGGTCCGTGGCACGACGCTCGGCGCCGGATACTGGGTCCGCAACCTGCGGCAGCCGGTCCGTCTGGCCGACGCCACCCGTGTCGCGCTCGACCGCGGGCACCGGATGTTCGTCGAGACCACCCCGCACCCGGTGCTGGCCACCGCGCTACGGGCGACCGCGGAGGCCGCCGGGACACCCGACGTCACGACCGTGGGCACCCTGCGCCGCGGTGACGGCGGCGTGGCACGGCTGCTGCACTCGTTCGCCGAGGCCTGGGTGGCCGGCGCCGAGGTCGACTGGTCCGCCACCGGCGCCGACCGGGTCCCGCGCCGGGTCGACCTGCCCACCTACCCGTTCCAGCGGGAGCGGTTCTGGTACACCTCGCGGCCCTCGGCCCGCACCGGTGACACCGCGGTCGCGCGCTGGCGCCTGCACTGGCGGTCCCGGCCCGAACCCACCGGACGGCCGTCGGGCACCTGGCTACTCGTCGACGCAGCCGGCCACCGCACGCCGGTGGTGCCGGTCCGCGACGCACTCGTCACCGCGGGCGCGCTGACCCGGACGCTGCTCCTGGACGCCGACGGCGCCCCCACCGACGGCACGACCCTGGAGGCGGCCGTGGCGGCCGCGCTCGAGGGCGCCGACGACGTGCGGGGTGCGGTCGTGCTGCTCGGCACCGCCGACTCCGACCGTCCCGACCGGCCCGGCGTCCCGCACGGCCTCGCCGGGATGCTCCGCTGGGCCGCCGCCCCCCCGCTGCGGACCTGGTGGGTCACCCACGGCGCCGCCGCGACCGGTCACCCGCTCGGCGGGACCGCCGCGGGGGCGCTCGCCGGGGTCGTCGCGGCCGCCGAGGCCGGGGAGCCCGACCTGTTCGGCGGCCATGTCGACCTCCCCGCCGCCGGCACGGAGCCCGGCTCGGGGCCGGCACCGGCCGACCGGCTCGTTGCCCTGCTCACCGACGACACCGGGGAGCGGTGGGCGGTGCGCCCGGACGGCGTCCGGGTGGCCCGGCTCGCGGCCGACGCCACCGGCACCGGTTCCGGCGGCTGGTGGCGCCCGGACGGAACGGTGCTGGTCACCGGGGCGTTCGGCGCGCTCGGCGCACACGCCGCCCGGCTGGCGGCCGAGGCCGGCGCCGGGCGCCTGGTCCTGCTCGGGCGCCGCGGCACAGCGAGCCCGGGCGCTGCGGAGCTGGTCGGCGAGCTGCGCGCCGGCGGCGCGCAGGTCGAGGTGGCGGCCGTCGACGTCACCGACCGTGCGGCGGTCGCCGGGGTCCTGGACGCGATCCCTGCCGACCGGCCGCTGCGCGCGGTCGTCCATGCCGCGGGGGTACCGGACGCTGCGGCGGCGACCGCCGAGGACGTCGTCGCCCCTGCGCTGGGCGGCGCCGCCGTGCTCGACGAGCTGACCCGCGGGCACACAGCCGCCGCGGACCTCGATGCCTTCGTGCTGTTCCCCGCACTGGCCGGGGTGCTCGGCGCTCCCGGGTCGTGGGGGCGGTCGGCGGCGTCGGCCGGGCTGCTCGCGCTGGCCCGCGCCCGCCGCGCGGCGGGCCTGCCCGTCACCGCCGCGATGTGGACGGCCTGGGCACCGGACGCGGCCGATGCCCCCGGCGCCGGCAGCGTCGACCCGGCGACCGCGGCCGTCCTGTCCGCTCGCGGCTGCCCGCCGATCGACCGGGCCGCCGCGACCCGCGAGCTGCGCCGCCTGCTGGCCGCCGACCCCGGTGACGGTGTCGTGGTCGGCGACGTCGACTGGGAGCGCTACACCGCCGGTGGCCCGGTCCCCCCGGTACTGGCCGAGCTCGCCGAGCCGGTCGCGGACCCCGCCCGCCGGGGTCCGGACCTGGCCGCGCGGATCGCCGGCGTCGACCCGGGGACGGCCCGGCGCACCGTGCGCGCCGCCGTCGCCGACCAGGTCGCGACCGCGCTCGGTTTCGGCACGGGGGACGCGCTCCCGGCGGGACGTTCCTTCCGTGACCTCGGGGTCGACTCCCTCACCGCGGTCGCGCTGCGCAATGCCGTCGCGGCGGCCACCGGGCTGGATCTGCCGGTCACCACCGCCTTCGACCACCCCGACGTGGACGCCCTCACCGACCACGTAGTGGGCCGGCTCGCCGGAGCGGGGGCCCGCGACGCCGCGCGGCGTGCGGGGGAGGGCATCGACGGGCTCGCCGACCTGCTCGACGGGCTGGACCTCGACGCCGACGACCGCACCGCGGTGACCGCCCGGCTGCGCGAGCTGCTGCGGGACTGGGAGCACGCGTCCGAGGTCGTGAACGACAGCGACGCCGCCGACGCCACGGGTACGACCGACACCGCCCCCGCCGACCCCCTGCGGGGGGCCACCGACGACGAGATGTTCGCGCTGCTCGACGACGAGCTGGGCCGGACCGCGTGACCCCGCGGCCGCGCCCGGCACACCGCCCGACCGGAGGAGCCAACACCCCATGAGCCAGGACACCGATCACGTCGCCGGCACCGAGGACCGGTTGCGGGACTACCTGCGGCGGGCCACGGTCGATCTGCGGACCACCCGCGCGCGGCTGGAAGAGGTCCGTGAGCGGGCCGGGGAACCGCTCGCGATCGTCGGCATGTCCTGCCGGTTCCCCGGCGGCGTCACCACCCCCGCGCAGCTGTGGGAGGCCGTCGACGCCGGGCGCGACCTGGTCGGCCCGTTCCCGACCGACCGCGGCTGGGACCTCGAGGCCCTGTACGACCCGGACGGCGACACGCCCGGCACCAGCTACGTCCGCGAGGGCGGCTTCCTCGACGACGTCGCCGGCTTCGACGCCGCGTTCTTCGGGATCGCGCCCCGCGAGGCGATCACGATGGACCCGCAGCAACGGTTGCTGCTGGAGACCACGTGGGAGGCGTTCGAGGACGCCGGCATCGACCCCACGGCGCTGCGCGGATCCCGCACCGGGGTGTACCTGGGCGCGACCGACCACGACTACGGCACCGACCTGCGCGTGCTGCCCGACGGCGTCGAGGGCCAGGCGATGATCGGCCGGTCCGGCGCCGTCTCGGCCGGGCGCGTGGCCTACACGCTCGGCCTGCGCGGCCCGGTGTTGACCGTCGACACGATGTGCTCGTCGTCGCTGGTCGCGCTGCACACCGCCACCGGTGCCGTGCGCCGCGACGAGTGCGAGCTCGCCGTGGTCGCCGGCACCACCGTCATGTCCACCCCGCGGGGCTTCGTCGAGTTCAGCCGCCAGCGTGCGCTTTCTCCCGACGGGCGCTGCCGGGCCTTCTCCGCCGACGCGGACGGCACGGGCTGGGCCGAGGGAGTCGGCGTGCTGCTCGTCGAGCGGCTGTCGGTCGCCCGCGAGCGGGGCCACCGGGTGCACGCCGTCGTCCGTGGCACCGCGGTGAACTCCGACGGCGCCAGCAACGGCCTCACCGCCCCGAACGGCGAGGCCCAGCAGGACGTGGTCCGCGCGGCGCTGGCCGACGCACGGCTCGATCCCGGCGATGTCGACGCGGTCGAGGCACACGGCACCGGCACCGTGCTCGGCGACCCCATCGAGGTCGGCGCGCTGTTCGAGGTCTACGGCCGCCACCGGTCCCCGCGCCGACCGCTGTGGCTGGGCTCGCTCAAGTCCAACATGGGCCACGCTGCGAGCGCGGCGGGCGTCGGCGGAGTGATCAAGACGGTGTTGGCACTGCGGCACCGCCGGCTGCCCGCGACGTTGCACGCCGGCACACCCACCGACAAGGTGGACTGGTCGTCGGGCACGGTCCGGCTGCTCGACACGGCCCGCGACTGGCCCGACACCGGGCGGGCGCGGCGGGCCGCGGTGTCGGCGTTCGGCGCCAGCGGCACCAACGCACATGTCGTGCTGGAGCAAGCCCCGGACGACGATCCGGCCCCCGCGCGGGAACCGGTGTTCGCGGCCGGGGCGCCGGTCGCGTTCCCGCTCTCGGCCCGCGACCCGCAGGCGCTGCGCGCCCAGGCCGGCCGGCTCGGCGCCGTCCTGGCTCCGGGGGCGGTGGCCGCACCGGCCGCCGAGGACGTGGCGCACCGGCTCGGCGGGCGGGCCGCGCTGACCCACCGGGCAGTCGTCGTCGCGCCGCCGGAACCCGGTGGCATGGCGAGCCCGGACGCGAATGCCGCCCTGGCCGCGATCGCCTCCGGCGGCACCCGTCCGGGGGCGGTCACCGGAACGCCGCGGCCCGGGGCGGGCGCCCCCGTGTTCGTCTTCCCCGGCCAGGGCGCGCAGTGGGTGGGCATGGCTCGGGAGCTGCTCGACACGTCCCCGGTGTTCGCCGAGCGCATGGCCGAGTGCGCCGCCGCGCTCGCACCGCACCTGGACGCCGACGTCGTCGCGCTCGCCCGCGGCGACGACGCGGCCTGGACCGGGCGGGTCGAGCTCGTCCAGCCCGTGCTGTTCGCGACGACGGTCTCGCTCGCCGCGCTCTGGCGAGCGTGCGGTGTCGTGCCAGCGGTCGTCGTCGGCCACTCGCAGGGCGAGGTCGCTGCCGCCTGCGTCGCCGGCCGGTTGTCGCTCCCGGACGCCGCCCGGGTCGTGGCGCTGCGCAGCCGCGCCCTGCGCGCGGTCTCCGGCCGCGGTGGGATGCTCTCGGTGGGGCTCTCGCGCGCCGAGCTCGACGCGCGACTCACCGACCGGCCGGACCTCACCGTGGCCGCGGAGAACGGCGCCCGTTCCTGCGTCGTCGCCGGTCCGGAGGCGGACCTCGACGCGCTCGCCGCCGAGATCGAGTCGGCAGGCCGCCGTGCCCGCCGGATCCCGGTCGACTACGCCTCGCACTCGCCGCAGATGGAGGAGGTCCGCGCCGTGCTCGCCGAGGCGCTCGCTCCGGTCGGTTCCACCGCGGGCGAGGTCCCGATGCACTCGACGGTCACCGGCCGCCCGGTCGCCGCCGACGAGCTCGACGGTGCCTACTGGTTCGCGAACCTGCGCTCCACCGTGCGGCTCGACGCCGTCGTCACCGAGCTCCTCGCCGCCGGACACGACACGTTCGTCGAGGTCAGCCCGCACCCGGTGCTGCTCCCGGCGATCGAGGAGACCGCCGACGCGACCGGCCGGGAGATCACGGCGGTCGCGACCCTGCGCCGCGACGAGGGCGGCCCCGGACGCGTGCTCGGCGGGCTGGCCGAACTGTGGGTGCACGGCGGCACCGTCGACTGGTGCGCACCGGTCGCCGCCCCGGCCGAGCCCGTCGACCTCCCGCCCTACCCGTTCACCCGCACCCGGTACTGGCTGACCGAGCCCGCCTCCCCGGCCACCGCGACCGGGCACGACGCCACATTCTGGGACCTGGTGACGGCCGGCGACGCCGAGGGTCTGAACCGCCTGCTCACCGGCGGCTCCGCGGCGGTGCACCCGGGAGTGGCCGAGCTGTTGCCGGTGCTCGCGGCCTGGCGGTACGGCGTCACCGGGGGAGACCCCTGGCGCTACCGCGTCGGCTGGGACCCGCTGCCGGCCCCGCCGACAGACGTCGCCGGCGACTGGCTGCTGCTCCTCGACGGCTCGGTCTCCGCGCAGGCCGCCGCGGCCGGTGAGATCGGTTCCGCCCTGGGCGCACACGGTGCGACCGTGACGACCCTCGACCTCGCCGGCGTCGGGCACGACCGGGCGGCGGTCGCCGCGGTCCTGCGCGGGCACCCGGCCCCGGCCCGCGGGTGCGTGTCCGTGCTCGCGGTCGGGCACGGCGACGGCGCCCCGTACGTCGTCCGCGGCGCCGCGGACGTGGCCCCCGGCCCCGGTCGTGCCCCGGCCGGTGACGCGGCCCGGGTACCACCGGCGCTGGCGGTCACGATCGCCACTGTCCAGGCCCTCGGCGACGTCGACTGCGCGGCCCCGTTGTGGGTGGTCACGCGGGGGGCGGCCGAACCGGGTCCCGACCCCGTCGGTGGCGGCCCCGCCGGACCCGACGCGGCGCAGGCCGCGGTCTGGGGACTCGGCCGGTGCGTCGCCCTGGAGCACCCCGACCGCTGGGGCGGCCTCGTCGACCTGCCCCCGGACGTCCCGGGGTCCATGGTGGACCCGGCGCTGCTCGCCGGGGCTCTCTCCGGCACCGGCGGGGAGGACCAGCTCGCCGTCCGCGCCGGGGGACTGCGCGTCCGCCGGCTGCACCGCGCCGCACCCGCCGGGACCGCGCGGGCCGGAGACTTCGCGGAGCGGTGGGGCACGGGACCGGTGCTGGTCACCGGGGGCACCGGGGCCATCGGCCGCCGCATCGCCCGCTGGCTGTCCGACCTCGGCGTGCGCGAGCTCGTACTGACCGGGCGGCGCGGCGCCGACGCCGACGGGATCGGCGACCTCGTCGCAGACCTCGCGGTCGAGGGAACCACCGTCACCGTCGAGGCCTGCGACGCCGCCGACCGCGCGGCACTCACCGCGTTGCGCGACCGCTGCGCCGCCCGGGGCACACCCCTGCGCGCGGCCTTCCACGTCGCCGGCGCCGGCTCCCTCGAGCCGGTGGCGGCCACCGGCCCGGCCACGGTCGCCGCCACCGTGCACGCCAAGATCGCCGGCGCCGAGGCGCTCGACGCGGTCCTCGGCCCGGACGTCGAGCTGGTCCTGTTCTCCTCGATCTCCGCGGTGTGGGGTAGTGCCGACCACGGCGCCTACGCCGCCGGCAACGCCCACCTCGACGCGCTGGCCACCCGCCGCCGGGCCCGCGGCCGGGCCGCGGTCTCGGTCGTCTGGGGCATCTGGGACCCGGCGGAGGACGGCGGGATGGCTGCCAACCTGGTCGAGCAGCAGCTGCGCGACCGGGGCGTGCCGTTCATGTCCCCGGCCCGGTCGCTGGCGACGCTGCACCGGGTGCTGGCGGATCCGGAACCGGTCGAGGTGGTCGCCGACGTCGACTGGGCCCGCTTCGCACCCGTGTTCACCGGGGTCCGCCCCAGCCCGCTGATCGGCACCGTGCCGGAGGCCGCCGCCGCGCTCGCCGCCGACCGTGACGACCGTGACGACGAGGACGGACCGGGTACCGCACTCGCCGAGCGTCTGGCCGGGTTGACCGGTGACGAGCGTGCCCGCCTGGTTCGCGAGGTGGTCCGGGCCGAGGTCGCCGCCGCTCTCGGGTTCGACGACCCGGCCGCGGTCGGGACCGGCCGGCCGTTCCGCGAGCTCGGACTCGACTCCCTGGGCGCGATGGCGCTGCGCCGCGGGTTGACTGCCGCGGCCGGCGTGCGGATCCCGGTCACCGCCGTGTTCGACCACCCGACCGTCGCCGCGTTGGCCGCGCACGTGGCCGACCGGCTCGCCCCGGTGGCCACCGGCCCGGCGGCGGGCGCGACCGGCACGTCCGGCACCGACGACCCGGGCGCCGCCGCGTCCGGCACCGACGACCCGGGCGCCGTCGCGTCCGACATCGACGACCTGGACGTCGAGTCGCTCATGCGGCTCGCCCTCGACGGCCCGGCGTCCTGAGCAAAGCGAGAGGTACCGAGCACCCATGGCCGACAGCGTCGACACCACCGCACAGCCCGTCACCGACACCACCGCGCTCGTCGACGCCCTGCGCGCCTCGCTCAAGGACAACGAGCGGTTGCGCCGGGCCGAGCAACAGCGCCTCGACGACGAGCGCGACCCCATCGCGATCGTGGGCCTCGGCTGCCGCTACCCCGGTGACGCCGACACCCCCGAACGGTTGTGGGAGATCGTGCGCGACGGCCGCGACGTCACCACCGGGTTCCCCACCGACCGCGGCTGGGACCTGGAGGCCCTCTACGACCCGGACCCCGACACCACCGGCACCACCTACACCCGCCGCGGAGGGTTCCTCGTCGACGCGACCCGTTTCGACCCGGGCTTCTTCGGCATCTCCCCGCGCGAGGCCCGGGCGATGGATCCGCAGCAGCGCCTGCTGCTCGAGGTCAGCTGGGAAGCCCTCGAGCGGGCCGGGATGGCGCCCGACCGGCTGCGTGACACCGCCGTGGGCGTCTACACGGGAGCCGCCTGGCAGGGCTACGGCGAGGGCTGGCGCGACGCCCCGGACGGCCTGCAGGGTCACCTCGTCACCGGTATGTCCACCAGCGTGATCTCCGGCCGGATAGCCTACACCTTCAATCTGCGCGGGCCGGCCGTCACCCTCGACACCGCCTGCTCGTCGTCGCTGGTCTCGGTGCACCTCGCGGCCCAGGCGCTGCGCCGCGGTGACTGCACCGTCGCGCTCGCCGGCGGCGCCGCGGTCATCTCGTCCCCGATCGCGCTGGTCGGTTTCGCCCGCCAGCGCGGCCTCGCCGAGGACGGCCGCTGCAAGGCGTTCGGCGCCGGCGCCGACGGCATGGTGCTCGGCGAGGGCGCCGGCGTCGTCGTACTGGAGCGGCTCTCCCGCGCCCGCGCCCACGGCCACCCGGTGCTCGCTCTGCTGCGCGGATCCGCGGTCAACCAGGACGGGGCCTCCAACGGCCTGTCGGCACCCAGCGGCGCGGCCCAGCAGGACGTCGTGCGCGCCGCGCTGGCCGACGCCGGGCTGACCCCCGGTGACGTCGACGCGGTCGAGGCACACGGCACCGGCACCACCCTCGGCGACCCGATCGAGGCGCAGGCCCTGCTGGAGGTCTACGGCGCCGGCCGCACCGGCGCGCCGCTGCACCTCGGCTCGGTGAAGTCGAACATCGGCCACGCACAGGCTGCCTCCGGGATCGCCGGCCTGATCAAGACGGTGCTGGCGCTCGAGCACGGAGAACTGCCCGCCACCCTGCACGCCGACCCCGTCACCGACCTCGTCGACTGGGACGGCGTCGAGGTCCTCACCCGCGCCCGGCCGTGGCCAGCCCACCCGGACCGGCCCCGCCGCGCCGGCATCTCCTCGTTCGGGGTGTCCGGCACGAACGCCCACCTGGTCGTCGAGGAGGCCCCGGCCACGGCCGCCGAGCACGCCGGGCAGGCGGCGGATCCGCCGGGCCCGCTGGCGTGGGTGCTGTCCGCCCGCGACGCCGACGGCCTCACCCGCACCGCCACCGGGCTCGACCGGGCGCTGGACGTGGCCCCGGACACCCCGGGCACCGCCGCGGCCGTCGCCTCCGGGCTGGCCCGCCACCGGGCCCGGCTCGACCACGGCGCCGTCGTGCTCGGTGAGGACCTCGCCGGGCTGCGCCGGGGCGTGCGCGCCCTGGCCGCCGGTCGCGGCGACACCCGCCTCGTCACCGGGACGGCCGGTGGGTCCGGGCGACCCGTGTTCGTCTACCCCGGCCAGGGCGCGCAGTGGGCCGGGATGGCCCGCGACCTCTACCGGGAGAGCCCCGACTTCGCCGCCGAGCTCGACCGGTGCGCGGCCGCACTCGCCCCGCACCTCGACGGCACCGACCTCGTCGCCACCGTCACCGGCGACGACGACGGCTGGCTCGACCGGGTCGACCTCGTCCAGCCCGGACTGTTCGCCGTCATGGTCGCGCTCACGGCGCTGTGGCGGTCGCACGGGGTCGAGCCCGCGGCCGTCGTCGGCCACTCGCAGGGCGAGATCGCCGCCGCGCACGTCGCCGGGGCACTGACCCTGGACGACGCCGCCCGGGTCGTCGCCCTGCGCGCCCGCGCGATCGCCGGCATCGCCGGTGCCGGGGCGATGCTGTCGGTCGGGCTGGGCCGGGCCGGCACCGTCGACCGTATCGCCGGCCGGCCCGGGCTCTGGCTCGCCGCGGAGAACGGCGCGCAGTCCTGTGTGGTCTCCGGCGATGTCACCGCCGTCGCGGCGCTGCAGGCGGAGCTCGAGGCCGGTGACGAGATCCGCGTCCGGCGGGTGCCCGTGGACTACGCCTCGCACTCCGCGCACGTCGACGCCGTCACCGCGACCGTGCTCGCCGACCTCGCCCCGATCACACCGTCCGCGCCGCGGCTGCCGCTGTACTCCACCGTGACCGGCGCCCGGCTCGACCCGCGCACGCCCCTCGACGCCGCCTACTGGGTGCGGAACCTCCGCTCCACCGTGGAGCTGCGCGCCGCCACCGACGCCCTGCTCGACGACGGCTTCGACGCCGTGGTCGAGGTGGCCCCGCACCCCGTGCTGCTGCCCGTCCTTGCCGGCACGGCGGAGGCCGCCGGGCGGGACCTGCTCACCGTCCCCACCCTGCACCGCGACCGCTCCCGGCTCCTCGACGTCCTCGGGAACTGGGCGCGGCTGTGGGTGCACGGCACCGACGTCGACCTCGACCCGCGGCCGGGTGGGCACCCCGTCGTCCCCGACACCGCATTCCGACCGGGCCTGCTGCCGACCTTCCCGTTCGCCGACGAACGGTACTGGCTCGCCCCCACCGGCCCGTCCGTCGCGGCCGGTGCCCCCGCTCCTCGGGAGGAGGCGCTGTGGGCGGCCGTCGACTCCGCGGACACCGGTGCGCTCGCCCGCGTCCTCGACGTGCCCGCCGCGGACCTCGGGCCCGGTACCGTCGCCGCGCTCGCCGGGTGGCGGCGCCGCGAGTGCGAGCGCGCCGTCATCGACGGGTGGCGGTACCGGGAGACCTGGGAGCCGTTGGCGCGTCCCGCGGGTTCCCGCCCCGGGCGCTGGTTGCTCGCGGTGTCCGAGCGCACCGACCGCACCGTCGTCGACGAGGTCACCGCCGCTCTCGTCGCCGCCGGTGCGGACGTCGCCGAGCTCGTGGTACCGCCGGACGGCACCGTGAGCCTACCGGCGTTGCTGGGTGCCTCCGGGGTGCTGGCCCTGCTCGCGTTCGACGCCCCCGAGCACGACGGGCCCGGGACGGGGCGCCCGCCCGGCTTCGACACCGGTGTCGCGTTGCTGCGCGCGACCGGCTCGGCGGTCGCCGGGCCGCCGCTGTGGTTCGCCACCCGCGACGCCGTCGCCGTCGCACCGGGGGAGCACCCCGCGCGGCCCGCGCACGCCGCTTTCCGGGCACTGGCCCGGATCGCCGCCGCGGAGTACCCGGACCGGCCCGGTGGCACCGTCGACCTGCCCGCCACCCTGGACCGGCGTGCTGCGTCGCGCCTGCTCGCCCACCTCCACGACGGCGTCGAACAGGACGTCGCGCTGCGCCCCGGTGGCGCGCACGGCCGCCGGATCGTCCCCGCCCCCGCGCCCGCCGCGGCGTCCTGGACGCCACGCGGCACCGTCCTGGTGACCGGCGGGACCGGTGGGCTCGCCGGGCACCTCGCTCGCCGGCTCGCGGACCTCGGCGCCGAGCACCTCGTGCTCGCCGGCCGGCGCGGCCCGGACGCCCCGGGTGCCACCGCGCTCGCCGAGGACCTGCGCGCCCGCGGCGCGCGGGTCACCGTCGCGGCGTGCGACGTGACCGACCGCGCGGCACTGACCGGGTTGCTCGCGCAGCTGCCGGACCTGCGCGCCGTGGTCCACACCGCGGGTGTTCTCGACGATGCCCTCATCGCCGACCTCACCCCGGAGCGGACCGAGCGGGTCATGGCTCCCAAGGTGCTGGCCGCCGGCCTGCTCGCCGAGCTGACCGCCGACCGGGAGCTCGACGCGTTCGTCCTCTACTCCTCCTTCGCCGCGTTCGTCGGTGGTGCCGGGCAGGCGGCCTACGCCGCCGCGAACGCCGTGCTCGACGCCCTGGCCCGGCAGCTGCGCGGGCAGGGCCGACCGGCGAGCTCGCTGGCCTGGGGGATGTGGGACGGCGCGGGCATGGTCGACCCCGGGCAGGCCGCAGCGCTGCGCCGGGCCGGTATGGGGGCGATGGACCCCGATCGGGCCGTCGACGCCCTGCTCGCCGCCGTCGGCGCAGGGGAGGACTGCCGCGCGGTCGCCGCCGTCGACTGGGCGCGGCTGCGGGCGGCCACGCCCGCGCTGCGTGACGCCCCGCTGCTGGCCGGACTGCCCGGCGCGCGCACCGTCACCGGTCCCGACCCGTCGCCAGCGGCCCCGGCCACGGCCGACCGGGACGCGCTGCGCGAGCTCGTGACCGATCGGGTCGCCGCCGCGCTCGGCTTCGGCGACGGCGCCCGCGTCGACCCGGGGCGGTCGTTCCGCGACCTCGGGTTCGACTCACTGACCGCCGTCGACCTGCGCAACCGGCTCGCCGAGGCCACCGGTCTCACCCTGCCGGTCACCCTGGTGTTCGACCACCCGACCGTCGACGGTCTCGCCGGGCACCTGCACGCCCGCCTCGCCTCCACCGACGAGCACGCCCCCGCCGCGGCGCCGGCGACCACCGCCCCCGCGGCCACCGACGAACCGGTCGCGATCATCGGGATGGCCTGCCGGCTGCCCGGAGGGGTGCAGACCCCCGAGCAGCTCTGGACTCTGCTCGCCGACGGCGTCGACGCGGTCGGGGAATTCCCCACCGACCGGGGGTGGGACGTGGTGGGCCTGCACGATCCGGACCCGGACACCCCGGGCACCTTCTACTCGACCGGTGGCGGCTTCCTGCACGATGCCGCCGACTTCGACCCCGGGTTCTTCGGCATCTCCCCCCGCGAGGCGCTGACCATGGACCCGCAGCAGCGGCTGCTGCTGGAGACGGCCTGGGAGGCCTGCGAACGGGCCGGGATCGACCCGGGTGCGCTGCGCGGCACCCGCACCGGGGTCTACGTCGGGGCCAGCTACAACGACTACGGCTCCCGGGTACGGCGCCCGGGCCCCGACGTCGAGGGCCACCTCGCCCTGGGCAGCGCCAGCAGCGTGGTCTCCGGGCGCATTGCCTACACCTTCGGCTGGGAGGGCCCCGCCGTCACCGTCGACACGGCCTGCTCGTCGTCGCTGGTGGCGCTGCACACCGCCGTGCGGGCGCTGCGGACCGGCGAGTGCGACCGTGCGCTCGCCGGCGGCGCGGTGATCATGTCCACCCTGGACAGCTTCATCGAGTTCAGCCGGCAGCGCGCGGTGTCCCCGGACGGCCGCTGCCGTGCCTTCTCCGCCGACGCCGCGGGCGCCGGGTGGGCCGAGGGTGTCGGCACACTACTGCTGGAGCCGCTGTCGGTGGCCCGCGAGCTCGGGCACCCGGTGCTCGCCGTGGTCCACGGCAGCGCCGTGAACTCCGACGGCGCCTCCAACGGGTTGACCGCGCCCAGCGGCCCGGCGCAGCAGCGGGTCGTGCGCGCCGCGCTGGCCGACGCGGGCCTGACACCCGCCGACGTCGACGCGGTCGAGGCGCACGGCACCGGCACCCCGCTGGGCGACCCGATCGAGGCGGGCGCGCTGCAGGCCGTGTTCGCCGGGCCGCGACCGCACGGACCGGTGGCGCTGGGCACGCTGAAGTCCAACCTCGGCCACACCCAGGCGGCCTCCGGCATCGCCGGGGTGATCAAGATGGTGCTCGCCCTGCAGCACGCGATACTGCCGCGGACCCTGCACGCCGAGCAGGCCTCCCCGCACATCGACTGGAGCGGCGGCGAGCTGGCGCTGCTCAGCACGGCCCGGCCCTGGGAACCGGGTCCACGGCCCCGCGTCGCGGGGGTGTCCTCGTTCGGTGTCAGCGGCACGAACGCCCACGTGGTACTCGGTGAGGCACCTGCCGAGGCGGCGGGCGGCGTTGTCGGGCCGGCCGGCGGGACGGACGGCGGTGAGCCCGCGGCCGGGCCCCGCCCGGCCGGAGCGGCACCGGTGCCGTGGCTGCTCTCCGCTCGCGGCACGCGTGCCCTGCCGGGGCAGGCGGGCGCGGTGCTCGACGCCCTGGGTGATCCCGGCGACCCGGACGGACCGGGCCTCGCCGACGTCGCGGCCGCGCTGGCCGGGCGGGTGCACCACGACGACCGCGCCGTCGTCGTCGCCCACGACCCCGCGCAGGCTCGCGCGGCGCTGGCCGCGATCGCGGCGGACCGGCCCGACCCGGCCGTCGTCACCGGGTCGGTGCGCCATGGTCTGCGGTCGGCGCTGCTGTTCACCGGACAGGGCGCCCAGCGCGCCGGGACCGGTCGTGGCCTGTACGAGACCGACGACGCGTTCGCCGACGCGCTCGACGAGGCGTGCGCGCACCTCGACCCGCACCTGGACCGGCCGCTGCGGCCGCTGCTGTTCGCCGCCGAGGGCACCCCGGACGCGGCGCTGCTCGACCGGACCGGGTACACCCAGCCGGCGCTGTTCGCGATCGAGGTCGCCACCGCCGCCGCGGTCCGCGCCCGCGGCATCGAACCGGTCGCCGTCGCCGGGCACTCGGTCGGGGAGTTCGCGGCCGCCCACGTCGCCGGGGTCCTCTCGCTCGCCGACGCCGCCACACTGGTCGCGGCGCGGGCCCGGCTGATGGACGTGCTGCCCACCGGTGGCGCGATGCTCTCGGTGCGGGCCGGCGAGACCGAGGTCGCCGCGTTGCTCGCCGACGACCCGCTGGCCCCGGTCGTCGCGGCGGTCAACGGGCCCGCGTCCACCGTGCTCTCCGGTACCTCCGAGGCGATCGCGCGGGCCGCGCGGACCTGTGCGGAAGCGGGACTGCGGACCCGCACGCTCACCGTGAGCCATGCGTTTCACTCGCCGCTGATGGAACCGGTGCTCGACGAGCTGCGTGCCGTCGCCGCGGACCTGACCCACCACCGCCCCCACACGGTTCTCGTGTCGTCGGTGACCGGCCGGCCCGTCACCGACGACGAGCTGGGACCGGACTACTGGGTCCGCCAGGTCGTCGCACCCGTCCGCTGGCAGGACGCCGTGCGCGCGGTCGAGGACACCGGTGCGGGTGCGCTGGTCGAGGTCGGCCCGGGTGGCGTGCTCAGTGCCATGAGCCGGGACTGCCTGCGCGACGACGACACCCTGCTCGTCCCGGTCCTCCGGCCCGGGACGGACGAACCCGCCGCCGCTCTCGCCGCGTTCGGGACGCTGTGGACGGCGGGCGCGCGGGTCTCGTTCGACCTGCCCGGCGCGACCCGCCCGGTCCGGCTCCCCACCTACGCGTTCCGGCGCCGCCGCTACTGGCTCGACGCCGTCGGCGACGGCCCCGGCATCACCGCCGCGGGCCAGGACGAGGCCGGTCACCCACTGCTCGCCGCCGAGGTCGCCCTCGCGGGCACCGACGGCGGGGCCGTCTTCACCGGGGCACTGTCGACCGCCACGCACCCGTGGCTGGCGGGGCACGCGGTCGCCGGGTCGGTGCTGTTCCCCGGTACCGGGTTCCTCGAGCTGGCCCTGCACGCCGGTGCCCGCACCGGTGCCCCGGTGGTCGAGGAGCTCACCATCGGGACCCCACTGGTGCTGGCCGACACAGCGCGGGTGCAGGTCACGCTGCAGGTCGCGGTGGCCGAACCGGACACCGACGGCCGCCGCGCGGTCACCGTGCACAGCCGGACCGCCGACGGTCCGTGGCACCGGCACGCCGCCGGGACGCTCGGCCCGGCGCCCGATCCGGTCGTCCCTGCGCCGGCGGCGCACTGGCCGCCGGCAGGTGCCGAGCCACTCGCCGTCGACGGGCTCTACGACCTGCTCGCCGACAGCGGGTTCGACTACGGCCCGGAGTTCCGCGGACTGCACGCCGCCTGGCGGGACGGTGACGACGTCGTCGCCGAGGTCGCGGTGCCGGAACGTGCCCGTGCCGCCGCGGCCGAGCACCTGCTGCACCCCGCGCTCACCGACGCCGCCCTGCACACCCTCGCCTTCGGCGGACTCGAGGGCCTCGACGGAGGTCTGATGCCGTTCTCCTGGGGTGGGGTCCGCGCCGGCCGCACCGGTGTCGACCGGGTCCGGGTGCGGGTCACCACCACCGGCCGCGACACCGTCGCGCTGCGGCTCACCGACACCGACGGTGCGCCGGTGCTCGAGGTCGCCGAGCTCGTCCTGCGCCCGGTCGCGACCGACCTGCCCCCCCCGGAGCCGGTGACCGCGCTGCACCGCCTCGACTGGGTGCCCGCCGGCCCCGCCGCGGGCGCCACACCGGCGGCCGGGCGCTGGGCGCTGGTCGGGCCGCACCTGCCCGGCGGGGTGTCCGCGGTGGACACGGCGCTGCCCGCGGGTGCGGTCGAGCGCCACGACGACCTCGCCGCGCTGCGCGCCGGGACCGGCCCGGCACCGGACGTGCTGGTGCTGGGCGCCCCGGTCCCGCCCGGTGACACCGCCGACGAGGCCGGAACGCTCGCCGCGCTCGGTGCCGCGCTGGCGCTGGTGCAGGACGTACTGGCCGACCCCCGGCTGGCCGGCACCCGGACGCTGGTCCTGACCCGTGACGCCGCCGTGACCCGCGACGGCGAGGTCCCGGCCGGGACCGGTGCCGCGGCCGTCGCCGGCCTGGTCCGCTCGGCCGCCACCGAGAACCCCGGCCGGTTCGCCGTCGTCGATCTGGCAGGTGACGACCCCGACGCGGTGACGGCGCTCCCGGCGGCAGCCGCGTCCGGCGAACCACAGGTCGCCGTCCGCGGCGGGCGGGTGCTCGTACCGCGGCTCGTCCCGCTCGCCCCGGCACCGCCCGGCGACGAGGAGTGGACACCGGGGGAGGGCACCGTCGTGGTCACCGGCGCCACCGGCAGCCTGGGCGGCCTCGCCGCCCGGCACGCGGTGCTCCGGCACGGTGCCCGCCGGCTGCTGCTGCTCGGCCGCCGCGGGGCCGACGCCCCCGGCATCGCGGCGCTGCGCGACGAGCTCACCGCGGCCGGGGCCACGGTCGACGTGCGGGCGTGCGACGTCACCGACCCGGCCGCACTGGACGCCGCACTGGCGGCGGTACCACCCGCGCACCCGGTCACCACCGTCCTGCACACCGCGGGCGTGCTCGACGACGGGGTCGTCCACGCCCAGGACGCCGACCGCCTGGCCCGGGTTCTGGCCCCGAAGCTCGGTGGTGCGCTCGCCCTCGCCGAGCGGACCGCGGGCCCGGACCTGCGCGCGTTCGTGCTCTGGTCCTCGATCTCCGGCACCCTCGGCGGCGCGGGGCAGGCCCCGTACGCCGCGGCGAACGCCGCGCTCGACGCGCTCGCCCAGCGGCTGCGCGCCGGTGGGACGCCCGCCCGGTCGCTGGCCTGGGGGGTCTGGTCCGACCGCAGCACCATGACCGACACCCTCGACCGCGCCGGGCGGGCGCGCGTCACCGGGAGCGGGCTGGCCCCGATGCCGGCCGCCGCCGCGCTCGCCCAGCTCGACGCGGCCCTGGCCCGCCCGGGCACCGGATCCGGCGAGGCGCTGCTGGCCCCGATCGGCACCGACCCCGCGGCCCTGCGGGCTGCCGCGGCGGCAGGGCGGCTCCCGGCCGCCCTGCGCGAGCTGGCCCCCGCACCGCCCGCCCGGGCCGGCACCGCGGCCACCGGCCCGGCGCCCACCGGCCCGGACACCGCGGCGCGGTTCGCCGGGCTCTCCGGTGACGCCCGGACAGCGGCGCTGCTCGACCTGGTGCGTACGACGGCCGCCGGGGTGCTGGCGGTGCCCGACCCGGAGGAGATCGAGCCCCGCCGGGGCCTGCTCGACCTCGGCTTCGACTCGCTCACCGCCGTCGAGCTGCGTAACCGCCTCGGTACCGCCACCGGCCTGCGGCTGCCGGTCACGCTGATGTTCGACCACCCGACGCCGCAGGCGCTCGCCGCGTTCCTCGACGGTGAGCTGCCCGCGGCCGACGCGACCCCGGCAGCACCGGCGGACCTGCCCGAACTCGCCGAGCTCGACGGGATCGCCCGCCGGCTGGACCGCATCGCGCACGACGAGGTGGCGGGCGCCGCCGTCGCCGACCGGCTGGCCCGGATGCTGGCCGACCTCGGGAGGCCGGTCCCGGCCCCCACGGCCGTGCCGGCCGCCACGACGCCCCCGGCCGCCGTGGCCGAGGCGACCGACGACGAGCTGTTCGCCCTGATCGACCGGGACCTGGGGGCGTCATGAGCGCCCCGGGCCCGACCCCGCCGACCCGGACGGAGAACCGGTGAGCACCGAGACCGAGAACCGGCTGCGCGAGTACCTCAAGCGGGTCACCACCGAGCTGCACTCCACCCGCGAGCAGCTCGCCGAGGCCGGCCGCAGCGCCGGTGAACCCGTCGCGGTCGTGGGGATGGCGTGCCGCTACCCCGGCGGCGTCCGCACCCCCGAGGACCTGTGGGAGCTGGTCGCCGCCGGCCGCGACGCCGTCGGGCCGTTCCCGACCGACCGCGGCTGGGACCTGGAGGCGCTCTACGACCCGGACCCGGACGTCCCGGGCACCTCCTATGCGACCGAGGGCGGGTTCGTCGACGACGTCGCGGACTTCGACGCCGCGTTCTTCGGGCTCTCCCCGCGCGAGGCGATCGCGATCGACCCGCAGCAGCGGCTGCTGCTGGAGACGGCGTGGGAGTCCCTGGAACGGGCCGGGATCGACCCGGACGGGCTGCGCGGCAGCCGCACCGGCGTGTTCGCCGGGGTCATGTACCAGGACTACGTACGCCGGTTCACCACGGTGCCCGCCGACGTCGAGCCCTACGTCGGGGCGGGCGGCTCCGGCAGCATCGCCTCCGGACGTGTCGCCTACGTCCTCGGCCTGGAGGGCCCCGCCGTCACCGTCGACACCGCCTGCTCGTCCTCGCTGGTCGCGCTGCACTGGGCGGCCCGCTCGCTGCGGGCAGGTGAGGTGGACCTCGCGCTGGTGGGGGGCTCGATGGTGATGTCCACCCCGGTCGCGTTCGTCGACTTCGCCCGCCAGCGCGGGCTCGCCCCGGACGGGCGGTGCAAGGCCTACGCCGACGGTGCCGACGGCACCGGGTGGGGTGAGGGCGTCGGGATGCTCGCCGTCGAGCGCCTGTCCGACGCGCGCCGCCACGGCCACCCGGTGCTCGCCGTCGTCACCGGCTCCGCGGTCAACTCCGACGGCGCCAGCAGCGGGCTCACCGCCCCGAACGGCCCGTCACAGCAGCGGGTCCTGCGCGCCGCGCTGGACGCGGCCGGGATCGTGCCCGCCGAGGTCGACCTGGTCGAGGGGCACGGCACCGGCACCGCCCTCGGCGACCCGATCGAGGCGCAGGCGCTGCTCGCTGTCTACGGCCGCGGCCGCGACCCGCACCACCCGCTGTGGCTGGGGTCGCTGAAGTCCAACATCGGCCACACGCAGGCCGCCGCTGGCGTCGGCGGCGTGATCAAGACGGTGCTCGCGCTGCAACACGGCGTCATGCCGCCCACCCTGCACGCCGACCACCCGTCGGGTGCCGTGGACTGGGGTTCCGGGGCGGTGAGCCTGCTGCGGACGGCCCGGGACTGGCCGGACACCGGGCGCCCGCGCCGAGCCGGGGTGTCCTCGTTCGGCTTCTCCGGCACCAACGCCCATGTCCTGGTCGAGCAGGCCCCCGACCTCGGCGGGCCCGAGGCCCCCGCCGTCCCGGCGACCGGCGACCCCGGTCCGGTGCCGTGGGTGCTCTCGGCCCGCGACCCGGAGGCACTGGCCGGTCAGGCCGCCGCCCTGCTGCACCGGATCGACACCGGAACCCAGGCCGGCACCGACGCCGAGATCGCCGCCTCGCTGCTGCGCACCCGTACCGCGTTCCCGCACCGGGCCGTCGTCACCGGAGCCACCCGCGACGACCTCGTCCACGGCCTGCGCACACTCACCGGCGGCAGCCTGCCCGCGCGCACCGCGCCGGTGGACAGGCCGACCGCCGCCCTGTCCACCGGCGCCCCACTGCGTGGCCGGACCGCGTTCCTGTTCACCGGCCAGGGTGCCCAGCGGGCCGCGACCGGCCGCGACCTGCACGGCGTCGTCCCGGCCTACACCGCCGCCTTCGACCAGGTCTGCGCCGCGCTCGACCCGCACCTGCCCCGGCCGCTGCGCGAGATCGTCCTCGCCGGCCCCGGCACACCGGACGCGGAGCTGCTCGACCACACCCGCTGGACCCAGCCCGCGCTGTTCGCCGTCGAGGTCGCGCTGGCCGCCACCTGGCGGGCCGCGGGGATCGAACCGGACGTGGTGCTCGGGCACTCGATCGGCGGGATCACCGCCGCGCACGTGGCCGGGGTGCTCCCGCTCGCCGACGCCGCCCGGCTGGTCGCGGTGCGGGCCGCGCTGATGCAGGACGCACCCGGTGGCGGGGCCATGCTCTCGGTGCGGGCCGCTGTCGGGACCGTCGCCCCGCTGGTGTCCGAGCAGGGCGGCCGGGTCGGTGTCGCCGCCGTCAACGGGCCGTCCTCGGTGGTGCTGTCCGGTGACGCCTGCGCGATCGACGCGATCGCCGCCGAGCTCGCCACCCGCGGCGTGCGGACCACCCGGCTGCGCGTCGGGCACGCCTTCCACTCCGCGCACATGGACGCCGCCGCTGCCGCGCTCGCCGACGCCGTCGGGCCGCTCGACGCTGGCCCGGCCCCGATCCCGGTCGTGTCCGACCTGACCGGTGCCGTGGCGGACCCCGGTGACCTGACCGACCCCGGGCACTGGGCGCGCGCCCTGCGCGACACCGTCCGGTTCGCCGACGGGGTCCGCGCACTGTGCGGACTCGGCGTGACCCGGATGATCGAGATCGGGCCCGACGCCGCGCTGACCCCGGCCGTGCAGGAGGTCCTCGCCGAGGACGGCGGGCCGGACCGCCTGGTCCTGCCGACGCTGCGCCGGGACCGCCACGAAGCCGTCGATCTGGTCGCCGCACTCGGCGCCCTCCACACGGCGGGCGGGCACGAGATCGACTGGACCGCCGTCGCGCCCGCGCTGCGCGACGCACGCCGGGTGGAGTTGCCCACCTATGCGTTCCGGCGGACCCGCTACTGGCTGGACGCGGACACCGGGCCCACCGGACCGACCACGGCCATCGGCGCCACCGGTCATCCGGTGCTGACGAGCACCGTCGAGCTCCCGGCCACCGGCGGGGTGGTGCTCACCGGGCGCGCCGGGCCGCGGAGCCTGCCGTGGCTGGGCGACCACACCGTCGCCGGCCGCCCGCTGCTGCCGGGCACCGCGTTCGCCGAGCTGGCGATCCGGGCCGGCGACGAGGTCGGGGCCACCCGGATCGAGGAGCTGACCCTCGAGGCGCCGCTGATCCCGGCGGCACCCCCCGCCCCGGCCACCGAGCTGCAGGCCGTGGTGGGCGCACCCGCCGACGACGGCATCCGGACCGTCGAGGTGTGGGCGCGCACCGGCGACCCGGACGACGACACCGGCGGCTGGGTACGGCACGCCTCCGGGACCCTCGGGGACACCGGGGACGCACCGGAGCCCGACCCGGACCTTGTGGCCTGGCCACCGGCCGGCGCCGAGCCGGTCGCGGTGACCGCGTTGCACGAGCGGTTCGCCGACGGCGGCTTCCACTACGGTCCGGCCTTCCGTGGCCTGCGCGCCGTCTGGACCCGCGACGGCGCGGTGTTCGCCGAGGTCGTGCTGCCGCCGGAGGCCGGGGGACCCGGACGGTGGGGGCTGCACCCTGCACTGCTCGACGCCGCGCTGCACCCGCTCGCCGCCACCGACACGCTGCTCGATCCCGACCCGCGCCCCCGGCTGCCGTTCTCCTGGTCGGGGATGCGGCTGTACGCCACCGGCGCCGACACCCTGCGGGTCCGCCTGGACCGGGCCGGGCCCGGTGCGGTCTCCCTCCGGCTGGCCGACGGCACCGGCGCACCGGTGGCCGACATCGAGGCTCTGGTCGTGCGCCCGGCCGACCCTGCGGGCCCGGTCACCCGTCCCCGCCACCGCGAGCTGTTCACGACGGCGTGGACCCCGGTCGCGGCCGGCCCACCGCCACACCGGGTGGCCCTGCTCGGGGACTCCGGCGGGACGCTCGCCACCGCCCTCACCGCGGCGCTCACCACGGCCGGGGTGCACGTCGAGCACTACGCCGACACCGCGTCGCTGGCGATGGCCACCGCCTCCGGTACGGCACCGCCCGAGGCCGTGCTCGCCGTCCCCGTCGCGGACACCAGCCATGACCCGGCCACCCGCGCACGGGCGCTCACCACCGCGGCGCTGGCCCTCCTGCAGGACTGGACGGACACCGGAGCCGACGTGGCGTCTCGGCTGGTCCTCGTGACCGAGCGCGCCACGACCGGTGACGACGGCGCTCCCGACCCGGCCGCCGCGGCGGTCTGGGGGCTGGCCGGTGCCGCACAGACCGAGTCGCCCGACCGGATCGCACTGCTCGACCTCGACGGCGGGCCCGACGGCCCGCCCGCGGTGGCCGGGCTGCTCGAACCTCTGATCGCCGACCCCGCCGCCCGGATCGCGGTACGCGCCGGGACCGGGAACCTGCCCCGGCTGGAGGGCATCGTGCCCGTCCCGCCGGGGGACACCTGGCTCTCCGGCGGTCTCCCCGACGCGACGGTGCTGGTCACCGGCGCGACCGGAGCGCTCGGCGGCGCCGTCGCCCGGCACCTGGTGCGCGAGCACGGAGCCCGGCACCTGCTGCTCGTCAGCCGCCGCGGCGCCGACGCCCCCGGTGCCGCCGCCCTGGCGGACGAGCTGCGCGAGCTCACCGGTCCCTCCGGCACGGTCGACCTGTGCGCCGCCGACGTCGCCGACCGCGACGCTCTCGCCGGGGTCCTGTCCCTGGTCCCGCCCGGCCGTCCGGTGCGCGCCGTGGTGCACGTGGCCGGTGCGCTCGACGACGCCACCCTCGGGTCGCTCACCCCGCAGCGGTTGGCCACGGTGCTCCGCCCCAAGGCCGACGCCGCGGTCCTGCTCGACGAGCTGACCACCACCGACGCCCCGCTCATGGTCCTGTTCTCCTCGGCCGCCGGGGTCCTGGGCGGTGGTGGGCAGGGCAACTACGCGGCCGCGAACGCCTTCCTCGACGCCTTCGCCGCGGCCCGCTCCGCTGCGGGCCGCCGCACCCTGTCCGTCGCCTGGGGACGCTGGGCCGGCGGGATGGCCGGACGCGACGACACCGGGGCGGACCGCTCCGGAATCGCCGCGCTGGGCGCCGGCCACGCGCTCGGGCTACTCGACGAGGCCCTGGCCGCGACCGCTCCGGCCGTCGTGGCGATGCGCCTGGACCGGCCTGCGCTGCGGGCCGCAGCACGGGCCGGCAGCGGACCGGCACTGCTGAGACTGCTCGCCGGGCCCGGGCCGCGGCGCACCGTCCGGGCCACCGCGGGCACCGGCCCAGGCCGCGACGGCGGGATCACCGCGCTGCGCGGCGACGACCGTCTCGCCGCGCTCTGCACGCTGGTCCGTGGCCACGTCGCCGAGGTACTGGGGCACGTCGACGGCCAGGTCGGCCCGGACACCGACCTGGTAGACGCCGGGTTCGACTCGCTGACCGCGATCGAGCTGCGCAACCGGTTGGCCGCCGCCACCGGTCTGCGGCTGGGCGCCACCCTGGCCTTCGACCACGAGACACCGGCTGCACTCGCCGTGCACCTGCACGAGCGGCTCGGTGACGGCACCGCCCCGGCAGCGCCGGCCCGTCCCGCGCCCGTCGCCACCGCCGGGGGAGCGCTGCTCGGTCTCTACACCGACGCGTTCCGCACCGGGAAGTGGAAGGAGGTCTTCGAACTGCTGCGTGCGGCCGCCGCACTGCGCCCCTCGTTCGACAGCCCGGCCGACCTCGACGCCACCGGCCACCCGGTGATCCCGGTGCGGCTGGCCCGCGGTGCGGCCGCCCGACCGGTGTTCTGCTTCTCCTCCTGCCTGGCCGTGGCCGGGATCCACCAGTACGCGCGGTTCGCCGGGGCGTTCCGCGGACGCCGGGACGTCGCCGCGCTCGCGGTCCCCGGCTTCGGCCACGACGAACCGTTGCCGACCGGCATCGGCGCGGTGGTCGGCGCGCAGGCCGAGGCCGTCCGCCGGGCCACGGGCGACACTGCCCCGGTCCTGCTCGGCTCGTCGGCCGGCGGCTGGTTCGCCCACGCCGTGGCCCGGCACCTGGAGGCGGTGGGTGAGCCGCCCGCAGGCGTGGTGCTGGTCGACACCTACACGCCACAGAGCGACCTGATGGACCGATTCGGGCTGTCCCTGATGGACGGGATGGCGGAGCGGGAGGGCACCTTCGTCACGATGGACGACGACCGGCTCTCCGCGATGGGGTGGTACCTGGACCTGTTCCGCACCTGGGAGCCCGGCCCCACCCTCGTCCGTACCCTGCTGGTCCGGGCCACCGAGCCGCTGGCAGGCGCCACCACACTCGGCGACGGGCGGGACTGGCGTTCCACATGGGACTTCCCGCACGACACCGTCGACGTCGCCGGTGACCACTTCTCGATGCTGGAGGAGCACGCGGTGCCGACCGCCGCCGCCATCGAGGAATGGATCGAGGCCCTGGATCGGCCCGCCGTGCCGACGGGGCAGGCGACGACCCCGAGGGAGACCATCCGATGACCACCTCCGTGTCCACCGACCTGTGGTTCCGCCGCTTCCGCGCCGGGGACGACAACCGGGCGCCGCGGGCCCGGCTGCTCTGCTTCCCGCACGCGGGCGGTGCAGCGAGCTACTTCACCGGGTTGTCGGCCCGGCTGCGCCCGGACGTCGACGTCGTCGCCGTCCAGTACCCGGGAAGGCAGGACCGCCGCAGCGAGCCGTTCGCCACCGACCTGGCGACGCTGGCCGACCGGATCGTCGAACAGCTCGACGTCCGCACCGTCGCGGACGGCCTGCCGCTGGTGCTGTTCGGGCACAGCATGGGCGCCACCGTCGGTTACGAGGTGGCGCGCAGGCTCGAACACGCGCACGAGCGGCCGGTGGACCGGCTCGTCGTCTCCGCCCGCAACGCGCCCTCCGAGCACCGCAGCGCCGGGATCCACCGCCTCGACGACGCTGGTGTCGTCGACGAGCTGCGCCGGACCGGCGGCACCAGTGGGGACCTGCTCGCCGATGCCGAGATGCTGCAGCTGGTGCTGCCCGTGGTCCGCGCCGACTACACCGCCGCCGAGACCTATTCCTGGGTCCCCGGGCCGCCGCTGCGCGCCCCGATCGACGGCCTGTGCGGCGACCGCGACCCGCGGGTCGCACCGGAGGACCTGCGCGGCTGGGCCGCGCACACCACGGGGGGGTTCACCCTGCGGTCGGTGCCGGGTGACCACTTCTACTTCGGCGCCGACCCGTCGCCGGTGGTGTCGCTGGTGCGCGAGCGGCTCGCGGCGTAGGCCGCGCCGCGCGGGTCCCGGCCCGTGCGGCGCGGCGCGACCGGTCCGGTCGGTGACCCTGCCGGTCCGCTCAGGCCCGCGAGGCGGTGACCGGTCCGTGCAGGGCGGCCTCCAGCAGGTCCGCCGCCGCATCCGTCCCGCCGGCGCGCTCCATCTCCGCAGCGATCCGGTCCAGCCCGGCAGCGATGCGAGTGTCCCCGGCCACCCGGTCCACCGCGGCATGCAGCGCCGCCCCGGTGAGCCGGTCCGGGGTGAGCTGCTCGCCGAGGTCGAGCTGGGTGAGCCGGTCGGCGTTCGCCCGCTGCTCGGCCATCTGCGGAACCGCCACCATGGGCACCCGGGCCCGCGCGGCCTCGAGCACGCTGTTCATGCCGCCGTGGGTCACGAACACCGTGGCGTGCTCGAGCACCTGCAGCTGCGGCACCGAGCGGTGCACCTCCACGTGCGGGCCGGCCGCGCCGAGGGAGCCGGGATCGACGTGCTCGCCGACGACCAGCACCACGTGCCGCCCGGACCCGCGCAGCGCCTCCAACGCCAGCTCGTAGAACGGGCGGTTCGCCGAGTACACCGTGCCGAGCGAGACGAGGCAGACCGGTCGGCCGGACACGGGCGGCGACCAGGTTCCCTGGAACGTGCGCGCGCCGGGGCAGGGGCCGACGAAGTGGTAGCTGGCGTCGAACGTCTCGTGCGCGAACTGGAAGCTGCGCGGCAGGAACACCAACTGGCCGTGCACCCCGGTGCCGACACCGTCGACCAGCTCGGCGAGGGTCAGCCCGGCGGCCGACGCGAGCCGCTGCATCCGGACCGCGAACCACCACAGCCGCGGATCCAGCCGGTTCGAGCGGATGTAGGTGCCCATGAGCGACCAGTGCTCGTTCGACACGAAGTTCGGCCAGCACGGGACCGCGGGCACGTCCATCCCGCGGGCCAGCAACCGGCCCCACCAGGCGGTGAGGCCGTCGAACAGCACCAGGTCCGGCCGGTCGCCGGCGAGCCGGTCGCGCAGTTCGGCCGGGCGCACCCGCGTCTCACGCAGCCCGGCCAGCAGACCGCGGGTGAGGTCGGAGCCCTCGAGGGTGTACGGCTTCGTGGCGGGCGGCGGCATCGTCGACTCGTGGGCCAGCAGCGTCGCCCCGGTCTCGGCGATCCGGTCCCGGTAACGCTCGGTGGTGGCGTAGGTGACGCGGTGCCCGCGCTCGACCAGCTCGGCCACCACGCCGAGGGTGGGGTTGATGTGACCGGCCGCCGGCGGGGCGACCACGAGGATGTGGGCCATGTCGGGCCTTTCTCGACGGGTCCTGCCACCGAACCTAGGTCCGGGCCGGGGCCGCCGGCGTTGACAAGTGTCATGCCGAGCCGGTGACAGGAACGCACGCGCGGGTCCCCGAGATCACGGCACCGTCGGTCCCGTGACCGAGCCGCCCATCTGGACGGCTGAGCGGAGACCGAGAGAGAAGGAAGTGGCGATGTCCTCGCAGCCGACCAACAGCAACACCAAGCAGATCCTGGTCATGTCCCTCGGCGCCGTGATCGGTGGCATCGTGCTCGGGATCTGCGGCATGTGGGTGCTCAACCCGGGCATCATGATCCCGATCGGGGTCGTGATCGGACTGGCCGTCACCATGCCGATGGTGCGCAAGAAGGCCTGATCAACGGTCGAATCGACCACTCCCGCGGCGGGCCGGATCCTGGCGATCCGGCCCGCCGGGGCGTACCAGCCCGGCCGGGCCAGGAGCGGATGATCGTGACCACGGACGAGACCCTGCCGGCTCCCGGCCGGCTGCGTACCGCGGCCCGGAGCGCACTCGCTGCGCTGAGCGCAGGGCTGCTGCTGAGCGCCTGCGGCACTCCGGCCGCGCCGGACCCGGACGGCCCGGCGACGAGCGTCGTCGCGCAGGGCGCGCTGCGCGGCGAGGACGCGGGCACCCACCGCACCTACCGCGGGATCCCCTACGCCGCACCCCCGGTCGGGGACGGTCGCTGGGCGGCGCCGGGCCCGGCACCGGGCTGGGACGGGGTGCGCGACGCGGCCCGCTCCGGGGCCGCCTGCCCGCAGCTGCCCAGCAGCGTGGCCGACCTGGCGTCCGAGACGGAGGACTGCCTGTTCCTCGACGTCACCGTGCCCGCAGGCGCCACACCGGACCGGCCTCGCCCGGTGATGGTGTGGATCCACGGCGGCAGCGGCACGAACGGGGCTGCCGGGGTGTTCGACGCGCACCGCCTTGCCACCGACGGCGACGTCGTCGTGGTCACGGTCAACTACCGGCTCGGTGTGCTGGGCGGGTTCGGCCTGCCCGGCCTGGCCGACGCCGGCTCGTTCGGCCTGCTGGACCAGCAGGCCGCGCTGCGCTGGGTGCGCCACAACATCGGCGCCCTCGGCGGCGACCCGCGCTCGGTCACCCTGTTCGGCGAGTCCTACGGGGCTCTCTCGGCGAGCGCCCATCTGGTGTCGCCGCAGGCGGAGGGCCTGTTCGACCGGGTGATCCTGCAGAGCGGGCTGGCCCTCCAGACCTACCCGCCGGACACCGTCATGCCAGGCACGCCGGCCCTGCCGTCGCTGTGGATCGACCAGGACGAGCTCGGCGAGCTCGGGAACGGTGTCGCCACGGCCCTCGGCTGCGCGCCCGGCCCCGGCGCCCTGGCCTGCCTGCGCAGCCGTCCGGTGACGGACCTGCTGCCGTTGTCCGCGCAGTTCTCCCGCTTCGCCTGGGGCAACCGGGCGCTGCCCGCGGAGCCGGCGGCCGAGTTGCACGCCGGACGGGTGCACCGGGTGCCGGTGCTGTCCGGCGCCACCCGCGACGAGCACCGCCTCTACGTCGCGGCGTTCTTCGACGACACCGGCAGTCCGGTGACCGCGCAGCAGTACCCTCACCTGCTCCGGCGGGCGTTCGGTGACCGGGCGGGGGAGGTCGCGGCACGGTATCCGCTGGAGGCCCACACCACACCGAGCCTCGCCTGGGCGACCGTGCTGACCGACCGTGTCTGGGCCACCGCCACCGACGCCCAGAACCGCAGCCTCGCAGCGGTCACACCCACCTGGGCGTTCGAGTTCGCCGACCGCGGCGCCCCGCCGGCGGCCGGCGTCGGCGGTGGGTTCGCGCCGGGCGCGTACCACTCGGCGGACGTGTTCTACCTGTTCGACGCGGCCGGCGGCGCCCCCTACGGTGAACTGCGCCCGGAGAGCCGCAGGCTGGCCGACCGGATGGTGCGGCACTGGTCCGCGTTCGCACGGACCGGCTCGCCCGCCCTGCCGGAAGCCGCGTGGCCCCCGTTCGACCCCGGCAGCCCGCACGTGCAGACCCTCGACACCGACCCGGACGCCCCGCCTACCGACTACCGGGCCGAGCACCGGCTGGACTTCTGGGCGAGCTTCCCCGGCACGGTCGCCGGGGGCTGAGCCCCGGATCCACCGCGACAGCGCGCTGGTGAGGGTGGGCAGTGGCGCACGAATGCCCTCCTGTCTGGGAGGACAGGACCTGCTGATGGTCCTTGAGCGACCGGCCGGAAGGGCATCCGCTGGATGCGACCGTCTGACGCTCGCCGCGCGATCTCCGCACGGTTCGATGATCCGAATCTCGTGTCGTGCGTGGGCTCGTGCCGGTGACGGCGGTGGTCGTTCGTCGCGGTCTGGAGGTGTTGCTCACCGGTCGGCTCACGCCGGCCGGGAAGGGCACCGCGAACGCCACCGAGAAGGTGATCGCGCTGGTCGCGGGGATCATGGCCGGTGGCTACGCGAAGCAGGGCGCCGGACGCGGTGATACCGGCGTCTACGGCCTCGATGCCCCGCGCGACCCGCTCCCGACCACACCCTGACACACCGGGCCCCGGAGCCACGTCCGGAGACCATCAGTGGGAAAGCCGGACGGACCAACAGATCAGACACGCCCGCACCCCCCAAGACGCCACCACCAGGGGCCACTACCGCACCGGCCGAACCGACACGGTGGGATCCAGGCTGACCCGGGGCCCGTCCCGTGACGGGTGGGCCGGTACCTCACCGGCGAGCAGACGACACGGACCGGCGTGAGGCTGCGGTGCCACGCTTCGCGAGGGGCGGCCTCATGCCACGGGCGGCCGCCGCTCGGTGAGCGACTCCGCTCGCGACGAGGCCGACCGTTCGCCTGCCCGAGCAGGATCACCGCGTCGGTCAGCGATCCTGCGCGACGTGGCACGCCGGGCTCCGGGCAGGACCGGATCCGGTGGCCGTGGGCCGGATGCTCAGACGTCGCGGCGCTCCAGCACCACCGCGGCCACCGCCAGCGCTGCCGCCGACCACGCGAGTAGCGTGCCGCCCGCGATGAGCGGGTGCACGTAGGAGACGGAATCCGGTGGGGTGAGCCCGGCCAGGATGTGGATCGACTCGCCAGGGGTGAACGGCAGCACGTTCGCCTGGAACCACTCCGGCAGCCAACCGACCACTGTCGGGACAAACAGCAGCACGACCGCCGCGGTGACCCCCCCTGCGGTGTTGCGGAACACGAACGAGAACGCCGTGGCGAACACGGCGTAGAACGGGGCGATGGTGGCCGCACCGACCGCCATCCGCACCATCTCCAGATCGGCGTCGACCAGCGGGAGCCCGACGGCCAGCAGGACGGCCTGTCCCGCCAGCACCGACACCAGCCCGGCCAGGAGGCCGACGGCCAGCGTCGAGAGCAGCACCGTGACCGCCTTGGCCAGCAGGAAACGGGTGCGGCGCGGAGTCACGGTCAGGGTCGTGCGCATCATCCCCGTCGCGTACTCGGACCCGACCGTGCCCGCCGCGGTCAGCATCAGCACCAGGGCCGCGGCGTCCGTGCCGAGCAGGCTGGTGCTGACGATGTCCTCCGGCGCCCGGTCCTGCAGCCCGACACCGGTGGTCGGTCCGATGGTGAAGCACAGCAGGACCGCGATGAACGCTGCGATGATCAGCGCGGCCCAGTAGAGCCGGCGGGTCGTCTGCAGCGTCCACATCTTGAGGAGCTCCGAGCGGACGGTGCGCACGAAGCCGACCGGGGCACCCGGCCGGTCCCGCTGTGGCTGCGCGCCCGCCTCGGTTCGGGTGTCGGTCATCGGGTGCTCTCCTTCGCGCGGGACAAGTCGGCGCCGCGGTGCCGACCGCGGTCACGAGTGAGGGTCATGAAGGCGTCCTCGAGGCTGGGACGCCACGGGGTGAGCTCGTGCAGCGGCAGGCCGTACTGGGCGGCGAGCCCGCCGATGTCGGCGGCGTCGAGACCGGTCACGGTGAACCGGTCGCCGTCCCGCTCGGTGACGGTCGCCCCGAACCGGAGCAGCTCCTCGGAGAGCCGGTCGGCCCGGGGTGAGGAGACCGTCACCCTGGCTCCCGCGCCGGAACGCACCAGCTCGTCGATGCTCATATCGGTGATCATCCGACCGCCGCCGATCACCAGGACGTGGTCGGCGGTCGCCTCCATCTCGTTCATCAGGTGGCTGGACAAGAACACCGTGCGGCCCTCGGCCGCCAGCGACTGCAACAGCGTCCTGACCCACACGATGCCCTCCGGGTCGAGCCCGTTGAGCGGCTCGTCGAGCATCAGCACCCCGGGGTCGCCCAGCATCGCGCCGGCCAGCCCGAGCCGTTGACGCATACCCAGTGACAGGGCGCCGACCAGCCGGTCGGCGACGTCCTCCAGGCCGACCAGGCCGAGCACCTCGTCCACCCGGCCGCGGGAGATCCCGCCTGCCTCGGCCTGCCAGCGCAGGTGCGCGCGGGCGCTGCGGCCCTTGTGGAGCGCCGTCGGGTCCAGTAGCGCACCGACCTCGCGCAGGGGTGCGGGGAGCCCGCGGTAGTCGTGGCCGGAGACCCGCGCGAACCCCACAGTGGGGCGGTCCAACCCGAGGATCATCCGCATCGTCGTGGACTTGCCGGCACCGTTGGGCCCCAGGAACCCGGTGATGTGTCCCGGGGCCACCGAGAACGTGAGGTCCTCGACCGCGGTGACGTCCCCGTAGCGCTTGGTCAGCCCGCCGACCTCGATCATCGTCCGCTCCCCGTTCTCCTCGTGGCGATCATGGCTCCAGCCTGGCCGGAGGGCGGCCCGGGTACCCACGGTGTCCGTCATGGACCGGAAGTGACGGATGTCAGGAGCCGGTCGGCGTGGCAGGTGCGGTCCGCTCCCAGGCCGCCCCCACACCTTCGACGACGGGTGCGCGCCCGAGCAACGGACGCCACCACTCCGGGTGGCGCCGGTACCACTCGACGGTGTCGACGATGCCTTCCGACCATGCGACCCGGGGCGTCCAGCCCAGCTCGCGGCGCACCCTGCTGGAGTCGAGCAGGTAGCGACGGTCGTGACCGGGCCGGTCCGGCACCGTGGTCTTCAGCTCGTCGCCGAGGCCCAGCGCGTCGAGTACGGCGTCGGCGACGCCGGTGACGTCGACCTCGGTGCCGCTGCCGACGTTGTAGGTCTGCCCGACGACCCCGTGCTGCACGACGGCGTCGATCGCCGCGGCATGGTCGTCGACGTGCAGCCACTCGCGCCGGTTCGACGCCGAGGCGTACAGCGGCAGCGGCCGTCCCTCGAGCGCCCGGGTGGCGAACAGGGGGACGACCTTCTCCGGGAACTGGAACGGGCCGTAGTTGTTGGCGCAGTTGGTGATGGTCACCGGCAGGCCGTAGGTCTCGAAGTAGGCGCGCACGGCGTGGTCGGCGCCCGCCTTCGAGGCGTTGTAGGGCGTCCGCGGGCGGTACGGCGACTCCTCGGTGAAGGCGGCGGAGGCGTCGGCGTCGAGCGGGAGGTCGCCGTACACCTCGCAGGTGGAGATGTGGTGGAAGCGGCCGACACCCACCTGCCGGGCGGCTTCCAGCAGCCGCTGGGTGCCGATGACGTTCGTCTCGAAGAAGTCCCCGGGCCGCAGCACGGCCAGGCTGTTGTGGGACTCGGCGGCGAAGTTCACGATCACGTCGACGCGGTGCTCGCGCAACAGCTCCTCGACGAGCGAGGTGTCCGCGATCGACCCGTGTACGAGGTGGACCGAGTCGAGTCCCTCGACGTTCGAACGCACGCCCGCGTAGGTGAGCAGATCGAGGGCGACGATCCGGTCCGCAGAATGTGTGCGACGCCAGTAGTGGATGAAGTTCGATCCGATGAATCCGGCGGCGCCCGTCACCAGAATCGTCGCCATTTTTCCTCCAGTAGAGATCGACGACCGGAACATCCCACGGTTCCCGATCTGTCGTACACCCCTGACGACCCCTATCCACCCGCTCCGTCCGGGCGCCTGTGCCGCCCGCGTCCCCTACCGGGGGCCGGCGACCGGTATCCCGTGGCGCTTACCACCTGCTCACGGCCGCGGGTATGACAGATCTCAGAGCTCACCCGTGTGTGTCCGGAATCACTGAACTCCAGAGGTGTCGTCCACAGAAGAGCATCTCCACGCCAATCGGAGTTCACTTGATCAGGTGAAATGGTCCGGATAGCCTCAGCTTGGGATGACTTCGGCGGTGCTGAGGTGTTCGTGCGGCTCTGTCGACGTCGCGCATGTGTACGCTGGGGGCGAATAACTCGATGCTGGTCGAACGAGCTGAAGCATTCTCCCGACTGTCGACCGTTTTCGACACGGTGTCGGCGGACCGGGCGGGGCGTCTGGTCCTGGTGAGCGGGTGCGAGTCGAGTGGCAGGACGTCACTGCTGCGCCGGTTCACGGGCCGCGCGGCGGACCGCGACGCACTCGTGCTGACCGCGGCCGGATCGCATTTCGAGCGCGGCATCGCCGGTGGGCTGCTGTGTCAGCTGATGAGCGATCCCGCGCTTCCCGACGCCAGTCGCGAATCGGTGGAACGGTTCATGCTCGACGACTCGCCCGAGGGCGAGAGCGCGGTGCTCCGTCCCGAGCTCGCGCTCACCGCGCGCGGGGTCGCGATCGCCCTCACCGAGCTGGCCGCGGCGCGGCCAGTCGTGCTGGTCGTCGACGACGTCGAGCTCGCCGACGAGATCAGTATGCAGGTCCTGCTGTACGTCCAGCGGAGGATCGCCTCCGCGGCGGTCCTCGTCGTCATCGCCGAGGTCGACCCTCCCGATCCCGACTTCGCCGCCCTGCGCGGTGGCCTCTGCCGGTTGGGCGGGGTCGAGCGGATCCGGATCGCACCGCTGACGGTGTCGGGGGTGCACCAGCTGCTCGCCACCGAACTGGGCGGGGAGTACGCCCGGTCCCACTCGGCCGGGTACCACCGCGCCACCGCGGGCAACCCGCGGTTGGTCCGGGCGCTGGTCGCCGACCACCGGCGGGCCCGGGAACCGCACGTCGGGGTGCGGAGCGGGCCGGCGTACCGGGACGCGCTGCTGACCTGCGTGCACCGCGGCGACCCGGTCCTGCGGGAGGTGGCCAGGGCGGCCGCGGCGCTGGGCGAGCTGGCGAACCCGTCGCGGATCCGGCGGCTGACCGGCGGGTCCGCGGAGGCGGTCGACTCGGCACTCGCCGCGCTGGCCCGGATGGGGGTGCTCGGCGACTGCCGGTTCCTGCTCCCGGCCGGTCGCACGACCGTGCTGGGCGACCTGTCGCCCGCGGACTCGGAGACGCTGCAGCGCCGGGCGGCGTCGGTGCTGTTCCAGGACGGCGCGCCCCTGCTGGAGATCGCCGATCGGGTGCTGGCGGGTGGTGTGCCGTGCGAGCCGTGGTCGGTACCGGTACTGCGGGCAGCGGCCGAGGAGGAGCGGGTGGCCGGCAGGCCTGCGGCGGCGGTGAGACTGCTCTCCGCGGCGCTGACCGGCGCCGAGGACGCCGCGGACCGCGTCGTCGTCCTGACCGCTCTGGCTGCGGTCCTGTTCGACACCAAGCCGTCCCGGGTGATCGGGTTGATACCCGAGCTCCAGCTGGCGTTCGAGCGCGGCGAGCTGACCCCCGAGGAGGCGGCACAGCTGCTCCGCTATCAGCTGTGGAACGGTCAGGAGGCGGACGCCCGCCGAACCCGCCGGATGCTCGACACGGCCGACCGGTCCACCGGCGGCGCAGGCGGCAGGCTGCTCGCCGTGCGGTGCTGGACGCGCTGGATCCACCCCGGGGTGGAACAGGTCGACCTGTTGGAACCACCGTCGGACGGCGCAGCGGAACGGATCCGCGCGGGTGCGGCCGCCATGCTTCGCCGCTCGCGGCTGGACCGCGGCCCGATCGAGCACGACGCCCTGGCGCTGGGAGCGTTGCTGCGGCTCGGCGACGTGGACGAGGCCGCCCAGTGGTGCGACCTGCTGCACGAGGAGTCGGTCTCCGGCCGGTCCGCTCGGGCGTCCGCGGTGCTGTCCTGCGTCAAGGCCGAGATTGCGATCTGCCGGGGCCGGGCCGGCACCGCGCTGCACCACGCACAGGAGGCGCTCGAGACCCTGCCCCGCGCCTGCTGGGGCGCCACACTCCCGGCGCCGCTCGCCCTGTCCGTCGCCGCGTCGATCCTGCACCGGCCGGGGTCTCCGCCCGCGGAGACCCTGCAGATCCCGGTACCCGACTCGGCCCGCCGGACCTGGCACTGGCTGTCCTACCTCAGGGCCAGGGGAGCGGCACACCTCGTCGCCGGACGGCTACGCGCGGCGCGGGCCGACGTCGAGGCCGGTGGCGAGATGGCGATCCGGTGGAAGGTGGACCTGCCAGCGCTGATCCCGTGGCGCAGCGACCTCGCCGAGGTGCACATCGCACTCGGCAACCTGGACCGGGCCAAGCACCTGCTGTCGCTCCAGCTCTCCCGACCTACCGGTGAGGTCGGGCACGTGCGCGCGCGCAGCCTGCTGCTCATGGCCACGTGCCAGGAAGGCGGGGCCCGGCTGGCGTCGTTACGTGCGGCCGCCGACACCGCCGCCGCCTGCGACGACCAGCTGACCCGGTGCCGCGCCCTCGCGATGCTGTCCGTGGCGCACCACGCCAACAAGGAAACCGCCGTCGCCGCGGCGACCGCGGGCGAGGCGATGGCGGTCGCCCGGGAGTGCGAGGTGGAGGACCTGTGCCGTCAGTGGATGGCGGACGGCGCCCCCGCCGAACCGGGGCCGCCGCGACCCCCGGCCGCCGAGGCCGTCCCGGCGTGCTCGGACGCCGGGCGGGACACGCTCAGTGACGCCGAGGTCCGGGTGGCCAGGATGGCTGCGGAGGGACTGAGCAACCGGGAGATCAGCCGCAGTCTCTACATCACGGTGAGCACCGTCGAGCAGCACCTCACCCGCTCGTACCGGAAGCTCGCGATTCGCAGCCGGGCCGAATTGCGGGGGGCCATCGCCTGAGGAACAGCGGCCCGCCCAGGCCCGGGTGGGGCCAGAGCGGGACCCCGCCGGGGTGAGGAAGCCGTTGGGTCTACCGAGGCACCGCGACCGTACAGGTCGCCGATACCACCCGAGAACTGGCGGGGCGACGCGATGCTCCTGCCCGCAGGTCTGCGCAACCAGGTCACCACCCCGGCGGGCTCCATTCTGCTGCCGCTGGGGAGCAGGCCGGCGTTCGCCCGCCCGGCCCACCTCGACCCCCACGTGATTCACCTGCCCGCCGAGAGCGAAGACTTCCTGTTGTCCACTGTCGTCGCCAGCCTCACCCTGCTGCGCCCCGCCGGCCACGATTCCCACCTGGTCGTCACCAGTTTCCACCGGTACATCTCGTTCGCCTCCGGTCAAGGATGTCACCCGGTCTCCACCCCGGTCCGACAGGTCCTCGACACGTTGATCCGTGACCCCAGTGATCCCCGCGGACTGAGCGACTGGGGATCCCTGCTCGGCGTGAACCTGGATGAACTACGAGAGACCTTCACCGCCGAGGCCGGCAGTACCTTCCCCGTCTGGCGGGCCCGGCGTCGGATGACTCACGCCCGCACGCTGCTCGCCGGCGGTGACCCACCGAGCATCGTGGCCCGGCGCACCGGATACACCCGGCCCGCGAACTTCACCCGTGCCTCCACCACGGCGCACGGCGTCAGTCCTCGCCAGTACCAACAGCAAACGCGCCGATTGGAGGGGACGGTCAACGTTCCCGCCCGTAGGACGTCGGCTCCGGCACATGTCCGGCGGTGTGTCACGGGGCGTCCTGACACGCCCCTCCGTTGCTGCGGTCCCCGTCACTGAGCGGGTTGCCTCTCCCCGAGGGGGAGGCCCCAGACTGGATCGCATGCTTACGATCGGAGAGTTCGCTCAGGTCACGGGGTTGACGATCAAGGCGCTGCGGCACTACGACGCGCGCGGTCTGCTGGTGCCGGCTGAGATCGACCCGGTGAGCCGACGTCGCCGCTACAGCGGCGGGCAGCTTCACGACGCCGTCCTGGTCAAAGCTCTGCGGTCGGCCGGGATGCCGGTCGAGTCCGTGCGTCACGCGCTGCAGCAGGATCCTGCGGGGGCAGTGGAGCGCTTCCGCAACGAGGTGGCCGCGGCGCGTGCGGCGCAGGACCGTGCGCTGGCTGCGGCTTCCCGACTTCTCACGGGTTTCGATGGTGAGGTCACGTTCTCCGAGTGCGAGGTAGCCGCCACGCACGTCGCGGCGATCGTGCAACGGCTACCCACCGACGAGCAGGAGATGCAGACCGCGGCGACGGCCGCCGAGGACGAGGCCATCCATGCCTACTACGAGCTGTTCAGCGTGCTCGAGCAAGCGGGTTGTCGCCCTGACGGTCCGGGCTGGACCCAGTTCGACAGCGTCGACGACGACCCTGACCGAGTCGAGATGAGCTTGTGCTGGCCACTGCCGGACCCGGCGCCGCGGCTTCCCGGCCAACTCGACGGCGTGACGGTGCGCAGCGGCGCACGCCCGGCCGGCCGGGAACTGATTGCCCGGATGGACTGCGGCGAGGACGCCCAAGCACCTGAGGGGCTTCCGCACCCGGCTCTGGTGGCGCTGATGGCCGAACTCGCCCGTCGGGAGGCCCGTGGTGTCGTTCGCGACATCGGTTCGGTCCGTCAGTTCGTCGCGCCCGATCGGAACGGTCGGATCATCGTGCAGCTGGCGGTGCCGCTGATCTGACGGGTGTGCTCCGGGCGCTCCCGGCCGGTGACTCGGTGCAGCCGCTGGTGCGCCTCGTGGGCAGGGCTCCGCCGGTTGTGGCCGAGCCGGCCCCGTGGGATCTCACCCCGGTCGCGCTGCCGGTACACGTCCACCTCGGTCAACGCATGATCTAAGGTAAGCCGAACCTAAGGAGCATGCAATGAAATTGATCGAGAAGCTGGCCGCTCCCGTACTGGTGGCCGGGTTGATGGGTGGTCTGGCCGCGTGCGGTGGAAGCGCCGACGGGGGCGGGGCCGGACAGGCGGGCGGGAGCGGGGACGGCGCCTGGACACCGGTGACCGTCACGCACGCCTTCGGCGAGACGGTGATCGAGGAGAGGCCCGAGCGGGTGGCCACCGTGGACTTCGCCAACCAGGAGGTGCCGCTGGCGTTCGGCATCGTTCCGGTCGGGATGTCCGAGATGACCTGGGGCGACGACGACGGCGACGGCATCCAGCAGTGGACCAAGGACAAGCTCGACGAGCTCGGCGCCGAGACCCCGGTGCTCTTCGACGAGACCGACGGCTACAACTTCGAGGCCATCGCCGGGACCGAGCCCGATGTGATCCTGGCCGGGTACTCCGGGATGACCGAGGACGACTACAACACGATGAGTGAGATCGCCCCGGTGGTCCCGTACCCGGACGAGCCGTGGGCGACCGAGTGGCGCGACTCGATCCTGCAGAACGCCAGGGGTCTGGGCCTGGAGGCCGAGGGCAGGCAGCTCATCACCGACCTCGAGGGCACCATCGCCGCGGCGGTGGCCGAGCGGCCCGAGCTCGAGGGCACGACCGGGATGTTCCTCACCCACGTCGACCCCACCGACCTCAGCGAGATCAACTTCTACAGCGCCGCCGACACCCGCTCGAAGTACCTGGTCGACCTCGGTATGGAGATCGCGCCGAGCATCGTCGAGGCCACCGGTGACAGCAGCAGCTTCCGGGGCTCGATCAGCGGCGAGCGGGCCGACGAGCTCGCCGACGTCGACGTGATCGTCACCTACGGCGGTCAGGAGCTCATCGACGCGCTCAAGGGTGATCCGGTCCTGTCCCAGCTGCCGGCCGTGCAGAACGACGCGATCGTCGTCCTCGACGGCACCACGGCGATCGGGACCGCGGCCAACCCCACCGCCCTGTCGATCCCGGCCCTCGTCGACGAGTACGTCGGACTGCTCGCCGACGCCGCGGCGTACACCACGAGGTGAGTACGCCCGCCGCTCCGGCCGAGGCGCCCTTCGCGTCCGCCGCCGCGCTGCGCCGGGCGCGGCGGGTACGCGGTGCCTGGCTGGTCGCACTCGTCGGTGCACTGGTCGCGGCCTGCGTGCTCTCGGTGGCCCTCGGTTCGCGTGACGTCACCTGGCCCGAGATCTGGGGCGGGGTCACCGGCGGCCCCGGTTTCGCCGAGGCCGCCGTCGCCAAGCGGGTCCCGCGGACCGTGCTCGCGGCGGTCGCCGGCGCGGCACTGGCGGTTTCCGGGCTGGTCCTGCAGGGGATCACCCGCAACCCGCTGTCCGACCCGGGGATCCTGGGCATCAACACCGGTGCATCGCTGGGGATCGTGACCGGCATCGCCTGGTTCGGCCTGACCTCGGCGACCAGCTACATCTGGGTCGCCATCGCCGGCGCGGCGGTGACCGCCACCCTGGTCTGGTTCGTGGGCTCGCTGGGGCACGGTGGCGCCACCCCGCTCAAGCTGACTCTGGCCGGCGCCGCGACCGCCGCCGCGCTGTCCTCGTTCGTGACGGCCGTGGTACTGCCCCGTCCCGACATCTCCGAGAGCGTCGTCTCCTGGCAGATCGGTGGGGTCGGTGGGGCCACCACGGCCGGTCTGTGGCAGGTGACCCCCTTCCTGCTCGTCGGCGCGCTGATCAGCCTCTGGTGCGCTCGTGGGCTGAACATGCTCGGACTCGGCGACGACCTGGCGTCGGGCCTCGGTGAACGGGTCGCCCGGACCAGGGTCCTGGCCGCGCTCGGTGCGGTGACCCTCGCCGGTGCCGCGACCGCCGTCACCGGGCCGATCGGCTTCGTGGGGCTGGTCGTCCCGCACTTCTGCCGGTTGCTCGCCGGGGTCGACCACCGCTGGCTGCTGCCGTTCAGCGCGATCGGGGGCGCCGTCCTGCTGATCGTGGCCGATGTCACCGGCCGGCTCATCACGCCACCGGGCGAGGTCGACGTCGGGATCATCACCGCGATCGTCGGCGCCCCCATCTTCATCGCCGTCGTCCGGTACAGCCGGGTGCGTGAGCTGTGAACCGCCCCGCTGCGGTATCGACGCGTCCGGGACCTCGCGTCGCGGGGGCCCACGCCACCGACCTGGTCAGGAGCCGGCGCCGGTCCCTGCAACAGCGACGCCGGTGGGTCATCACCGCGCTCAGCCTGCTGGTGGGCGGTGCCTACTGCGGTGCCCTCATGTTCGGCGACACCGTCTACTCACCCGCCGAGGTGTGGGCGGTCGTCCTGGGGAACGACGCACCCGGCGCGCAGTTCGTCGTCGGGCGGCTCCGGCTGCCCCGGGCGACGCTGGCGCTGCTGGTCGGACTGAGCTTCGGCCTGGCCGGGGTCACGTTCCAGACGTTGCTGCGCAACCCGCTCGCCAGCCCGGACGTCATCGGGATCACCGAGGGCGCGAGCGCGGCCGCTGCGGTGGCCATCGTGAGCTTCGCGTTGAGCGGCCTGGTCGTCTCCTGGCTGGCCGTCACGGCCGGGATCGGGGTGACCCTGACGATCTACCTGCTCGCCTACCGCCGTGGTGTCGCGGCCGGGGCCCGTCTCGTGCTGATCGGTATCGGTGTCGCGGCGGTGATGCAGAGCGTCGTGGCCTGGCAGCTCGAGCGGGCGACGAGCTTCGAGTTCAGCCAGGCGCTGCGCTGGCTGACCGGCAGCCTGAACGGGGCGGTCTGGCGCGACGTCGTCGTGGTGCTGGTGGCCCTGGCCGTCCTCGGGCCGATCGTCCTGCTCCAGAGCCGCAACCTGGTCATCGGTCGGCTCGGCGACGACGCCGCCTCCGCGCTCGGGGTGCGTGTCGAGCTCGTCCGGTTGCTCACGATCGTGTGCGCGGTCGGCCTGATCTGCTTCGCCACCGCCGCGTCCGGGCCGATCGCGTTCCTGGCCTTCCTCGCCGGGCCCGTCGCGGTGCGCATCATCGGCCCCCGCGGTTCGCTGTTGGTGCCCGCCGCGCTGGTCGGTGCCCTGATCACCCTGCTCGCGGACCTGGCCGGGCAGTACGCCTTCGGCCACCGGTTCCCGGTGGGTGTGGTCACCGGCATCCTCGGCGCGCCCTACCTCATCTACCTGATCATCCGCATCAACCGGACCGGAGGCACCCTGTGACCAGTTCGGCGGCCGTGTCGGCCCAGCCACGGCTGGAGATCGAGAACCTGACGCTCGGTTACGGGGACCGCGACGTCATCCACGACCTGGACCTGGTCGTCGAGCCGGGCAGGGTGACCGCCATCGTCGGCCCGAACGCCTGCGGGAAGTCCACCCTGCTGCGCTCGATGACCAGGCTCCTGGCACCGCGCAGCGGGCAGGTGCTGCTCGACGGCCGGGAGCTGCACTCGATGCCGGCCAAGCAGCTCGCCCGTCGACTGGGGCTGTTGCCGCAGTCCCCGATCGCGCCGGAGGGCATCACGGTGGGTGACCTGGTCGGTCGCGGCCGCCATCCCCACCAGCGGGCGTTCGCGCGATGGTCGTCGGCCGACGACCGGGCCGTCGCCGCGGCGCTCGATGCCACCAACACCCTGGAGATCATCGATCGCGCCGTCGACGAGCTCTCCGGCGGGCAACGTCAGCGGGTGTGGATCGCGATGGCGCTCGCGCAGGAGTCCGAACTGCTGCTGCTGGACGAGCCGACCACGTTCCTCGACGTCAGCCACCAGGTCGAGGTCCTCGACCTGCTGACCGACCTGAACGCCGCGATGGGCACCACCGTCGTCATGGTCCTGCACGATCTCAACCTCGCCGCCCGCTACGCCGACGTGCTCATCGCCCTGCGCGACGGGCGGTTGCACGCCTCCGGGGCGCCCGCCGACGTCCTGCAGCCGGCACTGGTCGACGAGGTGTTCGGGATGCCCAGCACCGTGATCGAGGACCCGGTGTCCGGCAAGCCCCTGATGATCCCGATCGGGCGCCACCACGCCGACGGCGCCGGAGCCCGGCGCGCGGCCCCACGATCGCGACTCCCCGACTGAGACCGGTGGCCCCCCGACGCGCTCCGCGCTGGTCCCGCGGGTGTACCGCACCGGGCCGGCTGAGCGACCGGATCGTGTCCGGGACCAGGGGCCCTGGTGGCCTGGGATGCGGGCGCGGTTGCGGGGTCGCTCGGGAGTTGTACCCGTCGACCGGACCGAGTGACCGACTGGCAGTCCGCGCCCCGCGGTCGCTCAGCCGGGACGGTGGGCCCTGCTCCCCGGGACGGCGGCGAGTGCGGCAGCCGTCGTCAGACACAGGAGCGCCGCGATGAGCAGCGGCGGGCCGAGACTGACGTGTTCGGCCACAGCTCCGGTGACCACCGGCGTGACGACCGCGCACACCGACCCGGTGACGAGAGCGGCGGAGAACGCGGCCGCCGGTTGTTCGGGAGCGCGTAGGGCGGCCCAGATCGGCAGGACGGCCGAGCCGACCGTGTTCGCGGATCCGAAGATCAGTGCTGAGCCGAGGACGGCGGTCGGTGAACCGGATCCGACTGCCAGCAGCGCCAGCGATGCGGCCGTCAGCACCAGCGAGCAGGCGGCGAGCGGCCCCGGCCGAAGGCGGCGCACGAGCGTGCCGGTCCAGAGACCGGAGAGCCCGGCGAGCCCGACGGGGGTGAACACGACGGGGCCGGCGGCAGGACCCAGCCCGCCTCGTACGGCGCTGTCGGCGGCGTAGGTGAAGTACGCCGTCGCACCGACGAACAGGACGGCGGCGAAGGAGAGCGGACCGAGAATGCGCTGAACCGGTGGCCTGCTACGGAGGGGCGGCGGGCCGATCCGTTCGACGTGCGGCACCCAGCGGAGGTTGAGAGCGGTGGCACACACGGCGAGGCCCGCCAGCACCGCCCAGAACCAGCGCCAGGACAGCCACGTCGACGACGCGAGGGCGAGCGGTCCGACGGCGAGCAGCCCCGCGGCGGCGCCGGTGGTGATCCACGCGAGGAGGCGCGGCCGATCCTGGGGCCCTGCGACCTGCGTGGCGATGTCCACGGTGAACCGTGGCACCGCTGCTCGTGCTGCCGCATCCGACTTCTCCGGTGCCGCCGGTCCGGTACAGCCCGGTGACTCCTACCGGGTCCCGTCGCGGGGAAGCCGTCACGGCGGCGCCCGCGCGGAGAACCCGGCCGGATCTGCTGCCGGTACTCGGCCTCGGCGACGACTGCCCCGCCCGGCCACCGGACGTCGCCGACCGGACAGCGGCTCGTCACCCACCTCGGGCAGTACGGCTAGCGTTCCCGGGATCCCGCCAACCGCCACCCGACGGCCTGCTCCCGGGTCCGCCAGTACTGCGCGTACGGCCCGCCCCGCTCGACGAGCTCGTCGTGCGTGCCCTGCTCGGCGACCCCACCGTTGCCGTCGAGCATGACGATCCGGTCGGCGGTGCGGATGATCTGCAACCGGTGCGCGACCACGACGACCGTGTGGTCGCGCCGCAGCTCGTCGAGCGACCGGCCGACGGCCTCGTCGTTCTCCGCGTCCAGTGCCGACGTCGCCTCGTCGAACACGACGACCGGGGCGTCCTTGAGCAGCGCCCGCGCGATCGCGACCCGCTGCCGTTCCCCACCGGAGAGCAGCACACCACCCTCGCCGACCTCGGTGTCCCAGCCCTCGGGCAGCCGGGCGACGATCTCGTCGACCCGGGCGCGGCGGGCGGCGGCCAGCACCTCGTCGTCACCGGCGTCCGGACGACCGAGCCGGATGTTCTCCCGGACCGTCCCGTCGAACAGGTAGACGTCCTGGAAGACCGGCGCGACCAGCTCGGCGACCTGGGCGCTGCCCAGCTCGGGCAGCGGTACACCGCCGATCGAGACGGTCCCGGCGGCCGGGTCGTAGAACCGGGTGAGCAGGCGCACGATCGTCGACTTGCCGGATCCGGAGGGGCCGACGATCGCGGTCAGCGACCGCTCGGGCGCGGTGAACGACAGCCCGTCCAGCACGGTGGGGCCGCCGTACCCGAAGCGCACCCGGTCGAACCGGACCTCGTGACCGGACGGGCGGGGCGGTGCCCCGTCCGGCTCGGGCAGCGACGGCTCGTCGACCAGCTCGTCGAGGTGGTCGAGGGTGTGCCGGGCGGCGGCGATACCGGCGCCGAGCACGCCGGAGTTCACGATCGGCTCGGTGAACCGGACGGTGAGCACCAGCAGGCCGACCAGGGTGGGGACGGCGAGGGACCCGCCCAGTGTCAGCCACACGCCGGTCACCAGGACCGCGACCACGGACAGGTGCACCACCACCGCGAACAGCGCCGCCGCACCGCCGGTGCTCAGGTGCGTGCGGCGGGCCGAGGCGTGCCGGCGTCCGATGGCGTCGTCCAGCAGTGCGCGGGCGATCCGGTTGTCCGCCGCGGTGCGCAGCGCGGGCTGGTGCCGCGCGTACTCGACGATCCGGGCGGACGCGTCCGCTACCGCGGCGGTGTGCTCGCGCTCGGCGGCCGCGGTGCTGCGCGCGATCGCCCGGTAGGTGAGCCAGACGAGCGGGATCGCGACGAGCAGGACGAGCGCGATCCGCGGTTCGACCAGTGCCGTCCCGAGCAGCACCGTCGCCGGTGTCACCAGGGCGTTGACCAGCGGCTGCACGATCACGTAGGTGGTCGCGGCGACGAAGACCAGTCCGCGGGTCGCGACGTCGGCGGCCCGCCCGGTCCGGTCCGCGGCGACGAACCAGCCGATCGGCAGCTCCGCCAGCCGGTCGCCGAACCGCTCCAGCAGCGACGCGAGCACCTCGGCGGCGGTGGTCCGGGCCCGGCTCCCGGCGACCGCGCCGAGCACCGCGTACCCGGCGGCGACCGCGACCAACCAGCCCGTCCAGTAGACGGTGGCGGACCGGTCGCCCTCGAACAGCGCACCGAGGAACGGCACGAGCAGCACGAAGCCCAGGCCCTGCAGCGCCGCACAGGCGACGAACAGCACGACGAGGATCCGCAGCCTGCGCCCGACCTGCGGTGACACCAACGCGCTGAGCCTGCCGACCAGCGAGCGCGGGCGGGGTGCGGCGCTCACCGGGTCACCTGCCCGGCACCGGCCCCGGCGGGGGCCGCCGGGTCGGGTTCGTGCGACCGGATCCGTTGCTGGCGGTCCCACAGCTCGCGGTAGGTGCCACCGGCGGCGAGCAGCTCGTCGTGCGTGCCGCGCTCGACGATCCGGCCGGCGTCGAGCACCAGGACGGTGTCGGCGCCGGTGATCGTGTGCAACCGGTGCGCGATGACCAGCAGGCTCCGGTCGACGACCAGCGCGGAGATCGCGTCCTGCACGGCCGCCTCCGAGTCGGGGTCCAGCGCGGCGGTCGCCTCGTCCAGCACCAGCACCGGCGCGTCGGTGATCAGGGCACGGGCGATCGTCAGGCGCTGTTCCTCGCCGCCGGACAGGTGCGCGTCCTCACCGATCACCGAGTCGTAACCGCGGGGGAGTCGCTCGATGCGGTCGTGGATGCGGGCGGCGCGGGCCGCGCGCACCACCTCGGCGTCGTCGGCGTCCGGCCGGGTGAGCCGGATGTTGTCGCGGACCGTGGTCCGCAGGACGTGTGCGTCCTGCAGGACGAACCCGGTCTCGGTGTAGAGCCGGGCCGGTTCGATGTCGCGGACGTCGGCCCCGCCCAGGGTGACCCGGCCCTCGTCGACGTCGTGGAAGCGGGGGAGCAGCCGGGCCAGTGTGGACTTGCCCGATCCGGAGGGGCCGACGAGTGCGGTGACGGTGCCGGGACGGCAGGAGAGCGTGATGTCGTGCAGCACCCGGCGGCTGTCGTCGTAGCCGAAGGTCACGCCTTCGTACCGGACCTCCGCCCCGTCCGGCCGGACCGGGTGCTCGGGGCGGCTCTGCACCGGTTGCGCCAGGAATCCGGCCACCGAGTCCCGCGCCTGCAGCGCGGTGCGCATCGACTGGCCGGTGTACCCGAGCTGCAGCAGCGGCGCGGTCAGCCCCAGACCCAGCACCATCGCGGGCAGCACGTCGACCGGGGCGACGGCACCGCTGCCGGTCAGCCAGGCCCCGACCGCCGCGAGCTAGGCCAGCACCACCGCCGGTGCGGTGACCACGTCGACCAACGACTGCATCGTCGCGGTCTCACCCATCCACCCGCGGTAGAAGCGCAGGAAACGGTCGGTCTCCCGGGCGTACCCGGCGTGCCGGCGGCGCCCCTGGCCGAAGCTCTTGACCACGGCGATGCCGTGCACGAACTCGATAGTGGCCGAGTTGAGCCGCTCGACCGACTCGTCGTAGCGGACCAGCTGCTCACGGCTCCCGGCCATCATCACGGCGTAGAGGACGACCGTGAGCACCAGCGGGACCAGGCAGGCCAGCGCCATCCGCCACTCGGTGGCGAACAGGTAGCCGAGCGACAGCACCGGCACGACGACGGCGACCACGAGGTCGTGCACGGCGTGCCCGGTGAGATGGTGCAGCGCGGACACGTCGTTCTCGACGGTCTTCTTGACCGAGCCCGAGGACCGCCTGCCGAACCAGCCCAGCGGGAGCCGGTCGAGCAGATCGACCAGGCGGACCCGCACGTCGTGCTGCAGCCGGGCGTCGGTCAGGTGGCCCACCATGATCGAACCCCAGGTGGCGGCGAACGACGCGGGCAGGGCGACGGCCGCCACGGCGACGATCCACCACACGCGCTCGGCGTCCACCGGCCCGCCGTCGACGGCCGGCCACAGGGTGCGGGCCAGCTCGACGACCGCGACCAGCGGGACGACCGTGCCCGCCGCCCCGACCGCGGCGAGCACGACGATCCAGCCGATCCGCGACCGCACCGGCGCGAAGAGGTCAACCGCGGGGGAGGGGACGGTGCCGGACACGGCCACCCACCTTCGTCGAGGATGTTATTCGTACAGCGTTCTAATTCACCGTAGTGGGGTCGCGCCGGGTCGGGCAAGGCGGGGTGATGGGGCAGACTGACCCTCCGATCACCACCGGAGGGAGCGCGACCGATGGGCCGACGGGCGGCCGGAACGCCGTACCACCTGGGACTCACGCCCGATCGGATCGTGGCCGAGGCACTGGTGCTGACCGGGCGTGGGCACCTGCTCGGCTGGTCATTGCGTGAGCTCGCCGACCGGCTCGGGGTCACGGTCTCGGTGATCACCCACCACGTCGGCAGCAAGGACCGGTTGCTGCGGGCGGTCGTGGAGGAGGCGCTGTCCGGCCTCCGCCCGCCGCCCGAGGACCTGGAATGGGACGCCTGGTTCCGCGCGATGCTGCTCGAGATCCGCGCGCCGCTGCGCCGCTACCCGGGCACCGCCAAGTGGGTGCTGCTGCACGGCCCGACCTTCCCGTCGATCATGCCGATGATCGACACCGGGGTCGGGGCGCTGGAGCGCGCCGGGTTCGGCGACGCGGTGGGCCTCGCCTTCGCCACCCTGTTCAACAACGCCGTGATGACGCTCGCCGTCGCCGACGACCGGCTGACCGATGAGGGGGACGGTCCGCGCGACCACGGATCGGCGATGCGCGACCTGCTGGCGACCGGGGCGGGCCGGGCCGGGATGGCGGTGCTGGAGTCGACCCTGATGCGGATGTTCGCCCCCGGTACGCCCGAGGCGCACGAGACCTACTACCGGTTCGTCGTCGACACCACCATCGCCGGCCTGACCGCGGTCCGGGACGCCGGTCAGGTCAGGAACACCAGCGGCGCGAGCAAACCCTGACGGTCGAGCACGACGACCACGCCCACCGAGAACGCCCAGCAGGCGAGCACGAACAGCGCGTCCGAGACGTGGAACCGCACGACCCGCCGCTCGGTCCGGGCCGGGTACGCGCCGAAGGCGCGGGCGTCCATGGCCACGGCCACCCGCTCGGCGTGCCGGATCCCACCGGCGAGCAGCGGCACGGCCATCCGCCCGGCCCGGCGCAGCGGGTTGCGGTCGGCGACCCCGCGGGCCCGGTGTGCGGCCCGGATCACCTGCAGCTCCTGGGCGAAGCGGTCGACGAATCGGTACGAGGCGATCGCCCCGTAGCCGTAGCGGTAGGGCACCCGCAGCGTGCGGATCATCGCGCGGACCAGGTCGGTCGCCTCGGTGGTGAGGCCGCCGAGGAGGGTCAGCGCCATCAGGGCCGTCATCCGGAGCGCCGTGGACGCCCCCGCGTACAGCGCCGCCGACCGGACCTCCACCGGTCCGAGCGTCACGGTCGAGGGATCGGCATCGACGAGCGGGCCGCCGGCGAGCAGGGTGAAGCTGACGGTCAGCGTCGCCACCAGCAGCACGCCGATACCCAGACCGGCGGCGAACCGGCGCAACCCGATCCCGCCGCCCACCGCGATCAGCCCGATCGCGGCGAGGAGCAGCACCCCCGGCACCCACGGGTCGCGGGTGAAGCTCACGAACACCATCACCGGCAGCGGCCCGGCGATCTTCGCGAGCGGGTTGACCCGGCGCAGGAACCCCGGTCGCGATACCGGGAGGGGTCCGGTCACCGGTCCGTCCCCGGCAGGTCGGCGGTCCGGTACGCCCTCGACCAGGCCGGGTCGCGACCGGACAGTGCGCGGGCGAGGCGGCGCACCGGCGGCGGCCGCAGCCCGGCCGCGTCGAGCAACCGGTCGTCGGTGAGCAGCTGCCCGGTCGGTCCGTGCGCGAGCAGCCTGCCATCGCGCAGCACCGCGAGGTGTCGGGTGTGCTCGGCCACCAGCTGCAGGTCGTGGCTGACCATCAGGACGGTGGTGCCCTCGTCGTTCAGTTCGGTGAGCAGGCCCATCAGCTCGGCGGCGCGGGCCCGGTCCTGTCCGAAGGTCGGTTCGTCGAGCACCAGCACCTGGGGTCCGGTGATCAGGGCGCTCGCCACCGAGAGCCTGCGCTTCTCACCGTGGGAGAGCAGCCACGGGCTCTGGTCGCGGTAGCGCTGCAGGTCGAACCGGTCCAGCGCGGCGGTGACCCGCTGGTCCACCTCGTCCGGATCGGTGCGTCGGACCCGGAGGCCGTGGGCCAGCTCACCGGCCACCGTCGGGGCGAGGAACTGGTGCTCGGGATTCTGGAACACGAACGCCACGACCGCCGCGACGTCGCGGGCACCGGATCGCCCGACGTCCAGACCGGCCACCTCGACGGTGCCGGGTGGGGGCGGCCGCACTCCGGCCAACGCCTGGGCCAGCGTCGTCTTCCCGGCCCCGTTCACCCCGGCGACGGCGAGCAGGTCACTGGCCTCGACGGTCAGCGACACGTCGCGCAGGACGGGGTCGCGGCCGCGTGCCGGGGAGACCGTCAGGCCGCGGGCCCGCACGATCGGACGCGGGTGCGGGTCCGTGACGGTGGACACCGGGGAGGCGACCGCGGTGGCCGGGCGGTGCGTGGCGCCGGCCACCGGATCGATGGGAGGGGCCGCGCCTGCTGCCCGGCCGGCCGCCGGCGTGCCGGGAGGGGCCGCGAGCCCAGCCCGGTCGGCGACGGGATCGGCGGGAGGGAGCGTGACCGGGTGGACGTCCGGGCGGGCGGCGAGGGCGTCCGCGAGATCGTCGAGGGTGACCGGTGGCGGGTCGATCCGGATCCCGGCACCGGCGAGTCGCCGGGCGAGCCGGACCGCCGTCGGCAACCAGACCCCGAGCCGGGCGAGCCGCTCGTGCTCCTCCCGGAACACCTGCACGGTGCCGCCCTCGGTGACCGGCCGGCCCTGGCCGTCCAGCACGACGACCCGGTCGGCGATCTCCACGACGTCGTCCAGTTCGTGCTCGACCACCAGCACCCCCAACTCGGACGCCGGGTCCCGGCGGAGCCGGTCGACCAGCCGGTACAGCTCGGCGGAGGCGTGCGGATCGAGGTTCGCGGTCGGTTCGTCGAGCACCAGCAGCCGCGGGCGCAGGGCGAGCGCGCAGGCCAGCGCGAGCCGTTGCCGCCCGCCGCCGGACAGCACCCCCGGGTCGTCCTGCTCCCGGCCGGTCAGCCCGACCGCGGCGAGCGCGGCGTGCGCGGTCCGTTCGATCTCCTCGACCGGGAGGCACAGGTTCTCCGGGCCGAAACAGACCTCGTCGAAGACGGTGCCGGTCACGACCTGGGCGTCCGGGTCCTGGAAGACCAGCCCGGCCCGGGGCGGCCCACCACCCGGGGCGGGGGAAAGGACCACGGTGCCCTCGAGGTCGGCGGGGACGCTGCGCGGGACGAGGCCGCCGAGGGCGAGCGAGAGGGTCGACTTGCCACAGCCCGACGGGCCGAGCAGCAGCACGACCTCACCGGCCCGGACGTCGAGATCGACCCGGTCGGGCCGCCAGTGGTCGGCCGTCTCGTGCCGGACCCGGACCCCGCGGGCCCGCACCAGCGGCGCACCGGCGCCGGTCACGGCAGGTCCGTGCCCCGATCCGTCACCCGCACCCGCTGCGGCCGGTCCGCCGGTCAAGCGGGGGTGACGCGCTCGCGCCGCGCGGGCGCGATGCCGGTACGGCCGAGGGCCCTGGCGATCAGCACCGACAGGTACGCGGCCAGGACGCAGCTGGCGATGGTCAACGCCACTGCGGCGAGCATGACGGGCACCGGCATCTGGTCGAGCCCGTAGGTGGTGTAGGTCGGGATGAGGCCGATCACCGCGACCAGCAGACCGGTGCCGGTGAACAGCCACGTCGGCCAGAGCCGGTAGCGGGTGACGAGGAACGGGATCTCACAGAGCACCCCCCAGAGCACCCCCTGGAACAGACCCATCCAGCCGAACGGGGTGAGCGGCACCGTCACCAGTCCGGCGATCACGCTGGTGAGCAGGCCGACGCCTGGACGGCGGAGCAGGGCGAGCGCGGTGAACGGCGGCAGCAGCCACGCGCCCATGAGCGAGAGCACCAGCAACGGTGCCGTCGCCATGAAGGCGATCGTGACCAGATTGGCCGGGACCAGAACGATTCCGAGGGCCACTCCGAGGGCGCCACAGGTGAGAATGACGCGGGTACTCGAAGAATTGCGAGACACAGTGGACTCCACACGATTCGGTGTTCCGGTCGACGACGACCGGAATACTGGCCAGGCCGTACAGGTTAGTCAAGGCTCACCTGACCTGTCGGCGTTTGGGTTCACTCGTAAAGCCTATGATCGCACCGTGCTTCTCACTATATGGGCGAGTTGCGCTCGTCATCGCAGCGGAGGGTAGCCATCACCCCACTGTGGGTAGGGTCGGCTATTTAAGTGCTGAGGGTTCCATGTCGGCTGAAATCGTCGGTGGCGACAGTTCTGCACCGGTCGGTGCGGTCGCTCCCGGGAGTGCCGATGACGAGCTCGGGATGCGTTCCCTGCGCTCCGAGATCGCGTTCGGTGGGCTCCGCAGAGGGGACCGTCGCACCCGACGACGATCTGTTCGCGCTCGGTATGGACTCGTTGCGACTGATGACGTTTCGGAGCGGGTGGCGACGACGGGGGATCACCGTCGACCTGGTCGCGCTGGCCGAGAACCCGACGCCGCGCGCATGGTGGCGGTTGCTCCGCGACGCCACGCCCGGCGTGGTCCCGGCCCCCACCGAGCCGTCGGGTACCGATCCCGCCGCACCGTTCGGTCTGACCCCGGTCCAGCAGGCGTACTGGGTGGGGCGCGGTGACGGCCAGCCGCTGGGCGGCGTCGGCTGCCACGCCTACCTCGAGTTCGACGGTGCCGGGATCGACCCGGAGCGGCTGGCGCGTGCCGTGCGGGCGGTGGTCGACCGGCACGGGATGCTGCGTGCGCGCTTCCCCGGTGACGGCACCCAGGTCATCGGGCCACCCGGCGCAGAGCCCCCGGTGCGGGTCGTCGACCTGTCCGCCGCGGACACCCGCACCGCCCGCATTGAGCGGGAGCGGCTGCGCGCGGAGCTGTCGCACCGCCGGATGGACGCGGGGGTGGGCGAGGTCGTCGCCGTCACGCTCTGCCTGCTCCCCGACGGCCGGACCAGGTTGATGGTCGAGGTCGACTTCCTGGTCGCCGACGTACTCGGCCTGCGCATCCTGCTCGCCGACCTCGTCACCGCCTACCGGGCCGACGATCCGGCCGGTCTGCCCGCGCTCGCGGTCGACTTCCCGGCCTGTCTCGCCCGGCGCGCGACACCCGACGGTGATCGCGCGCAGGCGGCCGCCTACTGGTCCGAGCGGGTGGCGGAGCTGCCGACCGGCCCGCGGCTCCCGCTCGCCGTCGACCCGGCGACCGTGCTGGAACCACGGTTCGTCCGGCGCAGCACCCGGTTGTCGGCACAGCGGTGGACCGCACTGCAGGACCGCTGCCGATCGGCGGGGATCACCCCCGCGGTCGCGCTGGCCACCGCCTACGCGGAGGTGCTCGCCGGGGCCGAGCACGTGCTGGTGCACGATCCTGGGGCGCTCGCCGCGGCCGTCCGAGCCGTTCCCGCCGGGATCCGGATCGTCGAGGTGCGGACCGACCGGCAGGAGCAGGCAGCGTTGCGCCGGAGGCTGCGTCGGGTGGTGTCGGAGGTTCTGGCGGGGCGCTGAGGGGGCGGCGACCCGTGAGTCGGCGCGGCAGATGCCGTCGCGTCGGCTCACCGGGACCACGGGCGTGATCGCCCGATGTCCGTACCGACCAGCGGGGACGGCCTTCACCTGCGGCCTTGCACCGGAGCGCGACCGGCTCGTGAGGTGCACAGCCGCCACCCGTGGGACTCCGCACCGCCGGGAAGCCGGGCACCCCGGGATGGGGGAGCACCGGATACCCCCCGCCCGGCCGCCGCGGTGGCGGCCGGGCCGGCGGCTCACGACCGGCGGATGTTCGCCCGGACGGCATCGAGGATCGGGGTGTCACCGCCGGTGAGCTCGAGGATCTGCCGGGAGATCCGGGGCTCGTGCAGGAGCGCGGCGAGGGTGTCCGCGACGTCCTGGCGGGTCACGGTCTCGTGGATCTGCGCCGGGCCGAGCGCGACGGTGCCGCGGCCGGGCTCGTCGAGCAGGGCGGCCGGTCGCAGGATGATCCAGTCGAGTCCGCTGCGGGTGAGGGTGACGTCGGCGTCCTTCTTCACCGCGATGTAGTGGTCGAAGTCAGGGCCGAGGTCCCGTTCCCGCCAGGCCTCGGGGAACACCGAGACCAGCACGAACCGGTCGACGCCCGCGATCCGCGCGGCCTCGACGGCGGTGCGGGCACCGTCGCCGTCGATCGCGGTGGTGGCCTCCCGGCCGGCCCCGCCGGCACCGGCGGTGAACACGATCGCGTCGGCGTCACCGACGAGCTCGGCCAGCCCGGCCGGCGAGAGGGTCGTGAGGTCACCGAACCGCGGTTCGATCCCGGCGGCGCGCAACGTCTCTCCCTGCTCGGCCCGGCGGACCAACCCCGACACGGCGTCACCGCGGTCCTGCAGGGATCGGGCGAGGAGCCCGCCGACGCGACCGGCGGCTCCTACGACGAACACCTTCATGATCGTTCCTTTCGGCGGGTTCGGCCCGCGGGTGGTCGGTGTGCGGGCTGCGGTGACGGCCGGACGCTCATCCGGTGAGCTTCGCGATCAGTGCGCGGGCCGCCTCCGCCGACGACGCGGGGTTCTGGCCGGTGATCAGCAGGCCGTCCTCGACGACGTGGGAGCTCCAGTCGGCTCCTGCCGAGTAGTCGGCACCGAGCGCGATCAGCTCGTCCTGGACGAGGAACGGGACGACGTCGACCAGCCCGACCCCGGCCTCCTCCCCGTTGGTGAACCCGGTGACCGTTCGGCCGCGCACGAGCGGCGTGCCGTCCTCGTCGGTGACGTGGCGAAGGACGCCCGGGGCGTGGCAGACCAGTGCGATCGGCTTCCCCGAACGGATCGTCTGCTCGATCAGGCGGATCGAGGCGGGGTCCTCGGCGAGGTCCCACAGCGGCCCGTGTCCACCGGGGTAGAAGACGGTGTCGAAGTCCTCGGCCGAGACCGAGTCGAGGCGCACCGTGTCGGCGAGCGCCGCGGTGGCGGTGGCGTCCGCCTCGAACCAGCGCGTGTCGTCGGTCCGGAACTCCGGTTCGTTGCTCTTCGGGTCGAGGGGCGGCCGGCCACCTGCCGGCGAGGCGAGGGTGATCTCGTAACCGGCCTCGGCGAACCGGCGGTACGGGGCGGCGAGCTCTTCGAGCCAGAAGCCGGTCTTCCGGCCGGTGTCGCCGAGCTGGTCGTGCGAGGTGAGGACGATGAGTACCTTCATGTCTTTCTTCTCCTTGTCGTAGACCGGTCGTCTAGTCGATGACACTCTGCGGCGACCGTCGTCGGTGCAGAGATCCTCAGGCGAGATGGAGGATGTGCGTGGTCGCTGTCAGCGCGTTGTCCATCGGTGCGCGGCTGCGGTGGATCTTGGCCATGATGCTCGCCCCGAGCCACAGGGCGTAGAGGGTCTGCGCGGTCTGCTGCGGGTCCCCGTCCACGGTCAGTGACCCGTCGGTGATGCCTTCCTGGATCGTCCGCCGGATCCGCTCGATGATGCCGGTCGTTCCCTCCCCGAGTGCGAGCCGCATCGACTCGGAGAGGTCCGCGACCTCGGCGCCGAGCTTCACCGCGAGGCACCTGCCCTGGCACTCCTCGACGCTCTGCGTGGCCTGCCAGTGCCGCCAGTAGGACATCAGCCGGTCGGCGGCCGATACTCCGGGCCGGGCCAGCAGATCGTCCATCTCGGCCAGGTAGTCGGTGAAGTAGCTCCTCAGCATGGCCTCTCCGAACGCATCCTTCGAGGAGAACCAGTGGTAGAACGAGCCCTTGGGTACACCCGCCGCGCTGAGCACCTCGTTGATGCCGACGGCCGCCCAGCCGCGGCGTGCCATGATCAGCTGAGCGGTGTCGAGGATGTGCTGTCGGGTGTCGGTCGGGGCGGCCACGACACCACCATACCGTCAGTAGACCAGTCGTCTAGTCGGTGGTCGTGTCTGCTGCGCCACACCGTCGGGGATCGGGCGCCCGAGCCGGTGCGCGCCGCCCGGACACCGACCCCCGTCGGTGGGCGCCGTGGCGGCCGAACCGCCCACGGCCCCACCGGCCTCGCTCAGATCTGACCGATCGGCTCGCGCTTCTCGGACTGGAACGTGTCCTCGCCGCGCCCGTACGCCCAGTACGCCGACAGCGACAGGCGGGACCGCTCGATCCCACGCTCGTCGGTCAGGTACGGCCGCAACGCCTTCATCGCCCCACGCTCACCGTGCGCGAAGACCTGCACGTCCCCGTCCGGCCAGTCGAGGCCGCGGACCGCGTCGACGAGCAGCGTGGTCGTCCCCGCCTCGGCGCCGTCGCGGTGCAGCCACCGCACGTCGATCCCCTCGGGGGCGGTCAGGTCGAGCTCGTCGGCCGCGGAGTCGACCTCGATCAGCGCAATCCCACGGGCCTGGGCCGGCATGGCCTCCAGTGCCGAGGCGATCGCCGGCAGCGCCGACTCGTCCCCGGCCAGCAGGTGCCGGTCCGCGGCGGGGTCGGGGGAGTAGCCGCCGCCGACCCCGCCGAGGACGACCGGGTCACCGGGCCGGGCGGCGGCCGCCCACGGTCCGGCGACCCCGCTGTCGCCGTGCACGACGAAGTCGATCCAGATCCGGCCGTTGGCGAGATCGAAGCGCCGGACGGTGTACGTGCGGGTCGAGGGCAGCTCCTCGACCGGCAGCCGCTCGCGCAGCTCGGCCAGGTCGTAGGGCGGGGTGAGGTCCGACCCGGCCGGGCGGAACAGCATCTTGGTGTAGCTGTCGGTGTGCCCCTTCGCGGCGCTCTCGGCGAGGTCGGCCAGCGCGGGCCCGCCCGCGACGATGCGCACCATGTGCGGCGAGAGCGGTACGCGTTCGAGCACCTCCAGCACGATCTGCGGCCTGCGGGTGCGGGTTCCGGGAGCAGTCATCGGGTTCCTTTCCTGGTCGGGCGTGGTTCGGGGCGACCATGATCGTCCGGTCCCGCGTGCCGCGGGTGCTCGTCGCCACCGCCCACGGCCCACCGCCCGAGGTGCGACACACGGAGAGCCATGACCGTCCTTCTCGCTGGGTGGGCGGCGCCCGGGGCGGGTGACCCGGGACCCGGTCCTGGGATCAGGTTAGGCAACGCTACATCCGGCGGGGACGCGGAACCCGGCCCGTCCTGCGCGGCCGGCGCCCGGTCGCCCGCCGCCGAGCCGACGACCTTCCCATAATTGAACCTGAGCACGGATTCAACTAGCGTGCCGGGACAGGGCGGCCGCCGGCGGCCCGGTCCGCCGGAGGGAACGCATGGACGTCACGGGGAAGGTTGCCGCGATCACAGGTGGGGCGGGCGGTATCGGCAGCGCCATCGCGCGGCGCCTGGTGGAGCGCGGCTGCCGGGTGGTGGTCTCCGATCTCGACGGTGACCGCGTCGAGGAGGTCGTCACCGGGCTGGCGGCGACTGCGCCCGGCCTGGTCGCCAGGCACGTGGGTGACTGCGCGGACGAGACCGACCTGGCCGGGCTGCTCGCCGAGGCGGACCACCGGTTCGGGCCGGTCGATCTCTTCGTCGCCAACGCCGGTGTCGGGCCGGTCGCCGGCCTCGACGCATCGGACACCGAGTGGAGCACCGCCATCGAGGTCAACGTGCTCGCGCACGTCCGGGCCGCCCGGCTGCTGGTGCCCGGCTGGCTGGAGCGCGGCGGGGGCCACTTCGTCGCCACCGCGTCCGCGGCCGGGCTGCTCACCCAGATCGGGTCACCGACCTACTCGGTCACCAAGCACGCCGCGGTCGGGTTCGCGGAATGGCTGTCGGTCACCTACGGCGACCAGGGGATCGGGGTCAGCTGCCTGTGCCCGATGGGCGTCGACACCGCCATGCTGCGCGGCGATCCGGGGGCCGACGACGAGTCGACCCGGCAGGCGCTGCGGGCGGTCACCGACGCGGGCCGCGTCCTGGAACCGCTCGACGTCGCCGACGAGCTGCTGGCCGCTCTGGGGGACGGTCGGTTCCTCGTGCTGCCCCATCCCGAGGTGCTGGAGTTCTACCGGCGCAAGGGCGCCGACTACGACCGGTGGCTCTCCGGGATGCGGCGTTACCGGCAGAGCCTGACCCGAGCGTGACCTGAGCCCGGCCTACCCGACGGAGAGACCCACCGTGGACTTCACCCCCAGCACGCGCGCGCTGGAGTACCAGGAGCGCCTCCTGGCCTTCATGGACTCCCACATCTATCCCGCGGAACCGGTGTACGCGCAGCAGATGGCGGCCTCCGGGGACCCGAACCACCGTCCGCCGATCCTGGAGGAGCTGAAGGCCCGGGCGCGCAGCCGGGGGCTGTGGAACCTCTTCCACCCGCACGAGCGTCCCGACTGGGGGGCGCCCGGGCTGAGCAACCTCGACTACGCACCGCTGGCCGAGATCATGGGCCGTAGCCCGCAGCTCGCGCCGGAGGCCACCAACTGCAACGCTCCGGACACCGGGAACATGGAGGTGCTCGAACGCTTCGGCACCGATGAGCACAAGGAACTGTGGCTGCAGCCGCTGCTGGCCGGTGAGATCGCCTCGGCGTTCGCGATGACCGAACCGGACGTGGCGAGCTCGGACGCCACGAACATCGAGCTGCGGATGGTTCCCGACGGTGACCACTACGTGCTCAACGGCCGCAAGTGGTTCGCCTCGAACGCCCTGCACGCGCACTGCCGGGTGCTGATCGTGATGGGCAAGACCGATCCCGACGCGGCGCCGCACCGCCAGCAGTCGATGATGGTGGTGCCGCTGGACACCCCCGGGATCACCGTTGTACGGGCGCTGCCCGTCTTCGGCTATCTCGACCGCGAGGGGCACGCGGAGATCCTCTTCGAGGACGTCCGGGTGCCGCGGTCCGCCCTGCTCGCCGGGGAGGGTGACGGTTTCGCGATCGGCCAGGCCCGCCTCGGGCCGGGCCGGATCCACCACTGCATGCGCTCGATCGGCGCCGCCGAGCGGGCCCTCGATCTGATGATCGACCGGGCCCGGGAGCGGGTGACGTTCGGCCGCCCGCTCGCGGAGCGGTCGAACATCCAGGACTGGATCGCCGAGGCCCGCATCGACATCGAGATGGCCCGGCTGCTGACGTTGAAGGCGGCCTGGCTGATGGACACCGTCGGGAACCGCGAGGCGCGCACCGAGATCGCGGCGATCAAGGTCGCCGCGCCCGCGGTGGCGCTGCGGGTGATCGACCGGGCGATCCAGGTGCACGGCGGAGCCGGCGTCACCGGGGACTTCCCGCTGGCCGCGTTCTACGCCCATCAGCGCACGCTGCGGCTGGCCGACGGCCCGGACGAGGTGCACAAGCGCACCATCGCCCGGATGGAGCTGCGCCGCGTCGAGTCCGCCGGCCGGGCCTGATGGCCACCGCCCCGGCTGCCGGCGGGCTCGCCCCGGGAGGCGACCCGGTCCGGGGCACGGCATGGGCATGACCGGCTCCGGCGCGGCGAACACCGAGGGGCCCGCCGACGACGTACCGCCACTCGCGGACACGTCGGGGATCCGGGAGCCGACGACCCGCCGCGGCGCGCGCACCCGGGCATCACTCGTGCGGGCCGCCCGGACGGTCTTCGAACGGGACGGGTACCTCGCGGCCCGGCTCAGCGACATCACCGCCGAGGCCCGCTGCTCGATCGGGACGTTCTACACCTACTTCAGCGGCAAGGACGAGATCTTCGCCGCGGTCCTCGAGGCCGCGCAGGACGACATGCTCCATCCCGGCATGCCGCACGTCGCCGACGACGACGACCCGGCCGCCGTGATCGAGGCCAGCAACCGGGCCTATCTCGTGGCGTTCCGGCGCAACGCGAAGCTGATGGCGCTGATGCACCAGGTGGCCGCGGTCGATCCGGCGTTCCGGGAACTGCGCCGCCGCCGGGGGCGGGCGTTCGCCGAGCGCAACGCCCGACGGATCGCGGAGCTCCAGCAGCGCGGACGGGCCGACCCGGAGATCGATCCGCTGCAGGCGTCGTACGCGCTGTCCGGGATGGTCAGCCGGATGGCGATGGACCACCTGGTGGGGGAGAACGCCGACCTGGAGGAGATGGTCACCGTGCTCACCCGGTTGTGGATCAACGGTCTGCGGCTCACCGACCGGTCCGGGCGGCCCGCCCGGTGAGCGGCCCGGACCGATCGCTCAGCCTGCGCCCTGGACCTTCGTCGCCAGCAGCTCCCAGCTGCGCCACCAGCTCTCCCGGCGCGGTGCGGGGACGGTGACGATGAGCTCGTCGGCGTCGGCCCGGGCGGTGAGCTCCTCGAGCCGGCGCGCGACGGTCTCGGGGGTGCCGACCGCGCTGAACCGCGTCATCGTCCGCACCTGCTCGCCGGCCGGGCCGTCGAGCAGCGCATCGATCTCGGCGTCGGTCAGCGAACGCCCGCGACGGCCGGTGAGCAACCGCACCCGCGAGCGCTGCGTCTCCTGCAGCACGGTCCGTGCTTCCTCCTCGGTGTCGGCCGCGATCACGTTCACCCCCGCCAGCACGTGCGGCTGCGCGAGCTGGGCCGACGGCCGGAACTCCCGGCGGTAGAGCGCGACGGCCTGCTCGAGGGCGTCCGGGGCGAAGTGCGACGCGAACCCGTAGGGGAGTCCGAGCGCCGCGGCGACTTGGGCGCCGTAGAGCGACGACCCGAGGATGGTCAGCGGAACACCGGTGCCGCGACCCGGGTAGGCATGGACGTTCGGCACCAGTGTGTCGTTCCCGAGGAAGGCCTGCAGCTCCTGGACGTCCTGTGGGAACTGCTCGGACGCCCGGGGGTCGCGGCGGAGCGCGCGGACGGTCTCCTGGTCGGTGCCGGGGGCACGGCCCAGGCCCAGCTCGATCCGGCCCGGGTGCAGCTCGGCCAGGGTGCCGAACTGCTCGGCGATCTGCAGGGGCGAGTGGTTGGGCAGCATCACGCCGCCGGAGCCGAGGACGATCCGCTCGGTGCGCGCGGCGACGTGCGCGATGAGCACGCTGGTCGCCGCGGACGCGATCGAGCTCATGTTGTGGTGCTCGGCGTACCAGATGCGCCGGAACCCCCACTGCTCCGCACGCTGTGCGAGCGTCGTGCTGGCTTCCAGCGCCTGGCCGACGGTCTCGCCCTTGGCGACGGTGGCGAGATCGAGGATCGACAGCGGCAGGGGCAGGGGCACGGCGGCACCTCTCGTTCCGGAGGGTCGGACCTTCCGGACAACAACGGAGGGCGCCGCCGCCTTCCGCACCGGGCCGGATCTCCGCCCGGAGTGTGCTGCTCGCAACACCGGCCTGCGGCGTTGCCTGCTGCACCGCCGGCATTCAGCCGGGATGCGACTCCGACAGGGCGTCGGTGAGCAGCGTGACCAGGGCTTCGAGCTGCACGTCGGCCGACGACGGGCCGTCGTTCTCGATCCCGTCGAGCGCCTGCGCGGCCAGACCCTCCTTGCTGTCGATCAACTCGGCGATCCGGGCGTCGATCGTCTGCGCGGCGATGATCCGCCACGCGGTGACCGGCTGGTCCTGGCCGATCCGGTGGCTGCGGTCGATCGCCTGGGTCTGCTCGGCTGCGGTCCAGGACAGTTCGGCGAGCACGATGTTCGACGCGACCTGCAGGTTGATCCCGACGCCCGCCGCGGTCAGCGAACAGACGGCGATGGAGACGCTCGGGTCACCGGTGAACGCGTCGATGTTGCGCTGCCGGGCGGCGGAGGTCTGGTCGCCCCGGATCGAGGCGATTCGCAGCCCCTGCCGGGCGAACGTCTGCTCGGCGGCGTCCATCACGTCGACGTGCTTGGCGAAGAAGACGACCTTGCCGGCACTGCGGGCGAGCTGGACGGCGTAGTCGGCGGCGAGCGCGGCCTTGGCGCGGCCGATACGGCGCATCATGCCGAACACGTTGTCGCCGGACTTCGAGCCGGCCGCGTCCTTCTGCTCCCACTTGGCGACCTGGCGCACCAGATCGTGGTCGATCCCCTCGACGACGGCGCCGGAGCTCCGGTTGGCGAGCGCCTCGGAGTAGCGGGCCACCATCCGGCGGGCGAGATCGCGCTCGGCGGCCCGGATCGAGCGCCCGTCGGCGCCGTCCAGCTCGACCGGGAGGTCGGCGATCCGGCGGGCCGGGATGTCCGCGGCCACGTCGATCTTGCGCCGGCGCACGATGCCCATGTCGACGACGCACTGCCGGGCGGCCGCCTCGAAACGTGCGTCGGCCGGCGTCATCCCGGTCGCGGTGAGGGCGTCCATCAGGTCGGCACGGGGCTTCTTCTCGTCGATCCAGCCCAGGAACTGCCAGATGGCGAGGAAGTCCTCGATGTCGTTGATCAGCGGTGTGCCGGTGAGCGCCATCATCAGCGGCCGGGTCGTGAACGCGCGGATCCGGTCGGACAGCGCGAGGACGTGCTGCGAGCGCTGGGAGCTCTTGTTCTTGATGAAGTGCGCCTCGTCGACGACCATCCCGCGGAAGCCGAACTCGCCGAGCCAGCCGACGTGCCGGTCGAGGATCTCGTAGTTGACGACGACGATGTCGGCGAACCCGTCGATCGAGTCCCCGTTGCCGTAGATCACGGTGGCCGGACGGCGCGGGGTCCACCGCTGGGCCTCGCGCACCCAGTTCGTCTTGACCACGTTCGGTACGACGACGAGCAGCGGGTAGGCGTTCGCGGCCTCGGCGGCGAGCAGCGCCTGCGCGGTCTTGCCCAGCCCGGGCTCGTCGGCGAGCAGGAAGGTGCGGTGCCCGGCCTGTGCCGCGGCGACCAGCCGGGCCTGGTGCGCCATGAGCTCCGGGCCGTCCGGGCCGGAGCGCTCCGGCACCTCGGGGAGGTCCATGCACGCCGAGGCGCCGGTCCCGGCCCGTTCGAACGAGCGCAGCAGCGGCTCGAGCAGCTCCCAGCTCGACAACGGTGTCGGGCGGGGCCCGGCCGGCCGGGGGGCCGAGAAGTCGGGCGCGAGGAACGGGTTGGCCAGCTGCCGGGAGACCACGGACTGCGGCACCACGCCGGTCCGGACGGGCTCGGCGGGAGCCGGCTCCGGGGCGGCGACCTCCTCGGTGGCCTCTTCGACGCCGACCGAGCGGAGCACCTCGCGGGACAGCGACCGGGCCTCGTCGGAGACGACGGCGTCCTCGGAGAGCAGCGCGAGCAGCGCCGAGTCCCGGACGGCGGTGGAGGCCAGGTTGGTGGCGATGGCGTCGAGCCGCTTCAGCAGCTCGGCCCGCTGTGCCTCGCTGCACTTCGGGTCACCCAGGACGCGGGCGCGCTCGTTGCGCAGCAGCAGCGCGATCGCCTGGAACTTGGTGCGGGTCTCGGCCGTCACCCGGCCGTTCCGCCGTGCGGCCTGGACCTCCCGGACCGACCGCGCGAGCACCGACATGATGTCGCCGCCACCGTTCCCGCCGCCGTCACGGCCGCGACGGCGGTCCCGCGGTGCGTCGCGGCGCGCCCTGGCCTGCGGCCGGCCTCGTCGAGCCAAGAACTCCTCCTCCGGAGTGCCCGGTGGGGCCGCCGCGGCGGCCCCACCGGGCATGCTGCTGCGGTCGGGTGGCGGACGTCGCGGGGGAGCGGCCGGCTGGCCCCTCCACGATGCGACCCGACCCGTAGGTCTGCGGAGAACACCGCCGCGGGGCCGAACAGTCCGAACACGGAGCTGGGCGCCACGACAGGCATCCCGGACGCCCGGTGTCGATGATAACGCGAGTACCGATGATAGCCCGACCGGCCGGGGCCCACGAGCGGGCCACGAGGGGCACCGGTGGCCCGCCGGGGTGACGAACGCGGGCGGGACGACGCCCGGGGAGGAGACGCGTCGCCCGGAGGGCGGCCCCGGCACCGGGGCCGCCCGTCGTCATTCGTGCCGCAGCGCCTCCACCGGGTCCTTCCGGGCCGCGCGCAGCGCCGGCAGGGTGCCGGCCAGGAACGCCACGACGACGATCAGCGCGACGACCGCCAGCACCGTGCCCGGGGCGAACGCCACCAGCGTGAAACCGGGCAGGTCGGAGAACAGCGAGTCGGACAGCGCCGCGCTGGCCCAGGTGCCGAAGGCGATCGCGACGACCGCCCCCAGCGCGCTGCCCAGCAGGCCCAGGAACGCCGCCTCCAGGCTGAACAGGGTGAAGACCCGGCCGCGGCCCATTCCCATCGCCTGCATGAGCCCGATCTCGCGGGTGCGCTCCTGCACCGACATCAGCAGCGTGTTCACGATGCCGAGCCCGGCGGCGATCAGCGCGATCCCGGCGAACCCGTTGAGCACCAGGACGATGGTGTCGATCACCGAGGTGAACGCGCCGATCTGGTCCTCGACCGTGCTGCCCTCGTAGCCGGCGTCGACGAGCCGGTCCTGGAGCGCGGTCAGGTCCTCGGGGCTGATCTGCGGGTCGTACTGCACGGTCGCCAGCGACCACCGGTCCACCTCGCCCTCGGGCAGCCCGACCTGCTGCAGGTCGTAGACGGTGTCGGCGAGCGGCTCGTTCACCGTCACCCCCGCCACCGGACCGGCCAGGGTCTCCTCGGTGACGCCGACGATCGTGCCCTGCACGGTCTGCTCCGCCCCGGTGCCGTCGGTGAGGCCCAGCGTGACCGTGGCGTCGATCGCCTCCTCGGCGTCGGTGAACCCGAGCGGTTCGACGTAGTCCAGCGGGATCGTGAGCCGGTTCGCACCGGTGTCCTGGGGTGCGCCGCCGGCGACGTACTCCTGGGTCTGGCCGGGGAGCAGCGTCGTCGCCGGTGTCGCGTAGCGGGTGCCGCCGTCGTACTGGATGAACTCCACACCCAGCGTCCGGACCGGAGCGGCCTCCTCGACACCGTCGATGTCGTCGAGGACGTCGATGTCGGCCTGCGTCATCACCACCGTCCGCTGCGGTGGACCGGGCACCACCGGGGTGGCCGCGTCGGGGTCGTAGACGGGCGGGCCGTCGGGTTCGGCGGCGACGTCGGCGTCGGCGCGCTTCACGACCGTCATCACCTGGTCGGACCCCAGTGCGGAGACGGTGCTGTCGATGAAGCGGTTGATGCCGGTCCCGGCCCCGTTGGTGAGGGTGAGGGTGAAGGCACCGACGAAGATCGCCAGTACGGTCAGCAGGGTCCGGGCCCGCGCCCGGAACGTGCTGCCGACGGCGGTGCCGACCAGATCGCGTGCCTTCATGCCGCGCTCACCGTGTCGGTGACGATGCGCCCGTCGCGCAGGTGCAGCGTGCGGTCGCAGCGGGCGGCCAGCTTGTCGTCGTGGGTGACGATCACGAGGGCGATGCCCTGCTCCCGGTTCAGCGTGAACAGCAGGTCCTCGACGATGCCGCCGGTCGTGTCGTCGAGGTTGCCGGTCGGCTCGTCGGCGAACAGGATCCGCGGGTTGCCGACGATGGCCCTGGCGATCGCGACCCGCTGCTTCTGCCCGCCGGACAGGTCGGTGGCCCGGCTGGACGCCTTGTGGGCCATCTCGAGCTGCTCCAGCGTCGACAGCGCGCGCTCGCGGCGGACCTTCGGGGCCAGCCCGGCGATCTTCAGCGGCAGCATGACGTTCTCCAGGACCGTCTGGTCGGGGGAGAGCAGGAACTGCTGGAAGACGAAGCCGAAGGTCTTGTTCCGGGCCCGGTTCAACCGCGACCGGCGCAGCTCCCAGCTGTCGCGGTGGTCGAGCAGGATGGTGCCGTCGGTCGGCTCGTCCAGCAGCGCGAGCAGGTGCATCAGGGTGGACTTGCCCGAGCCGCTGCGCCCGACGATGGCGAGGCTCTCGCCCTCGTACACATCCATGGAGACTCCGCGCAGCGCCTCCGCGCCACCGATCGCGCTCCGGTAGGTCTTCCGCACGTTGCGTGCGGACAGTATGGCCTCGTTCATGGTGTCCGATCTCTGTGCTTCCGGTCGGTTCCACCCTTGCTCCGTTGCGGGACACCGGCATCGACCCGTGGTTGTCTTCCGGCGTACCGCGGCCGCAGTACGTGCGGGCACAACCGGTGCAGGAGTGCCCGGCGGCCCGGGCCGTGGACAATGGGGCGGTGCACGCGACCGCGATCGGACCGCCGCGCCGGTTGATCCCGGTGTGGCTGACCGACGTGCTGGTGACCGTGGTCGTCCTCGGCGCGGTGTGCACGCAGCTGTCCGACCGGTTCGGCGATTCGACCCCGGCCGGGGTGGTCCTGGAGGCGCTGCCCGCGGTGTTGCTGTGGGCGCGCCACCGGCACCCGCTGCCGGTACTCGTCGCCTGCGCGGCCTGTTTCGTCGGCGTGCTGTTCGCCGGGCCGGTCACCCCGCTGTCGGTGTTCGCGCTCGCCGTCGCGATGTTCACCTACGCCGACCACCACGGGCGGCGGGACACCGTCGTCGCCTGTCTCGCGGTGCTGGCGGTCGTCGTCCCCGCGACGGTCCTCGCCGCGCTCGGCACCGTGCAGTCGCCGGTGACGGTCCAGATCGCGGTGACGATCGGTTTCGCCGCGGCACTCGGGGACAGCACCCGCAGCCGCCGCGACTACATCGCCTCGATCACCGCCCGTGCGGTGAACGCGGAGGCGACCCGGGAGATCGAGGCCGTCCGGCGGGTCACCGAGGAACGCCTGCGGATCGCCCGTGACCTGCACGACGTCGTCGCCCACCAGATCGCGGTGATCAGCCTGAACGCCGGCGTCGCGTCCGCGAACCTGCGCGACGGGCCACCCGCGGCGACCGAGGCACTGGCCACGATCCGCTCCGCGGCCCGCCGGGTGCTCGGCGACATCGGGGACCTGCTCGCCGTGCTGCGCGCCGACGACGACCAGCCCCCCGTGGCCCGGCCCGGCCTGCACCAGCTGCCCGAGCTCGTCGCGTCGCTGGCGGCGTCCGGACTGGAGGTGACCGTCCGGCGGACCGGGGAGGTGCCCCCGACGCTGTCCCCGGCCACCGACGTCGTCGCCTACCGGGTACTGCAGGAGGCGCTGACCAACGTCCTCAAGCACGGCGCCGAGTCCCGCGCGCACGTCCTGATCGCCGCCGAGCGGGACACCCTGCGCCTGTTGGTCACCAACCCGGTCGACGGGGACGACCGCCGCCGCTCGGGTGCTCCGGGCGGGTACGGGCTGCACGGCATCCGGGAACGGGCGTCGTCGGTCCGGGGCCGGGTCAGCGCCGAGGAACGCAACGGGATCTTCCGGCTGGACGTGCACCTGCCCGTGCCGGCCGCGGTGGGGGAGGGCCGGCGATGCCGAGTGTCGTGATCGTCGACGACCAGCCGCTGATCCGGTCCGCGATCCGCGGCCTGCTCGGGGCCGATCCGCAGGTGAACGTGGTGGGGGAGGCGGGTGACGGCGTCGAGGCCCTGGAGGTGATCGCCGGGACCACCCCGGACGTGGTGCTGATGGACATCCGGATGCCGCGCCTCGACGGCATCCGGACCACCGCGGCGCTCTGCGCCGACGAGCGGTTCGCCGGGACCCGGGTGCTGGTGCTCACCACCTTCGAGGAGGACCACTACGTGGTCGCCGCGCTGCGGGCCGGGGCCAGCGGGTTCATCGGGAAGGGTGCCGAGCCCGAGGAGATCCCGCGCGCGGTCCGGGCGATCCACGACGGGGAGGCGCTCCTGTCACCGGCCGCCACGCGTGCGCTGATCGAGAAGTACCTGACCGTCAGCCGGAACCTGGACCCCGGCCCCGGTGCCCGGCCTCCCGGGCCGTCGCTGGAGACGCTCACCGCACGCGAGCGGGAGGTGCTGGAGCTGGTCGCCAGGGGCCGGTCCAACCAGGAGCTGGCCGCCGAGCTGGTGATCTCACCGCTGACGGTGAAGACGCACGTGAACCGGATCATGACCAAGATCGGCGCACACGACCGCGCGCAGGTGGTCATCTACGCCTACGAGAGCGGGCTCGTCGTCCCGTCGTCGCCGCAGGACTGACCCGAGCGGCCGGGCCGGCCGGTGGCCGGTCGGCGTCGGTGACCGGGCGCGCCGGGCCGGCGGCTCAGCGCTCGCCCGGCTCGGGGGCACCGGCCCCGACCAGGCGCGGTCCGGTGAACTCGACCGTCACCGGTTCGGCCGGCGGTTCCTGCCCGATCATCTCGAGCGCCCGCCGTGCGCACTCCCGGCCGAACTCCCGCGGCCGCAGGTCGAGCGCGAGCACCCCGGCGCCCAGCGCGTCGGTGGCCGACGAGCGGATGTAGGCCGCGACGGCCGTCTCCCGGTGGTCGTGTTCGCGCAGCCAGGTCGCGACCGAGCCCGCGGTGCTGTCGGTGCCGACGAGCACGACGTCGGGTCGCGCCTGCATGAGCTCGCCGAGCAGGACCTGCACCTGTTCCTGGGCGAAGAAGGGCAGCTCGGTCAGGATCGGCCGCCGGTCGTGCGTCTCGCACCACCTCCGGTACGCGGTCTGCAGGGCGCCGGCCCACGCGGCGTCCGACCCGGGGGCGAGCAGCGCGATCCGGTGGTGCCCGCGCGCGTCGAGCGCGTCGAGCATCTCCGTCGCGTGCCGGGTGTGATCGACCGTCACGGTGACGGCGGGCCGGGCGAGTTCCGGCGGCACCTCCTCGGCGGCGACGACGGGGGCGCCGCCGCTCAACAGGTGGCGTGCGATGGGGTCGGCCGCCGTCACGTCGAGCACGATGGCGGCGTCGAGGCCCACGTCGCGGGCACCGTGCTCACCGACCAGCAGCACCGAGAGCCCGGCGTCGTCGCAGGTCTCGACGGCCCCGAACACGAAGTCCATGTAGAACTCGTGGCTGGTCAACCGGTGCGGGAGGTGCAGGCCGAGCACGCCGTGCCGGCGACGGCGCAGGTTGCGCGCCGTCGCGTTGGGCCGGTAGCCGAGCTCCTCGGCGACACGCAACACGCGGTCCCTGGTCTCCTGCGAGACCCGTCCGCGCCCGGACAACGCGTAGGACGCGGCGGCCACCGACACCCCGGCCCGCTCCGCCACATCGCTCAGCTGGACGGCTCGACGTCCCATAGCGCTCCTCGTCCCATCCTGCTTCTCCGACACGGGTTGACGCCTTCTCGGCAACCTCCTAGCCTGAGGTTAATCGATTAATCACAGCCTCGCACTCGGCTACCGGACGACCGCGCGCGCCGATGCCGCCGGTCGTTCCGGTCCCGGCCGCAGGTCGTCCACCGGTGACAGCACGATCCACGATCCACCGGTGGGGCATCCGAGAGGGGCGGGAGACGTACCCGACCGGGAGGAGTGGAATCGGATGATCGTCACCCAGGGGTGGGTGTACTGCGACGTGCAGGGTTGCTGGACGCCCCCCGTCACCCATGACGTCACGGTCTCGGGTACCGAGAGGTTCGATCCGGTGCTCCGCGCCCGCTGCATCGAGCACGGCTGGGCCCACCACGCCGACATCGACGTGTGCCCGACCCACGTCGGCGACCTCGGCAGGCTCGCCGTCGACCGCTCCGACCGGCTCGACCACGGCACGGGGCCGGACAGGTCCTGACCCGGTCACTCCGGGTCGGTGAAGACCGGCTCGCGACCGGTCGATCGCGCGGCCACCGCCTCGGCCTGGTTCGGACTGCCGATCAACGCGCCGATCTCGTCCTGCTCGGCGGCGAAGCCGGCGGCCAGATCGACCCGGCCCGCCAGGTCCAGCAGCCGTACCGCGGCCCGGACCGCGTGCGGACTGCGTGCGGCGATCTCACCGGCCAGCTCCAGCGCCGCCGCCCGCGGATCCGGTGCGGTCCGGGTGCACAGCCCGAGCGTGACGGCCTCATCACCGCGCACGACCCGTCCGGTCAGGACCAGCTCCTTCGCGACGTCCCGGCCGACGAGCTCGGGCAGCAGCTGGGTGCCGGTCATGTCCGGCACCAGCCCCCACAACACCTCCATGACCGACAACCGGGCATCGGGCGCGACGATCCGGATATCGGCGCCCAACGCCACCTGCAGGCCGCCGCCGAGCGCGTTCCCGTGCAGCGCGGCGATCACCGGTACCGGGATCCGGGCCCACACGTGCGCGGCGCGCTGACCCGCCGCCCGGGCCGGGCCGTCCGGAGGCGGTAGCGCTGCGGTGGCCGAGAGCCGCTGACCTCGGCCATCGCGCGGAGCGCACCCAGGTCGAGTCCGGCGCAGAAGTCGGGACCCTCGCCGGAGAGCACCACGGCCCGTACCGCCCCCTCGGTGCGGAGCCGCTCGCCGGTCCGGACCAGCGCGGCGAACATCGCGGGATCGAGCGCGTTGCGCTTGTCCGGCCGGGACAGCCGGACCTCGGTCACCCCGCCGTGCGTCGTGACCCGCACCCGCCGGGTGCCGTCCGCTGCACCGCCGCTCATCAAACCCTCACCGTGCCCTCCCTCGTGCCCTTTCCCCGTTCCCCGCCCGGTGTCATGCTGCCTTAACGATCGTTCAGCGCCGACGTGAGGACGGGTGATGGGCAGCGATCCCGACCGGCCGGCCGGCCCCCAGGCCGTCGGGCTCGATCCGGACCGGGTCACGCGCTGGCTCACCGGCAACGTCGCCGGGCTCGTCGGGCCGGTCCGGTTCGAGCTGGTCGTCGGCGGCCGCTCGAACCTCACCCACCGGGTCACCGACGCCACCGGGGCGACCTACGTGCTGCGCCGCCCGCCGACCGGCGGGGTGCTCGCCGGCGCGCACGACATGGCCCGGGAGTGGGGGTTCCTGCGTGCACTGGCACCGACCGCCGTGCCGGTCCCACGTCCGCTGGCCTTCTGCCCCGATCCGGCTGTCACCGGCGCGGAGTTCTACGTCATGGAGTTCGTCGAGGGCGCGGTGCTCGCCGACGCCGCGGCCGGGACCGCGCTGGGCCCGGCCGCCTGCGCCCGGGCCGGGGAACAGACCGTGGACGTCCTGGTCGAGCTGCACGCGCTGGACCCGGCCCGGATCGGGCTCGGGGGCCTCGTGCGCCGCACCGGCTACCTGCAGCGCCAGCTGTGGCGCTGGCACGCTCAGCTGCGCGCCTCGGCGCAGCGGCTGCCCGGCCTCGCCACCGACCTGACGCTGCTCGACGAGGTACACGACCTGCTGCTCGCACACGTCCCGCAGCAGGGCACCGGGATCGTGCACGGTGACTACCGGCCCGGCAACGCGGTGTTCGGGCCGGACGGCACGTTGCGGGCCGTCCTGGACTGGGAGCTCGCCACCACCGGCGACCCGATGGCGGACCTGGCCTGGCTGACCTCGGGTTGGCCGGACCCCGGCGAGGACCTGGTGCCGACGACGGCCGGTCCGAGCACCGCACCCGGCTTCCCGCGGCGCGACGAGCTGGTGCGCCGCTACGCGGACCGCTCCGGCCGCGACGTCGCGGACCTGCCGTACTGGACCGCGTTCGCCCGCTGGCGGGCGGCCTGCATCAGCGCCGGGGTGGCGGCCCGCTACCTCGCCGGGCACATGGCCGAGGACGGGCACCTGGCCGAGGCGCGGGCGCGCGCGGAGCAGTTGACCCTGCTGGGCGGATCCGCACGGGCCGCCCTGCGCGAAGCGGGAATCTGAGAGGGGAGCCGATGGCCTGGGATTTCTCGACCGAACCGGAGTTCGCCGAGCAGTTGGAGTGGATGCAGGGTTTCGTCCGCGACGAGATCATCCCGCTGGAGACGCTCGACCTGGAACCGGCCGACCTCGACCGGGTGACGGCGCCGCTCAAGCAGGAGGTCCGGGCGCGGGGGCTGTGGGCGGCGCACCTGCCGCCCGAGCTCGGTGGCGGGGGCTTCGGGCAGGTCCGGCTCGGGCTGATGCACGAGATCCTGGGCCGCTGCGTGTACGCGCCCGCCGTGTTCGGCAACAACGCACCGGACTCCGGCAACGCCGAGTTGCTGGCCCTCGGTGCGAACGCCGAGCAGAAGCGGCGATGGCTCGAACCGCTGCTCGAGGGCACGCTGCGCAGCGCGTTCTCGATGACCGAGCCCGGCGCGGGGGCCGATCCGACGCTGCTCACCACCCGCGCCGTCCGGGACGGCGACGGCTACCTCGTCAACGGGCACAAGTGGTTCACCTCGAACGGTTCGGTGGCCGACATCCTCGTCCTGATGGCCGTCACCGACCCGGACGCGCCGCCGCGCAGGCGGGCGTCGATCTTCGTGGTGCCCGCCGACGCGCCGGGCGTGGAGATCCTGCGGGACGTGCCGACGATGGGCGACCCGCACGAGCACTTCGGCCGGCCCGGTGGGCACGCCGAGATCCGCTACCGGGACGTCCGGGTCCCCGCCGAGAACCTGATCGGCGAGGAGGGCGACGGTTTCCTGCTCGCCCAGCAGCGGCTCGGGCCCGGCCGCATCCACCACTGCATGCGCTGGCTCGGCCAGTCCCGGCGGGCGTTCGACATGTTGTGCGAACGGGCGGTCTCCCGGTACACGCACGGCTCGTTGCTCGCCGACAAGCAGATGGTGCAGGACTGGGTCGCGACCTCGGCCGCCGAGATGACGGCCGCCAGGCTGATGACGCTGCAGGCCGCGTGGAAGATGGACCAGGGCGGCACCGCCGCGGCGCTCACCGAGATCGCGATGATCAAGTTCTACGGCGCCGGTGTGCTCTACAACGTGATCGACCGGGCGGTCCAGGCGTACGGCTCGCTGGGTTACACCACCGACCTGCCGCTGGAGGCGATGTACCGGCACGCCAGGGCCGCCCGCATCTACGACGGCCCGGACGAGGTGCACAAGGTGACGGTCGCCCGGCGGATACTGCGCGAGTACGAGCCCCGGGAGGTGCCCTCCGAGCACGTGCCGACCCGGCGGGAGGCGGCCCGGGCGCGGTTCGCCGACCTGCTCGACGTGATGTCGGCAGGCTCGTGAGGGGCCGCTCAGCCGCGGTGCTCGACGATCCGCAGCGCGATGCCGGTGTAGCGCTCCGCCAGCTCCGGCGGCGAGATCTCGCCCCCCGGCTCGTACCACTGCACGATCGCGTTGCAGGCGGCGAGGACGGCCCGCCGGGCGTCGTCGGGGTGCGGGCAGCCGAAGACCCCGCGGGCGACGCCGTCGTCGATGATGTCGGCCCACAGCCGGGTCGCGGCCCGGCGCAGCCCGCTCAGCCGCTCCCGGTTGGCGGGTTCGAGGTTGCGCCATTCGAGGGCGGCGATGTTGCTCTCCACCCGCCGGCTGACCCGGTACTCCACGGTGACCCGGACGAGTGCGCTCAGCCGGTCCGCCGGGTCGTCGCCCGCCTCGCGCAGCGCGAGGTCGCAGCGCCCGAAGTAGTCGTGGGTGATCTCCTCCATCAGCGCGGCCAGCAGGTGCTGCTTGCTGGGGTGCCAGTAGTAGAGGGCGGACAGCGACAGCCCGGCCCGCCGGGCGATGTCCCGGATCGAGGCGCCGTGGTAGCCACGCTCGGCGAAGCTCTCGCGGGCGGCCGCGGTGATCGCGTCCCGGCCCCCACCGCGCCGGGGCGCTCCCGGGTCGGTGTCCTCGGCGGTGCTCATCGCGTCAGCATGGCCCATCGGCCCGGTCTGCGGGGTCCTGGCCCGGCGCCCGGCTGCCCGGCCCCCGGCGGCCGGTCCCGGCGGGACAGGATGACCCGATGAGCGAGTACAGCGAGATCCGGGTCGACCACGACGGCGGAGCCGGGGCCGGGGTCGCCACGATCACCCTGCACCGCCCGGACCGGCTCAACGCCTTCACCGCCACGATGGCCCGCGAGCTGGTCGACGCCTTCGACGCCACCGACGCCGACGAGTCCGTGCGCGTGGTGATCCTCACCGGTGCCGGACGCGGCTTCTGCGCGGGCGCCGACCTCGGCCGCGGCGAGCGCACCTTCGACGCCGACGACGAGGCGCGCACCGTCGAACGCGGTGACTTCGGCACCGTCGGCGGCGTCCCGCGGGACGCGGGCGGTGTGGTCTCGCTGCGGATCGCGGCCTCGCTGAAACCGGTGATCGTGGCGGTCAACGGGCCGGCGGTCGGCATCGGCGCGACGATGACACTGCCCGCCGACATCCGGATCGCGGCCACCTCGGCACGCTTCGGCTTCGTGTTCGCCCGCCGCGGGCTCGTGCCCGAGGCGGCGTCGAGCTGGTTCCTGCCCCGGGTCGTCGGCATCTCGCAGGCAATGGAGTGGGTGGCCACCGGCCGGGTGTTCGACGCCGCCGAGGCGCTCTCCGGCGGGCTCGTCTCGCGGGTCGTGCCGGACGACGAGCTGATCGGCACCGCACGCGGGCTCGCCCGGGAGATCGCACAGAACACCTCCGCCGTGTCGGTCGCGCTGAGCCGCAGGCTGCTGTGGTCGATGCTGGGGGCGTCGTCACCGTGGGAGGCACATCGCCTCGACTCCGCGGCGATCCGGGACCTGGGGCGCGCGGCGGATGCGCGCGAGGGGGTCGCCTCGTTCCTGGAGAAGCGGCCACCGCGCTTCCCGGGCCGGGTCGGCGAGCACCTCGACGTCGTCCCCGGCTGGCCGCAGCGGCCGGACGGCACGGCCTGAACCAACCGGTGCCGGCTCACCGGGCAGTGACGGAGCCGGTGTCCGGGCCGGCGCCTGCGTCGATGCCGGTACCGGCGGCTGTGTCGGTATCGGCGCCTGTCTTGATGTCGGCGCCGGCGGCCGTGTTGATGTCGGCGCCGGCGGCCGTGTTGATGTCGGCGCCGGCGCCTGTGTTGATGTCGGCGCCGGCGCCGGCTCAGGTGCCGATCTCGGTGCCGGTGCCGGCGCACTCCCGGGCCGCGCCGACGAAGTGGGTCACCGCGGCGGAGCGGTTGCGCCGCCGCCACGCCACCTGCAGCGCGACCGAGGGCACCTCACCGGACAGCGGCCGGAACGCGACGCCCGGCGGGCGCAGGTTGGCGTAGTACGACGGCTGCAGCGAGACCCCGATACCGGCCGCGACCAGGCTGAGCTGGGTCTCGATGTCGGCGCCCTCGGCGACGATCCGGGGGGTGAACCCGTGATCGCGGCAGTAGCCGGTGATGATGTCGAAGAACTCGGCGCCCAGCGGCCGCGGCCACAGCACGAACGGCTCGTCGGCGAGCGCCGCGGCCTCCACGGTGTCGTGCCGGGCCAGCGGATGGTCGCCGGGGAGCGCGACCAGCAACGGCTCGGTGACCAGCTCCTCGACGACCACCCCGCTCGTCGGCGCCGCCGAGCGGACCAGTCCCACGTCGAGCCGTTCCTCGGCGAGCATCACCATCTGGGCCGCGGTGTCGTGCTGGGACACCTCCATCTGCAGGTCCGGGAACCGGGCCCGGACCGTGCGCAGGATCCGGGGCGCGATCGAGGCGAGGGCGGTCCCGACCGAGCCGACGACGAGCAGCCCGCTCGCACCCTCCGCCGCCTGCCGGACCCGGACGCCTGCGCGCTCGGCCTCGAACAGCACACGCGGGGCGGCGTCGAGCAGCACCCGCCCGGCGGGCGTCAGCTCGGTGGCCCGGCTGGTCCGGTCGAACAGGGACGCTCCGACGGCCCGTTCCAGGGTCCGGATCTGCTGGCTGAGTGCGGGCTGGCTGACGTGCAGCCGGGCCGCGGCCCGGCTGAAGTGCAGCTCCGCGGCGACCGTGAGGAACACCCGCAGCTGACGCAGCTCGACGTCCATACCCGAATCATAAGGGCGTCCTTATCGGAGTATCGGGACGGTCGATGGCCGAACACCCCCGCCGCGCTGTCGTCAGGGTCAGGGTGGAGGGCGCCTACCTCCGGGAGATCCACGGTGAACAGCGACGCTCCATTTCTCGTGGTCGGGTGCGGCGGCATCGGCTCGGCCGCGCTCTACTGGCTCGCCCGCACCGCGGCGCCGTACTCCGGTGTGCTCGGGCTGGAGCAGCGCGCTCCGGGACCCGACCACGACACCGGGCGCCGTGAGCACAGCCGGACCTTCGGGCTCACCCCGCGCCGCGACGTCCACGCCGCGCTCGCCCCGCACGCCCACCGCACCTGGCGACAGGTCGAGAGCCTGTCCGGGCAGACCCTGCTGACCGAGACCGGCGGCCTGGTGATCACCGACGTCGGGGCAGGCCATGGGCCCGGCACCGCCGTCGCCCCCCGGCACGGTGGTGCCCCCGGCGCCCGCGCCGACGACGACACCACCGCCGAGCTGCTCGACGCCGGGTCGATCACCGCGCGCTGGCCGCAGTTCCGGCTGCACGGCACCGAACGGGCTCTCCACCGCAGGCGCTCGGGCGTCCTCGACGTGCGGCGGGCCGACGCCACGCACGTCGCGCTGGCCCGCGGTCACGGCGCGCAGATCCGGGAGAACAGCCCGGTCCGGGTGCTGCACGACCCGGGCCGGCACGTCGAGGTCGTCACCGACGACGAGATCTACCGGGCCGAGCGCGTCGTCGTCGCGGTCGACGCGGGCACCAACGAAGTGCTGGACGGGCTGCTGCCCGCCCTCCCGCTGACCGCGACCCAGGAGGTGCTCACCTACTACGCGACCCCGAACCTGATCGACTTCTCGCCCGAGCGGTTCCCGGTGTTCCGGTGGCACGGCGCGGAGGACTACACCGGGTTCGGCGTGCACGCCGAGGTCGCCACCGGGCTCGGTGAGCGCAGGTTCGCCCCCGAGGCCACCGCCGCCCCGTGGGTGTTCGAGCCGGACCCGCTGCACCACAAGCGCCAGGAGGCGTTCCTCGCCGAGCACGTGCCCGGGATGCTGGGGCCCGAGCTGTGCACGACGACCAGCCTGTGCACGACCCCGCCGGACGGGCGCCTCGTGCTCGGCACGGTGCCGGGGCACCCCCGGGTCAGCGTCGCGGTCGGCGCCGGTCCCGCGTCCGCGTTCACCTCGCTGCTCGGCCGGATCCTGGCCGAGCTCGCGCTCACCGGACGTACCGGGTACCCGATCGAGGAGTTCGCGCTCGACCGCCCGGCACTCACCGACTCCCGCCTCCTGCGGACCCGCGGCGTCTGACACCGCTGCACCGGCCCGGCCGAGCGCTTCCGCGGCCCGGTGTGCTCGGGTGGTGGCCCGGAACACGACCGGACCCGGTTGACCGTGCCGTGGCGGCACGGTGTCTGCTCGACCCGAGCGCGCCCGCACGGGGCGCCCGTCCCGGTGGAGGCACGATGCGCGATACCGCGCGACCGGTCAGCTCCTCCGGCACCGCGGAGCTGGTCCGCGGTGCGCTGGAGATCGAACGGACACCGGCCGGGTTCCGCGCGCACCGGCTGCCGGCAGCGGCACTCGCCCAGGCCCGCGACCCGCAGCTGGAGCAGGCCGAGGCCCAGCCGTCGGGGGTCCGGCTCGTCGCGGAGACGGAGGCGAGAACCGTCGAGCTGACCGCACTCGCGACCCGGATCGGCTACCGCGGACTGCCCGCACGACCACCCGGGGTGTTCGAGTTGGTGGTCGACGACCGCCCGGTCGCCAGGGCAAGCCTCGAGACCGCCACCACGGTCACGGTCGATCCTGCCACCGGCACCCGCGAGACCAGCCCGGCCGAACCCGCAACCATCGTGTTCGACGACCTCCCCGCGGGGCCCAAGGTGCTGGAGATCTGGCTGCCGCACAACGAGACCGTCGAGATCGTCGAGCTGCGCGCCGACGCCGCGCTGCGCCCGGCACCGCGGCGGCGGCCGCTCTGGCTGCATCACGGGAGCTCCGTCAGCCAGGGTTCGGGCGCCGGGCACCCGCTCGGCACCTGGCCCGCGGTCGCGGCGGTGGCGGGCGGGTTCGACCTGGTCAACCTCGGTGTCAGCGGCAGCGCGCTGCTCGACCCGTTCGCCGCGCGCGTCACCCGGGACACCCCGGCCGACCTGATCAGCGTCAAGATCGGGATCAATCTGGTCAACACCGACCTGATGCGGCTGCGGGCGTTCGGTCCGGCCGTGCACGGATTCCTCGACACCGTCCGCGAGGGGCACCCGGAGGCCCCGCTCGTGGTGGTCTCGCCGATCCACTGCCCGATCCACGAGGACACGCCGGGGCCGGCAGCGTTCGACCCGGTGGCGGTGGCCGCAGGCGAGCTGCGGTTCGTCGCGACGGGGGACCCGGCCGACGTCGCGGCCGGGAAGCTCACCCTGCGCGTCATACGCGAGCACCTGGCCCGGATCGTGGCCGAGCGCAGCGGTGCCGACCCGAACCTGCACCACGTCGACGGGGAGTCGCTGTACGGCCCGGCCGACGCCCTGGATCACCCGCTGCCCGACGGCCTGCACCCGGACCCCGCCACCCACAGGTTCATGGGTGAGCGGTTCGCCGCGCGGATCCTCACCGGGCGGGGCGCCACCTGAGGAGGTTCAGCGCCGCCGGTGCGATCCGGGCGCGGCCAGCGCCGGGATGTCGGGATGGTCGAGCAGCGCCTCGACGACCGCGTCCACCGCGGCGCGCAGCGCCGTCCCGCGGCGGCGCACGATCGCGACGTTGCGGTGCACCGGTGTCGTCAGCTCCCGCGTGACGACGTCGTGGCCGGCCGCCACCGCGAGTGCCGGCAGCAGGGCGACCGATCGGCCGGCCTCGACATGGCGCAGGGTCAGCAGGTAGTTGCCGAAGCGGCAGGCCACCCGCGGCTCGAATCCGGACTCCCGGCACAACCGGCGGGTGAGCTCGTCCATGTAGGAGCCGGACCGGTCGCAGGCCCACAGCTCCGCGGCGCAGGCGGCGAGATCGACCACCCGGTGCCGGGCCAGCGAGTGGGCGTGGGGGAGCACCAGCACCACCGGGTCGACCCCGAGCGGCACGATCTCCAGGTCGCGGCTCCACGGGAACTCGACGAAGTCGGTGGTCGTGACGACGACGTCCAGCTCACCGGTGCGCAGCGCCGGTCCGCTCTCGTGCGGCTCGGCCTCGACCAGCTCCACGTGCAGGTGCGGATGCGATCCGGTGAGTCGGGCGGCGGCCGGGACGGCGAGCGGATGGATCGCGCTCTGGAACACGCCGAGGCGCACGGTGCCGATCGGCTCGTCGTTCAGCGCGCGCAGCTCGGCCTCGGCCTCGGCCATCCGGTCCAGGATCTCCCGCCCCCGCCGGGCCAGTGCGATCCCGGTGCGGGTGAGCCGGACCCGGCGCCCGGACCGCTCCAGCAGCGTGGCGTGGGTCTCGGTCTCCAGCACGGTGAGCTGCTGGGACACCGTCGAGGGGCTGACGTGCAGGGCCTGCGCGACCGCGCGGACGGTGCCCAGGTTGTCGAGCAGCCCGAGCATCCGCAACCGCCAGGGGTTCAGCATCCCCGAAGTGTGCCCGCTGTTCATCATCACCGAACAGCAGCGTCGGAACCGTGTGATGGACGTGCACGCCCGAGGTTCCTAGCCTCGATGCCATGCCGGACGCCACCAGCCACCTCATCCGCTACGCGGGCGGGTTCACCCCCGGGATCGTCGAGCGCGCCAAGGGCACCTCGGTGTTCACCGAGGACGGCCGCGAGCTGCTCGACTTCACCTCCGGGCAGATGAGCGCGATCCTCGGCCACTCGCACCCGGAGATCGTCGAGGTGATCCGCGAGCAGATCGGCCGGCTCGACCACCTCTACAGCGGGATGCTGTCGCACCCGGTGATCGACCTCGCGCGGCGGCTCGCCGGTACCCTCGCCGACCCGCTGGACCGGGCGATGCTGCTGACCACCGGCGCCGAGTCGAACGAGGCGGCGCTGCGGATGGCGAAACTGGTCACCGGCCGGCACGAGGTCGTCTCGTTCGCCCGGTCCTGGCACGGCATGACCCAGGGCGCCGCGAGCGCCACCTACGTCGCGGGCCGCTCCGGCTACGGGCCGGGGGCGCCGGGCAACTTCGCGCTGCCGGTCCCGGACCGGTTCCGGCCCTCGATCGTCGACTCCGACGGGAACCTGGACTGGCGTCGCCAGCTCGATCTCGGGTTCGACCTGATCGACGCGCAGTCGGTCGGCAGCCTCGCCGCCTGCCTGGTCGAGCCGATCCTCAGTTCAGGCGGTGTGGTCGACCTGCCACCCGGTTACCTCGCGGCCCTGCGCGACAAGTGCCGCGAGCGGGGGATGCTGCTGATCCTCGACGAGGCGCAGACCGGGCTGTGCCGCACCGGTGACTGGTACGCGCACGAGCGCGACGGCGTCGTCCCGGACATCCTGACGCTGTCCAAGACGCTCGGCGCGGGGCTGCCGCTGGCGGCCGTCCTGACCAGCGCGGAGATCGAGCAGGAGGCGCACGACCGCGGCTTCCTGTTCCTGACCACGCACGTCAACGACCCGCTGCCGGCCGCGGTCGGCAACACCGTGCTCGACGTGCTCGCCCGGGACCGGCTCGACGAACGGGCCCGTGAGCTGGGCACGCTGCTGCAGGACGGGCTGCGCGAGCTGGCAGGCCGGCATCCGGTGATCGGCGACGTCCGCGGCCGGGGACTGCTGGTGGGGCTGGAGCTGGTCGCGGCGGACGCCGACGGTGGCGCACCGGGCGGCCGCTCCGGCCCCGGCACGGGTGCGGACACCGATGCCCTCGGTGCCGCGGTCACCCGCCGGTGCGCCGAGCTGGGCCTGCACATGAACATCGTGCAGCTCCCCGGGATGGGCGGCACCTTCCGCATCGCACCACCGCTGACCGCGACCGAGGCGGAGATCGGGCGCGGCCTGGAGATCCTCGACGCCGCGCTCACCGACGTCACCCGCTGACCCCGGAGCACGGTGGGCCGATCCGGGCCGCGATCAGCCACCGCGTGGTCGCCGGGCGGGCGGCGGGGCGACGGCGGGTCCGGCCGAGGTGGGGGGCAGCGCCCCGGACAGCCCGCGCACGCCGCCACCGGACAGCAGCCCGCCCAGCATCATCGCGAACAGCTGGTCGGCCAGGTCCTGGTCGGCGTCGGGTCCGCGCGGGGTGAACCAGTGCTGCATCCAGTCGAGCATCCCGACCACGGCGCGGGTGGCGACCCGCGGGCTCGCCGGCAGTGACAGCTCACCGGTGCGGGCGCCCTCGGCGAGCAGCGTCTCGACGGCGGCGGTGTAGCGCCGGTCCATGTCGTCGAAGAACGCGAACGCGGGCGTCCGGGACCGGCCGACGTGCTGCAGGTACACGAACGCCGCCGGATAGTGGTCGGCGAACACCCTGACCTGGATCCGGACCAGCTCGCGCAGCCGGACGGCGACACTGCTCGTGTGGTCCCGGCCGAGCTGCTCCAGCTCGCCGAGCAGGCTCCGGGCCGGTGCCTCGACGACGGCCAGCAGCAGTTCCTCCTTGCTGCTGACGTAGTTGTAGACGCTGCCCTTGAGGATGCCGATGCGGGCGCCGATGCCGTCCAGTGTGGCGTGGTCGTAACCGTGCTCACGGAACTCCTCACCCGCCGCGGCGACGAGGTCGGTCCACCTGTTCTTGCGGGGCACGGTGGACACCTACCCGGCTGCGAGGTGTTCACTCGGATCCGGCGGGGGTGGGCTCGGCCACCCGCGGCTTGCGGTGTCCGGAGCGCGAGGTGAGGAGAATGCGGTCCGGTCGCATCGCGCGGCGGAGTCATCCGCGCCCCGAACACGTCCGGCCCGCCCGGACGGTCCATCGAACAGCGCCGGACGACCCCTTTCGGAGACCACAGCCACCACACCTTGATCGGAGTTACACCGGTGTTCCTACAATTCGACCGATCAGGCGGAACGGCGGTCGGCATGGCAACGTCGATCCCGCTCGGCAGGTGTTGTCGGTGAGCGTGGTGCGGTGATGGTCCGCGATCGGTTCGACGATCGCAGGATGGGGCCGCATCCGGGTGAAGGGAGACGGGATTGGCCGAGACCTCAGGCGGCACCGGTGGGTCGGTGTCCGCGAAGTCGATCCAGGGTGAGCAGCAGCAGG